>NC_011126.1:0-311902 GCF_000020785.1 Hydrogenobaculum sp. Y04AAS1
ATTAAGGTTCTTTAAGCATTTAGATCAAAATATAAAAGGTATTGATAAGTTTCTATTTTTTTTGTATTTTTAACACTAACGAGACCTATATACTTAAAACATATGAATAAGAACCTAAATCAATTTAAAAAAATAAAGGTAAATAGGAAAAGTGAATTTTTTGGTGTTTTAGGATTTTCAAATCAAAAAAATACCAATAAAGACTGCAAAGGCATATGGGAAAACATACTTGTTGGTATAAGCAAGAAAATTGACAAACCTACAATGGCCCTTGTTAAAAGCTTAAAACCAATAGCTATTGAAGGAAAAAGCCTTGTATTGGAATGCCCCACAGAGCAATCAAAAAACTGGATACATCAAACCCTTGGTAACATACTAAGAGATGAAGCTTATAAGAAAGGCTTTTCCATAAAACTTGTGATAAAAGAGCAAGATAATCCTAATATAGACATAAGTTATTCAACTTACAGAGATAGTGTTGATAGGCAAACTGCCGTAGATAAAGCGCCTTTTAGCATGTCTATACCTTCATACCCTAACGCTGAAACTAAGTTGAACCCCTCTGATGTAAAAAATAAAACCGCTTTTAAAGAAGGTATATCTTCTAAGTATACATTTGATAACTTTATAGTGGGTAAACAAAACGAAGTGGCTTATAGGGCATCTTTAGAAGTGGCTACAGATGAAAATTCTATATATAACCCCCTTTTTATATACGGGAAGGTAGGAAGCGGTAAAACGCATCTTTTGCAAGCTATAGGCAACAGAGCTTACTCTCTTGGAAAAAGCGTTATATATACATCCATGAACGATTTTACAGAGGAAATGGTTTATTATTTAAAGGCTGGCAATATAATAAGCTTTAGAGAAAAATACAAAGGCGTAGATATCTTACTCATAGATGATATACAGTTTTTGTCTGGTAAAGAACGTACGCAGATGGAGCTTTTTAACATATTTAACTATCTTTTTCAATACAACAAACATATAGTATTTGCAAGCGATAAGCATCCAAGAGACATAAAAGATATCTCCGAAAGGCTTGTAAGTAGGTTTGAAGGTGGTCTTTTGGTGGAAACCAGCATAGATGATCAAATAAAGCTTTCTATTATAAAACAAAAGATTCAGATTTATGGACTAAACGTAGACGAAAGGCTTATATCCTATATAAAAGACAATACCACCAACAACGCTAGAGAGATTGAAGGTCTTGTGCTTCAGATAAAGGCAAAAGGCGTTTCTATATTAGAAGCTTACAACTCTGCCACGCATTACAACTCTACCACAGTTACCAACACACCAAAAGAAATAAGCATAGACAAGATTAAAAAAGCTGTAGCAAACTATTTTAACATTGGTATGGATATCTTTAATAAAAGCTATAAAAACAAAAAGTACGCTACAGCAAAACATATAGCTATCTTTTTATCAAGAGAGTTTACGGGCTTTTCTCTTGCTGAGATAGCAAAGGCTTTTAACATAAAGTCCCATTCAAGCGTTAACCATTCTATCAAAAAGATAGAAAAACAGATAAAAGAGGACAAAACGATTCAGTACTCTGTATCCTCTTTAAGAGAGATTATAAGAAAATTAGATTGATTATCTTATGTTTCTGTATATAATGTATAAGCCTACAAGTATAACCGCTATAGCGTAAAAGGTTTTTAGTTTTTTTGCGTTTAATCTAGTTGCCAGTTTCACACCTAAGAACCCGCCTAAAAAACCACCTATTAGATAACAGATGGCTATGAGAAAATCCACCTCGTGTTTTGTAGCATATACTATGGCAGTTGTTATACCAAACATACCTACCGATATCAAAGAGGTGCCAATAGCTTTTATAGTGCTTAAGTTTGTGCTAAAAAGAAGTGCTGGCACTATCAAAAAACCACCGCCTATACCAAAAAACCCAGATAGAATACCCACGAAAAATCCGGACAAAGCTATTAAAAAAGGATTTCCTGCAATTCCTTCTTTGTGAAACTCTTTCTTTTCTTTTGTAGACATTACGTAGAAAGCTATAGCTATCATCATAAACCCAAAAGCCACCAACAAATCTGCGCCTCTTAAAGAAGCCCCCGCTTTAGCCCCCAGAAAAGAGCCTATTATACCGGGTATTGCAAAGATAAAACCCTCTTTTATACTGACGTTTCCATGTTTGAAATGAAACATGGAGTTGATAAACGCGTTTATACCTACCGCCAACGCTGTACTGCCTATAGCAAGATGTTTAACGATATTGTCTTGTTCTTTGCTTAAGTTTCCATTGTCAAGTCCTACGAAGTAAAGTAGCAACGGTACCGCCAGTATAGACCCCCCACCTCCTATTAAAGAAAGTATAAGTCCTACAAATACGCCAGATACAGCTGACAGTAAGTATTGAATAAAAGTAATATGTATCATCTTGCAAAGGTACCATCTTTTACATCTTTATCTGGTATTATCAAGGAGAAGTTATCCCCATCGGACAGGGCTAATACCATACCCTGAGATTCAAAGCCCATCATTTTTCTTGGTTTTAAATTGTATACTACGAGGATTTTTTTGCCCACAAGCTCATCTTTGCTGTAATACTGCTTTATACCTGCTAATATTGTCCTTTTTTCATCTCCTATCTTTACTTCTAATTTTAAAAGTTTATCGGATTTTGGCACTTCTTCCACATCTAAAACTTTAGCTAAAGCCAGCTTTACCTTTGAAAAATCTTCTATACTTATTAGTTCTTCGCTTGTAGTGTTTTTGACCTCCATGTAAATATTATATAATTTTTTGTTTCTTAAAGGTGTTGTTTGTATGGTAAAATTAAAATATGAAAATATGCTTTGTGGCTTCTGAGTGCGAGCCTCTGGTGAAGGTGGGTGGGTTGGGTGACGTGGTCCAGTCCTTGGCAAAAGAGCTTGTAAACCTAGGGCATCAAGTTTCAGTAATACTTCCATTTTACAAGTCAATAAAAGCCCAAAATGTTCAATTCATCACACAGCATACGTTAAATTTAGGCGGTGTGTATTACGATTTTCATATATATAAAACTAATTTAGACAATGTAGATATATTTCTAATAGACCAAAAGACATTTTTTGGAAGAGAATATGTTTATGGTACCCCAAAAGGCCCTTACGAGGATAATTATCTTAGGTTTGCCTTTTTCTCGTTAGCCTCTTTGGAAACCTTGTCTCACGTTTGTCATATCCCAGATATAATACACATTCATGATTGGCATACAGCGCTGGTGGCTGTTTATAAAGATTTATATTTTAAGCATCTTGATGAGACTGCTACGGTGCTTACTATACACAACATAGCTTTTCAAGGTATATTCCTAGGTCATATTTTACCTCAAATAGGTATACCGTGGGGGCTTTTTAATCCAGAGGATTTAGAATTTTACAATCAAGTTAATTTTTTAAAAGGCGGTATAGTGCATTCTGATGTTATAACTACTGTAAGCAAAACACATGCTAAAGAAATTCAAACAAATATGGGGTTTGGCCTTGAGGGTGTGCTGAGGGAGAAAAGATACGTTTTTGGGATTTTAAACGGAATAGATACCGAATCTTGGAACCCTGCCACAGATAAAAGTTTGTATCAAAACTACGATATTAATACCTTTAAAGCGGGCAAAGAAAAAAATAAAATGTATGTGAAAGAACTTTTTGGGCTTGAAACTCCTCATACAAGACCTTTGGCAGCATTTATAGCAAGGCTTGCAAAACAAAAAGGGCTTGATTTGATAGAAAAAGCTGTAGACGATGCTGTAAAAATAGGTTACGATTTTATATTTTTAGGCTCTGGAGATTATTATTATCAGGGTAAAGTGCTTGATATGGTTAAAAGAAACATGGGATACGTTGCAGCTAGGATAGAATATAACGATATATTATCTAGAAAGCTTTATGCCGGAGCTGATATGTTTTTGATGCCCTCTGAATACGAGCCTTGCGGTATAGGCCAGATGATTGCTATGAGATACGGAGCTATACCCATAGTGCATAAAACTGGTGGTTTAGCGGATACCGTTGTAGATTATAACGAAGACAACGAGCACGGTACTGGTTTTTCTTTTGAAGATTACACCTACAAAGATTTTCTTTATACTATGGCAAGGGCTATGATAGTTTATCAGAAAAAATACATTCCAGAAGACAACGAATGGTATAACATTGTTTCAAACGCCATGGCTCAGGATTTTTCTTGGAGAAGAAGTGTCCAAGAGTATATAAAAATTTATAAAACTGCAAAGCTTATAAAAATGCACTGATGAAAATAACATTTTTAAATACGTCAAAAGACGTCCATGTATATATAAAAAGAAATATCCATTACAGTATTAAAACCGAAGACGTATCTAAAATAGTGCCCTCTTTTGCTATAAAGTTTGAGGGCTTTTTAGAGAAAAACGTGCTAGAAAATGCTGCTCGTTTTGGTGTATTTTGCCACAATCAGGGGAAATATGCATTTGTTATAGGAAATAAGTTTGGTATTTTTGAGCTTTTAAAAGCCACAAAACCAAAAATAGCTAAAGAACTTATAAAGCATATTATTAATTTTGGCAAAGAGCACCGTTACAACATATCTTACAACACAAAAGTTTTGCACCTTTCAGACATGAAACCACTTGTAATGGGAGTTATAAATATAACCAAAGATTCCTTTTACGCACCTTCAAGGGTGGATGAGAAAGATATACTTTTTAGAGTAGAAGAGTTTATAAAAGAGGGTGCAGATATAATAGATATAGGAGCTCAATCTACTAGACCTGGAGCAGAGGAAATATCTTCTGAGGAAGAGGTTCGTAAGCTTTTAGAACCCTTAAGAAAGATAAGAAAAGAGTTTAAGAATGTGTGGATATCCATAGATACATATTTTTCCAATACTGCTAGGGTATGTCTTGAAGAAGGGGCAGATATTATAAACGATATAAGTGGTGGAGTTTTTGACGATGATATACTAAAAACTATAGCTGTTTATAACTGCCCTTACATCATAGGACATTCCTCTTCGTACAAACCAAATCAGTGGCCCCATACAGATTTTGAGTATGAGGATATAACCCTTGAAATTATAAATCATTTTAAAAGCCAAGAGACAAAGCTTTTAGAACTTGGGTATAATCTCTTTAACGGCATAATCATAGACCCATGTATAGGCTTTGCCAAAAAACCTATGCACAACTTAGAAATTTTAAATCAGATAGAAGCTCTTAGAAGTCTTGATAGGCCAATTCTTATAGGTACTTCAAGAAAATCTTTTATAGGTATAGTGATAAAAGAGTTTTTACAAAAAGAATCTATACCAGCCCCAGAGCAAAGGCTTGTAGGAAGTCTTGGGTCTATAGCCCAAAGTATTACAAAAAACGCTTGCCATATTGTAAGAACCCATGATGTAGCTACTACTAAAGAGTTTATAGCGCTTTTAGATGCAATAAGGAATTATCATTATGCTTGAGATACTGCATTTTATCACCCTTAAAGATATTATAGATATAGCTTTGGTCTATTTTCTCGTATACGAAGTCATATATTACATGGCAAAATCAAGGGGAGGTCAAATACTAAAGGGTGTAATTGTAATAGCTCTTATTTGGATGCTATCTGAAGCCCTAGGTCTTAAGACCATGTCTTTTATCTTTGAAAAACTTTGGACCTTAGGCATAGTGGTACTTGTTATAATATTCCAACCGGAGATAAGAAGAGCATTATCAAGACTTGGTGAGAGAACCAGCATACAAAAAAATTCTCAAGCCACCCAAAAGGTAATAGAACGTATAGCAATGGCTTGCTCTTTTTTATCCCAAAGACAAATAGGGGCTCTCATTGTCATAGAAAGAAGCCAAAGCTTAGAAGATATCATAGATGGTTGTTCTTATATAGATGCAACTGTATCTGTAGAACTTCTTATAACGATATTTTATCCTATGACACCTCTGCATGATGGTGCTGTTGTAATAAAAGAAGATAAAATATTGTACGCTTCTTGCGTATTGCCATTGTCTAAAAATAAAGACCTTCCCAAAAAATACGGCACAAGGCATAGGGCTGCGGTTGGTATCACCGAAGAATCAGATGCTTTAGCGGTGGTGGTATCAGAAGAAACCGGTGATATATCCTTTATAAAAGCCGGTGTGATAACGAAGATGGAAAGCCCTGACATGTTAAAAGAGTACTTAGAAAAAGAGTTAAGCTGATTTCTTAATACCCCAATACGTTGTATAAAGACGATATATCTTGTATAAGTTTTAGTTTCTGATCTAAAAGGGCTTTTTTAGATTCAATTAGATTTGTTTTATAAGTGAGTAGACTGCTGTAAGGAGTAAGTCCTGCTTTGTAATTTGCAAGCGCTATGCGGTATTGATCCAACGCGGTTTGATATGTTTTTTTTAGGCTTTTATAATTAATATCATCTGTTTTATATTGAGCGATAGCATCATCCACTTCTTTAAAAGCCTTTAAAACAGTTTGTCTATAGTTTAGTATGCTTTGAGCCAAAGCTACTTTTGACGCTTTGTATAAACCTAAGTTTTGATTCCAGTTTAGTATAGGTTCTATAATGTTTAGGCCAAAATTCCAAGATATACTTGGCTGGGTCACGAGGTTATTTAGCTGCTGGGATTGAAAGCCGTAGCTACCAGTTAAATCAAAAGATGGAAAGAAGTTCGCCAAAGCGATTTTTTTCTCGTAAGCACTGTTTATTACATTGTACATAGCTTCTTTGACATCTGGTCTTGTGGTGAGCACTGTGGAGGGTATTGCTTTTGGTATAGCAAAATCCTTTGGCAACGTACCGTATATAGAAAATTTAAAGTCTTCTGGATATTCTCCCAAAAGGTAAGCAAAGGCATTTACCAACACTTTTCTTTGGGCTTTGTAGGTTTCTAACGTTTGTTCTAAATTTAGCAATGAGCTTTTAGCTTGGTCTACATTTTGATAAGATGTAAGTCCGGCTTTGTAGTTTGTTTGTGCAAGCTCTAAGTTTTTCTTTGCTATGTTTATTTCTTTTTCTAAAAGCTCTATATAATGTGCATTTTCTACTATTTGATAGTAGTTGTTTACTGTGTTCATGATGAGGGCGTTTTTAATGGCTTTGGCTTCTTCTTTTGATATTTTTACATTTTCTTTGTAATATCTATAGGCGTTTAGAGCTTTTGCAAAAAGATCTATCTCATATGAGGCACTTACAGAGAGGTTGTAGGTGGTATAGGGCGCTATACTGAAAAATCTTCCGGTGGGTGTCCGTTTAGATAGTTTTTGTCTTGTACCGGATACATTTAGGTTAAAATTTGGAAAAAGCACAGATGAGTTTTCAAGTACATAAGCCTTCGAGAGTTCTATATTTTTAAGAGCTATAAGGTAGTTTGTATTGTTTTTGAGAGCTAAGTCTACATAGTAATCTAGGGTTTTATCGTTGAAGGTTTTCCACCAGTGTTTGTAAAGGTTTTGATCTTTTGTGGTGTAGACTTGTTCGTATTTTGAAAGCTTTTCTTTAAAAGCGCTTGGATATTTTATAGATACATTTGTTGGTTTTGCGTAAAAAGCGCAAGAGTTTAATATCAGAGCTCCTATACCAATAACAACTATAGCCTTTTTCATATTATTTGCCCTCTAAATATATGTCTACAAGCTGTCCTGGGTAGAGGTTTACGTTTTTAGGCTTTTTAAATCTAAATATTACAGGTAGAACTCTTACGTCTACTCTTTCTAGTAGCTCATCCGATAGTTCTATCTTAGGTGTTACATAAGGTTCTACCGCTACAAATTTGAGGGGCACAGATATGTTGGTACCTCTTATAAACATAACGGCCTTTAAGTCTTTTATAGGTGGTAGTTTTGCAAGAAGTATTTCATCTATAAATGCTCTAACTTGAAGCTCTCCATTGGAGCTTTGACCAAGTCTTACAGGTGTAACGTAAGAATGTGTATAAGTATAATAAACACCAGAAGGTGATACATAGTCCCCTTTTTCCACGTTTAGCTCTAAAACAGTTCCAGATACCGGCGCTTTTACCGTATATCTTTTTAAAAGTTCCAAAGCACTTTGGTAAGCATGCTTATCGGCTTTGTAAAGTTGATACTGGGTGTTTATATCATAACTCCATGCTCCCGCCTTTGTGAGTTCATAATTTTTAATTGCCACTTTAAGATTTTCTTTTGCTTCTTTTAAAGCGTTTTTTGCGTTATCTAAATCTTGTTTTGATACAGATTTTGGGTTTAGTTTATAAGAGTTTAAAAGCTTTTTATAGTTTGACTGGGCATAAGCAAGCTGCGCTTTGGCGTAATCTACTTGAGCCTTTGAAACGGCCAAAACTTGGGGTCTTGGTTCGTGTAAAAGCTCTTGATATTTTGTATAGTCTGCTTGCACTTGATGGTAAAGCTGTTTGACCGTTTGGGCTTGTACGCTGTCATCCACTTGGAAAAGCGGTTGTCCTTTTTGCACAAACTCACCGTATTTTACAAAAACCTTTGTTACATTTCCAGATACCTCAGGGTATACATTTATGCTCTCCCCACTGGCTTGTACTGGTTCTATAATGCCGTTTGCATAAACGCCATTTTTAAAAGGGTCTTTTGTCATATATACAGGTGGCGGTGGTTTTGGAGCTGATCCGTATATGTGAGCGCTTATAATACCTGCTATGATACCAAGAATAGCTAAAGCTATCAAAATTTTTGTTTTTGTATTCATTTTTACCTCCTAAAAGCCAAAAATTTACAAGTCTGCCACGCTTCACAAGTCTGCCACGATTTACAAGTCTGCCACGGTTTAGTGTATTTCATCCAAAGAAGCCTCTTTTATAACACCATCTTCCATATGCACTATTCTAGTGGCATCTTCAAATATTCTGCTATCGTGGGTTATAACCAATATTGTCCTTTCTGGCGTAAGCATTCTTTCTTTTATAAGTTGCATTACTTTTTTACCGGTATCTCCATCCAAAGCGGCGGTAGGTTCGTCCAAAGCCAGTATTGTAGGATTTGTGGCGAGAGCCCTTGCTATTGCTACTCTCTGTTGCTCCCCGCCAGATAACTTGTAAGCTGGAAGCTCGTATTTAGATTCTGGAAGCTGGGCCATTTGAAGTTTTTCTTTTGCCAAATTTATAGCTTTGTCCCAGTCTTCACCTTTTAAAACAAGAGGTATAGCTACATTTTCCAAAACGCTCAATCTAGGAAAAAGATGGTAATCTTGGAAAACAAAACCTATGTTGTTTAGCCTAAACCTTGCCAACGAATCCGTGTCTAAAGACCATATATCTGTATCTTTTACTATTACCTTACCGTTGTCTGGTCTCAAAACCCCAGATATTAGGCTTAAAAACGTGGTTTTACCAGAACCAGAAGGCCCTACTATATACAACATCTCTCCGTAATATATGTCTAGACTTACATTTTTCACAGCACACGTTTTAGCTTCACCAGTCCCAAAGCATCTTGTGAGATTTTGCACTCGTATGGATATTTTTTTATCCTCCATTTTATCCTCTAAACACTTCAAAAGCCTCTACTTTTAATACCTTTCTTACTCCTAAGAAACTAGCGAAGGCTGTTATAAATACAACCATCACCAAAGCTGCTAGCATGTTGCCGTATCCCACCATAGCTGCGTAGTTTGGAACTTTGAGATGTCCTAAAGCTATCATCGATGAGGATAAAAGCACTCCAACTCCGTAGCCTACAAACCCCACCAAAACCGCTTGAATTACTATTATAAAAACAAGCTCTTTCCTAGTAGCTCCTATAGCTTTTAAGGCCCCAAATTTTTCAAGATTCTCCAAAACAAACGTATAAAATGTCTGCCCTGCTATCGAAAGCCCTACTATGAAGCTTACCAGTGTCATAATTAATACATTCATACCAAACCCAGTTTTAAACATGTAAAAATGGGCATTTATCTTAGTAAATTCTTTAGAGGTTAAGGCTCTATAACCAAGCTTAGCTATAGCTTTTTTAATCTCTGGTATGTATTTGGGGTTTTTAAGCTTTAAAAGTACGTAAGATATCGTAAACCTTGTAGTGGGTAAATCCTCGGTAGCTCTTGTATAGGTGGTATATAGGGTTGGATTTCCAAAAAGCCCAGACATTGCAGTTTTGGCAAAACCCACTATTACCCCTTTATGATCGTTTACTTCAAAGGTAGAACCTATATGAACGTTTCCAAGCTTTTTTAAATCCGCATCTTTTATAGCTATAAAAGCGTAGCTTGAATATATATCGTTTATATTCCCCTTTATCATGATGGGTCTACCCATTAAAGAAACATCATCAAGGCCTACTATATCCACAGCTTGATATCTTCCGTTTGGAAGTTTAACGGTTCCACCTCCTACATATATTGGAGCAGCGTAAAGAACCCCGGGTAAGCTTCTTGCATAATCAAGCACGTAATCTGGAAGAGGTATGTTGTCTTTTGAATTATCTACACTCCTATCCATTACCCACATATCAGCGCCTGTATTGTATATGCTGGAACCAGATTTTGCTATTACACCAAAAAATGTGGATGTCATTTGAAGCATCAAAAACACAGCAAACCCGACACCCATAATTAGTGTAAAAAATTTACCAGAATCTCCGGTGAGAAGTTTTATGGCTATGGTGCCAAGACCCCTTATATTCATACTTTTAATTATATCATAAAATTAATTAGTTTCTATGATATATGACTGACGATTCAGTTTATTATATTCAATTCAAAGTATTATGGAGATGAGGGGAGTTGAACCCCCGACCTATGCCTTGCGATGGCATCGCTCTCCCGACTGAGCTACATCCCCTATAATATCGGGGTGACAGGACTTGAACCTGCGGCCCCAGGCTCCCGAAGCCTGTGCTCTACCACCTGAGCTACACCCCGTATTATAATAATTATAAGCTATTTTGTGCTATTAGTTTTCAGCTAATGTATTTAGAATCTCTAATGCATTTTTTTGAGAGGGTATGTAGTATCTGGCAAACGATGGTCCAGTGCCTACCTTTATAGTTATGGATTTCAAATGTAAGTGGCTCCATTCCTCTGGCTATCAGAGGAATCCTGTTAGCAATTATAACTAGCTTCATAAATGAATGATACCACTTAAATATTTAGCTTACGAATCCCTGGATGTTCTTATAATATCTTTTATTATATCAACATTTTTCCTATAGGCGTAAGAACAGCTTAGTGACATTACTCTCACTCTTGCTACCCCCTGAACCAATATGCCTAGGGCTTTTGCTGCTCCGTAAGAAAGATCTAATGCTCTTCCTCTTACAAATGGTCCTCTGTCTACTATTTTTACTACCACAGATCTATGGTTTCTTGGATTTTCTATAAAAAGCATTGTGCCAAAAGGAAGAGTCTTGGAGGCGGCAAAGTAAAGATCGTGATTGTAAACCTTACCATTAGCGGTGTAAATGCGTCTTGCACGCCCATACCATGACACATAAACATTTTTAGAATAGCAGTCCCTTTGGACTGTATTAGCTTTTGCTTCTGAGCCTACGCCAAGAATCAGGAAAGCGCTAAGTATTAGCGCTATGTGTTTCCTCATTCCTGGGAGTAAGCTCATGAGAATACCCAAACGGTTTCTCATGATAACTACCTCCTAAATAAAATTTTTCATTGCTAACTCATGGGTATAAGGTTAACATTTTTTGTTTTTGTTTGTCAAGAGCTAACTTAAATTTTTGCATTGAAGTCTATGTAGATACAAAGTTTTTTATATAATTATTATACATATTTTACACTATACCTAAACATATATTCAACTATATGGTGTTTGGTTAATGTTTGAGTGTTTGTTTTGTTAAAAGCTAAATACAAAAAATTAACGAAATCTTAACAAAAATATTATAATATTTAATGTATGAAGTTTTTTGAAGAATTGGAAGAGACAAAAAAAGAGCTTATAAAGATGGCTTCTATGGTGCAAACTGCCATAGAAAAGGCGATGAAGTCGCTTCTTGATCAAAACGTAGATTTAGCCGAAGAGGTGATAAAAGGAGACGACGATATAGACACTATGGAAGTTAAGATAGAACAAGATTGTATAAGGATGGTAGCCCTTTATCAGCCAGAGGCTAGCGACCTTAGGTTTGTAATGGGAGTGTATAAAATTGTATCGGATCTTGAACGTATGGCGGATGAAGCAGAAAACGTAGCTCAAAGATCTATACTTTTATCTCAAGAGCCACCTTTAAAACCTTACATAAATCTTACCATGATGTCTGATATAGCAAAAGAAATGGTTAGTGATAGCGTCATAAGTTTTTTACAAAAAGATACGGAGTTAGCCAAAAAAGTCATTCAAAGGGACGATATGGTAGATGAGCTTTATCATCAGCTTGAAAGAGAGCTCATCACATATGTTATGGAAGATCAGCGCAATATAAAAAGGGCTATATCTTTGGAAATGGTGGCAAGACATTTTGAAAGAATAGCCGATCACGCTGAAAACGTATCAGAGATGGCTATATACTTGGTGCAAGGTGAGATGGTTAAACATAAACACATTCAAGAAAAAAGTTAATTTAGTTTTAGGGCTTTTAGCATTATCAATAGTCTTAACCTCAAATATAGGTTTTGTACTAAATTTAAAACATAACCCCTCTATAAATATATACGCTTTTCTTGCTATCATCAATATAAACCTTTTTGCTCTTTTACTGGCTAGTGTTATAATATTTAGAAAATTTATAAAATTATATTACGAAACCAAGAAAAAAACCTTACGTACAAAAATAACCACCATAATACTCCTTTATATGTTTTTACCAATATCTCTTATGATGTTTGCATCAAGCTTTGTGATAGTAGAAAGCGTTAAAACCTTTATAAGCGATAAGACCAAGCTTGTTTTAAGAACATCTATAAAACTTTCCAAAGAGATCGAACAAAGCCAATATGAAAAAGCTATTCTTTATAGAAATTTTTTGAGTAGGTTGGTTTTTTATGAAGACCCTTATTCTCTTGTAAATCATTTTGATATAAGGGCTGTGCACGAAGTATCTGATTGCGACAATCCCATTGTAGAAAATCAAAAATCTTACAGCATATGTATAATGAAAGGAGACAAAGCGTATGTATTTGTGGTA
Organism: Hydrogenobaculum sp. Y04AAS1; assembly: GCF_000020785.1. NCBI lineage: Bacteria > Pseudomonadati > Aquificota > Aquificia > Aquificales > Aquificaceae > Hydrogenobaculum > Hydrogenobaculum sp. Y04AAS1. The sequence goes on from NC_011126.1 coordinate 13,065, forward strand.
GGTAAAGATGCTAAGCTTGAAAAATCTTCAAAAGCCTTAAACCGCTTTGCCAAAGAGTTTATTGTGCTTGTAAAAACAAGAGATATCTTAAATGGAAACTACGTTGCTTTTATCGTGATATTGGCTCTTATGGTGGTGCTTTTTACCGTTTGGTTTGGTATATTTTTAGCCCGTCATATATCAGAGCCCATTGAAGAACTATCGGAAGCTGCTAAAACTTTGGCAAAAGGTGACCTCGATACAAAACTACCAACTCCACGAACCAACGACGAATTATCAGAACTAATACAAGCTTTTCAATATATGAAAGAAAACCTTAAAAAGCTCTATCAAGACCTTATAAAAGAAAAAGACCAGCTAAATAAACTCCTTGACAACATACCGATAGGTGTAGCTTACGTAGACAAAGACTACAATGTAATAAGAGTAAACAAAGCATTTTTAGATATGTTTGGAAACACCGATATAAAAAATTTAGATTTTAAAGATAAAAACATAAGACAAGATATAATAGAACTCTCAGAAAACGAAAAAATCTTTATCTTTGAAGATGTAAGCCCTATGGTAAACGCTCAAAGGCTTTCTGTTTGGAAAGAAACCGCCCAAAGAGTAGCCCACGAGCTAAAAAACCCCCTTACCCCTATAAAACTAAACATAGAAAGGCTTCTTAGAATATCAAAAAATCATCCAGAAAAACTCCAAGATACCATAAACGCCGTAGGAGATATAGTCTTAAAAGAAATAGACAAGATATTAAAACTTCTTCAAGATTTTAAAGACTTTTCAAATATAGAAATACTTGATAAATCTACTCAATCTATAAAAGATGCAATCTTAGAAGCAATAGAGCTTTACAAACCCTATAGCGTAGATTTTGAGATAATAGGAGACAATATTTTGGAGTTTGACAAAGAAAAGATAAAGATCGTGTTTATGAACCTCATCCAAAACAGCATAGAATCTAAAAGCACCAAGATAAAAATAGAGATAAAACCAAAGGAGATTATATACCAAGACAACGGCGAGGGTATAAAAGAAATATCCAAAATCTTCTTGCCTTATTATTCTAGCAAACCCACTGGCACAGGTCTTGGTCTTAGCATCGTAAAAGCCATCATACAAAAACATGGCTGGGATATAAAAGCCCTTCCCTCAAGTGCTGGGGCTTTGTTTGTGATAACTATACCCTAACGTATAATTTTTTGTTATACAAATACCAAACTACCGAAAATATGATACTTAAAACACTTTCTATCTTAAAAGCCAAAGACAAATTTATAAAATGAGATAGTATACCTATTATAAGGTTTGCAAAAAGTGTGGCGTTTGCCACAGAAAATCCATATATCCCATAAGCTTTTGAGCGTTTTTTTACACCGTATAAACTCACCAAGCTTCTACCTACTATTTCATAAAAGGCGTTAAAAAGACCAAAAACCAAAAATCCTATGTAAAAATTTAGACTTGCACCAAACTGAGCTATAGCCAATATCAAAAGCGTGACACTAAATAAAGCATGTTTGTTTTTAATGCTGTCGTAAAGTTTTCCAACGGGTATGCCAAAAAGCGTATATATAAGGTTAAATATCACATACCCAAGGGATATATCAAAAAAAGACAGGTTTGAGGCTTTTCCTATGAGTATATAAAAAGCGTAGCTAAAGTTTGTACTAAGACACAGAAATATTACAAGAGAGAATATGTAAAAATCTTTTGATATAGCCTCTTCTTTTTTTGTAAGTTTTAAATCCCTTGGAGGTTCAAAGACAAACAAAAGTGGCACAATGGCCAAAAAAGCCGGTATAAGAGCTATGATGATAAGATGTTTTATGGAACTCTCATTAGAACCAAACCTATAAAAAAACCGAAGCACAAAAAGACTTCCTACAAGAGCCCCAAGTGTGTCAGCGGTTCTATGTATACCAAAGGCAAGCCCTGTTTTTTCTTTTTTTACAGATAAAGATAAGAGTGCATCTCTTCCGGGGCTTCTTATAGCTTTTCCTACTCTATCTAAAGATCTTCCTAAAAGCACAAAAAACCATGTGTTTAGGACTATACTTGATATGTATAAACTCTTTGATATGGCAGAAGTAAGGTATCCTCCTATTATAAGAGGTTTTGCCTTTAGTTTGTCCGCTAAATCCCCGCTAAAAATCCTTAAAAAGTTTGATAAAAACTCTGAAAGCCCTTCTACAATACCTATATCAAACGTAGATGCTCCAAGTATAGTAAGTAAAAGCGGTAAAATTGGAAATATAATTTCAGAAGATGCATCTGTGAGAAAACTCGTTAGGCTAAATAGCCATATGTTTTTGTTCATTTAGATAATTCTAGCATACGTTCTATGGGTTTTTGAGCTTTTAATATGATATCCTCTGGAAGCGTTACTTCGTTTATCTCATCTCTTAGGGTGGTATAAAGGTTTGCAAGCGTCACACCTTTCATAGTGCAGCAATAAACCGGCGAACCGCAATAATGCATAGCCTCAGGGAAAATATAATTTTTAGTGGGGTCTTTCTTTTGAAGTACATATTTTAGGCCTACTTCTGTTATAACGATGATATCTTTATGAGGGGTTGTGGTGGCAAAGTTTATAATCTGGCTTGTACTTCCTATAAAATCAGCGTTTTCTAAAACCTTTGGATTGCACTCTGGATGAGCTGCTACCACAGCGTTTGGATAGCGCTCTTTTAGGGCTTTTAAATCAGAAAGGCCAAACTCATAATGAGGTGGGCAAAAACCTTTCCATATGATAATCTCTTTATCTGGGACATTTTTCTTTACCCAGTTTCCAAGCCCCATATCTGGCACAAAGATTATACGCTTTTGCTCTAATTTTGATACAATCTTCACTGCGTTTGCAGAAGTGACACATATATCTGATACTGCTTTTACCTCAGCGGATGTATTTACATAGCTCACCACCGCTGCATCAGGGTATTTTTCTTTTAGTTCTAAAACTCCTTGGACTGTAGCCATGTCTGCCATAGGGCAACCAGATTCTGGATTTGGATGTAGGACTTTCTTATTGGGATTTAGGATTTTTGCAGTTTCGCACATAAATCTTACACCGCAAAACACTATGATATCTTTATCCGTTTGCTGGGCTTTTCTTGAAAGTTCCAAAGAATCCCCTACAAAATCAGCCAGATCTTGGACTTCCGGTCTTTGGTAGTAATGAGCAAGTATAACAACACTTTTTTTAGCTTTTAGCTCTTTAATTTTTTCTATATAATACTCGTTGGGTAACTCTACTGAAACTGGTTTTTCAATAGTTAACGTATCCATAATAATAACCTACTCATATAAAAGTTTATTTACAATAACTTATCTCATAATCATAGAAATTTATTTGGTTTATAATACTAAAATCCTGAAACTTTTATAGGAGTTTAGAAATGGGTATACCGATTAAGCTTATTGCCGGTTCGTCAAATATGAAGTTAGCTCAAGAAATATCTGAATATCTTGATATACCATTATCAAAAACACTTCTTAGTAAATTTAGCGATGGTGAGATAAGAGTGCAGGTAGAAGAATCTATGAGAGGTGGAGATATATTTGTTATACAATCGTTATCGGCTCCTATAAACGATCACATTATGGAGCTTGTACTACTATTAGATGCTATTAAAAGAGCGTCTGCTTATCGTATAACCGCTGTAATACCTTATTTTGCCTATGCAAGACAAGATAGAAAAGATAAACCACGTGTTCCTATAAGCGCTAGAGTGCTGGCTGATATGATTACAACAGCGGGAGCCCAAAGGGCTGTGATAATGGATTTACACTCCCCTCAAATTCAGGGCTTTTTTAATATACCAGTGGATAATCTCTTGGCTTTACCGGTGCTTTACGATTATATAAAATATAAAGTAGATTCTCCCAACACTGTTATAGTATCCCCAGATGCTGGTGGTGCTGAAAGGGCAAGGCAGCTTGCCAATAAGCTTGGGTGCAATATCGCCATCATATACAAAAGAAGACCAGAACCAAATAAAGCGGAAGTATTTGACGTTATAGGAAACGTAGAAGGCAAAGATGCCATCATAATAGATGACATTATAGATACGGCAGGTACCTTGGTGGCTGCTACCAACATGCTTATAAACAAAGGAGCAAAATCTGTTAGAGCGCTAACTACTCACGGTGTTTTATCTGGACCAGCATTAGAGCGTATAAACAACTCTATATTAGAAGAGGTAGTATTAACCAACACCATATGCCAACAAGGTAAAGAATCTAGCAAAATAAACATAGTAAGCATAGCTCCAATAGTAGGTGAAGCTATAAAGCGTATATATGAAAACTCTTCAGTGAGTTCTTTATTCGTATGATATAATATAAAACCCTTAGGATGGGTGGCCGAGTGGTCGAAGGCGCACCGCTGGAAACGGTGTGAAGGGTGATGAGCTCTTCCGCGGGTTCGAATCCCGCCCCATCCGCCACTTGAAACTTTACGCTTTATAGTGTAGGGCTTCAAATAGAAGTTTTATTTCTGCTGGTTTTAAATGTCTCCATTTACCTTTTGGCAAATTACCAAGAGAAATAGGGCCTATCGCTGTTCTTATAAGATGTTTTACAGGCTTTTTAAAAGCTAAGAAAAACCTTTTTACAAGATGGTTTTTACCTTCATGGAAAGTTATTTCTATGTTTGCACCATTTTTAAATCTTTTTAAAAGCTTCAAACTATCTGGTTTTACAAACCCATCCTCTAGCCTTACGCCCCTTTTCATCTTTTCCAACGTTTCATCATCTATCTCGCCTTTTATAGTGGCTATATATACTTTTGGTAGCTTGTATCTTGGATGTATTATTCTGTTTGCCAACTCTCCGTCGTTTGTAAGTATCAAAAGCCCTTCTACGTTGTAATCTAACCTTCCAGCTGGATATACTCTAACGCCCACATCTTTTATTAGTTCTCTTATGGTGGGCTTTTCTTCTTTTTCTCCCAAAGACGTGAGATAGCAGCATGGTTTATTTAGTATTATATATACTGGTTTTTGAGCTTTTACTATGCGCCCTCTAAACTCTACTATATCCTCATCTGGATTTATAGTAGTACCAAGCTCTTTTACTATATTGTTGTTTACCTTAACGTAGCCTTTTTCTATATATTCATCTGCTTTTCTTCTAGAGCATACCCCAGCCAAAGATAAAAATCTATTTAACCTCATTGTCTTATGAGTTTAAAAAACTCCTCCTTTGTTCTAATATCGCTTAAAAAGTTTCCCCTTAAAGAGGAAGTGACGGTGCAATGTCCTGGTGATCTTACTCCTCTCATAGACATGCAAAGATGCTCTGCCTCTATTACGACACCAACTCCCATTGGTTCTAATTCTTTTTGGACTATATCGGCTATTTCCTCTGTAAGCCTTTCTTGGACTTGTGGTTTTAAAGCCATAGCCCTTACCGTTCTTACAAGTTTAGATAGCCCACATATCTTTTTGTTTGGTATATATGCTATGTGAGCTTTGCCAAAAAACGGTAAAAGATGATGCTCACACATGCTATAAAAAGGTATATCCTTTACTATAATCATTTCAGAATAGTTGCTGTACTCTTCAAAAAGCTTAAAATCAAAGGACCTCTCTTTTTCAAATTCCTCCCACATCTTAGCGACTCTTTCTGGAGTTTCTTTTATGCCTTCTCTTGTGATATCTTCTCCTATACCTTCTAAGAAGAGTTTTATACCTTCTATAATCTTCTCTTTGTCAATCATTTTTAAAACCTCGCACTAAAATTTCTGCTAAATATATTAGATCTTAATATTACTATCAATGGGTTTTCTCATGAAATATTTAGTAAATATGTTCTTCTGATGGAAATATGTTTTCTTCAACTTCTTTTTTATAGCTTTTTATAGCTTCTAAAAATATCTGATAGCCGTTTGCATATCTTTTCACAAACTTTGGTTTCATAAAATCCACAAGACCAGCGATGTCCTCAAACACAAGCACTTGTCCATCGGTACTGCCTCCAGCACCTATCCCTATTGTTATAACGCTTTCAGAATGAAGTTCTTTTGCCAAAGAATCTGGTATACTTTCAAGCACCACCATAAAAGCCCCAGCCTCAGCTACACTGTTAAAGTCCTCTTTTATGATATTTTTTTCTTTTTCAGTTTTACCAATAAATCTAAACTTTCCTATAGTGTTTATCCACTGAGGTGTAAAGCCTATATGAGCGCACACGGGAATACCTATCTTTGTAAGTTTCTCGATAAGAGGTGCAAAATAGCTCCCACCTTCAATTTTTACAGCGTCAGCTTTTGTTTGTTTTATAACGTTGCCGCAGTTTTTAACAGCTTCATCCATGGAGCTTTGATAGCTCATAAAAGGCATATCCACTATAACAAACGTATTTGGAGCCCCTCTTTTTACCGCTTTTGCGTGATATATCATTTCTTCTAAAGATACTCCAAGGGTGTTTGGCTCTCCTTTAAACACCATGCCAAGAGAATCCCCCACTAAAATGGTATCAATGCCAGCTTCTTCGCAAATTTTAGCTGATATGTAGTTATTTAGAGAGACCATTGTGATTTTTTGTTTATTTTTTTTCTTTTTAAATAAAAGCTCTATATTTAATTTATTGGTCATCTTCTTGATTGTCAAAAGAAAGTTGGTTTAGAGCCTTCTTTCTTAGGTAAGCTTCTATAAAGTTGTCTATTTCGCCATCCATTACAGCCTCTATATTACCGGATTCTTCACCGGTTCTTAAGTCTTTTACCAGTTGAGATGGTTGGAATATGTATGATCTTATTTTATAGCCCCATCCTATATCTGTTTTTGGTCCTTCTAAGCTTTTTTTCTTTTCTTCTATCTTTTGAAGTTCTAACTGATAAAGTCTTGCTTTAAGCATTTCCATAGCTTTTCTTCTATTTTGTATTTGAGAGCGCTCTTGCTGACAGGCTACTACTATACCAGTTGGTATATGAGTTATTCTAACGGCTGTATCCGTTTTGTTTACATACTGACCACCAGCTCCAGAGGCTCTATAAGTATCTATCCTCAGGTCCTCTTCTTTTATTTCTATATTTACATCTTCGTTAACCTCTGGTACCACAAGCACAGAAGCAAAAGATGTATGTCTTCTGGCGTTGGCATCAAAAGGCGATATCCTTACAAGCCTATGGACACCGTTTTCAGATTTTAAATAACCGTAAGCATAAGGTCCTTTTATATAAAGGGTGGCGCTTTTTATACCGGCTACATCGTCTGGATTTATATCTGTAAGCTGTACTTCATAACCATGTTTTTCTGCCCATCTTGTGTACATTCTAAGAAGCATGCTAGCCCAATCGCAAGCTTCCGTTCCACCTGCCCCAGCCTGTATTGTGAGATAGGCGTTGTTTATATCCATCTCATCAGAAAGGTAAGTCTCAAGCTCAAATTTCTTTAAATCTTTTTCTACAGCTTCTAACTCTTCGCTTATCAGTAGCGTTGTATCTAAGTCTTCTTCTTTCAGTTCGCTTACCATTTCATCTAAATCTTTTATACGGCTTTTAAGAGATGTGTAAGTATTTAATTTGTCTTGAAGAGCTTTCCTTTTTTGACTTATGCTTTTGGCTTTTTCTTGATCGGACCAAAAATCTGGTTCTGACATCATTTGGTCGTACTTTTCTATTTCTTTTTTTATCTTTTCTTCATCTATAGAAGAAGACAATTCTTCGAATCGCTTTTTTATATCAGAAAAGCTACTTACTATTTCTACCATATTACTTTATATCTACTACTTTGTACCCCCATTCTTCAATGGCGGATTTTATATCGGCTTCTGAGAGTTTTGTCTCGTCGTACTCTACCTCTGAGTATTTTTTGTCTAGCTTTGTATCGAAGCTTTTAACCCCTTCTAAAGCCCCGATTGCTTTGTTTACAGTATTAACGCAGTGCATACATGTCATGCCTTCTATGTAAAATAACTTTCTCATAATATATATTATAATCTTAAAAGCCAAACAAGTATATAAATATTATCATAAGATATAGCTTTTAGTAAAATATGTTGAAATCTTTTATAAACAATGATATAAAGTACTAAGGCTGTTCTAAATTTACTCTACTCACGTAGAGTCCGTCCCACCAGCCTAATGTGGAACTAACCTACTTGCTACCCTCTCCACGTTCCCTGAGACTAGTATAGTCTTTAAGGAAGAGTACTCCCTATTAAAAGGTTTCCCCAGGATCGGGATCACAAGAGCTACTCTCAAAACTTGCCAAGCTTTGTTAGTCTGTTCGAGATTCCTTCCATTGGCTCCCTTACAGAAACTTGGCTCGCTTTGAAAGCTTTGTATAGATTTAATGTCTCCTAATACAGCCCATTTATCATTTTTACTACTTATTTGCCTTTTAACTTTTAACCATATCCATTTACGTGGTTGTATATTTACTCTTAAATATAGTTCATCATTTTTCTTTTCAAAACGTAATAGTCTGTTGCCTTTATCTGTGTTGTTAGCAGTTCCTATGCTAATTAGATTATACTTCCTGTTTTGTCTCCATTGTTCTTTTAGTTTTTCTCTTTGTTTTCCTTGTAAATGGCTTTTGCACAATTTTTCAAATATTTCTCTGTTTCCAAATACAATGGTTTCATGTTCTTTGTTAATTGATTTTGCTTTATTTATTGCACTAGGTATATACCTTGTTGGTAAACTTGGAAATTTCTCTCTAATCAAATGGTATATATCTTTATCTGTATAGCCTTCTCTTATCCTGTTATATGCATATCTAACAGCTGATGATTGGAGTTTCATTAGGTTTTTCAATATCTCTAAGTCTTCTTTACTATTTTCAATAAGCTTGAATCTTAATGTTATATACATAGTTAACAATATAACATATAAGTTGATTTTTATCTCTGATTTATATTAGAGATTGATTTTTATAACAGCCTCATAAAGTACTTGACAATAATAAGCTAATATTTTATAATATTAAGTATGAAGAAAGATTACTATGAAATTTTAGGGGTAAGTAGAAACGCTACTCAAGAGGAGATTAAAAAAGCGTATCGTAGACTGGCTAGGAAATACCATCCAGATTTCAACAAAGAACCAGGGGCAGAAGAAAAATTTAAGGAGATAAACCAAGCTTATCAGGTACTTTCTGATGAAAATAAAAGAAAAGTTTACGACCAATTTGGAGAAGAAGGTTTATCTGCTAGCATGGGACAACAGGGCGGGCAAGAAGCGTGGACGAGAGTAAACGCTGATTTTGGAAACTTAGAAGATTTGCTAAGAGATGTGTTTGGTTTTGGAGATTTGTTTTCTGAAGATATATTCACTGGCGGTAGAAAGTCAAGAAGCTCTTCAAGACAAAGGCCTATAAATGGAGAAGACATTGTAAAAACCGTAGAGATGACATTAGAAGAAGCCTACACTGGCAAAAAGGTAAATTTAGAGGTAGAAAAAGGTGTACCTTGTGATGCATGTGGAGGCTATGGATACGATAAAAACTCTGAAAAGGTATGTCCTACCTGTAAAGGGAGTGGAAACATAAATCAAAGAGCTATGTTTTTCTCTATATCTACCACCTGTCCCCAATGCGGTGGTAGCGGTTACATAAGGGAAGCTTGTAAAAAGTGCAAAGGACAATCTTATATCTTCAAAAAAGAAGTTATCCCTGTAAACATTCCACCAGGTGTTGATAATGGTACAAAGCTTGTGGTAGATGGTAAGGGGCATGCGGGGCTATTTGGTGGAAGACCTGGCAACCTCTACGTGATAACCAAAATATTACCCCATGAAATATTCAAAAGAGAAGGTGATGATTTGTATATAGATGTAAATATAACTTATCCAGAGGCTGTTATGGGCACTACGATAGATATAAAAGATTTAAAAGGGGACAATATAAGAGTAGAAATACCGCCCGGTACGAAAGAGAGCGATAAAATAGTTGTTTCTGGCAAGGGTATGCCAAAATTAAAAGGTGTTGGCTATGGTAACCTTGTTGTAATACCTCATATAGATGTACCTAAGTTTAATATGCTTTCAAAGATTATGGGTGATGGCAAAAAAGCTGAAAAACTATTGAAAGAACTTGATAAACTTTTACCAAAACCTGAAAGGGTAGTGAAGAACTATGAGCGCTGAAAGAAGAACCAAAGCGGTGTTTACTATAGGTACTGTAGCTAGAATGTATAAAATTCACCCTCAAACTCTTAGGCTTTACGAAAGAGAAGGTCTTTTAAAACCTTCTAGAACCGAAGGCAATACAAGGCTTTATACAGAAGAAGACCTTGAGCAGCTGGAGTTTATCCTTATGCTGGCAAGAGACCTGGGGGTAAACATAGCCGGTATAGATGTTATATTAAACATGAAAAGGCAAATGGAAGAGATGCAAAAAGGTATTGAGCTTTTAATAGATATAATAAAAAAGATAAGAAGTGAGAATGTAAACTCTGAAGACGTTGACAAAGCTATAGTGCTTATGAACAATTTAAACAAAGGTATTATAAAATTTACTAAAAAATCTTAGAGTGGTTTACCATTTATTAAATGCTTGACTACTTACTCCCGCAAACGTATCTTACACCTTTATCTGTTTTAGCCCAATGAGGCGTGTTTGGTGCAAGTATGACCTTGTCTCCTGGTAAAAGCTTAAAAACCTTATCTTCAACACCTATTTCTACTTCTCCAGAGACCACCCATCTTACTTCTTCTTGCTCATGAGTATGCCAAGGGTAGTGTGTGCCCTCAGAGTCTTGCCATGTATAAACATCGTAGCCTTGTTGTTTTAATATATCTTTTATCGTTTCTTCATCTTTTATGTTAGTTTTTTCAAAGATAACTTCACTCATCTTTAACTTTTGACTTATCTTCTAGTATTTTTAGCTCTGCTCTTTCTATAGCCAAAGCTTTTGGTGGTATATCTTTTGTTATTACAGAACCACCAGCTATAAAAGCGAAATCCCCTATATTTCTTGGAGCTATTATAAGGGAATTACTACCTATGAAAGCTTTTTGTCCTATGTAAGATTGATACTTTTGTTTGCCGTCAAAGTTTGCTACCACTGTCCCAGCCCCTATGTTGGTCTTTTTGCCTATGTTTACATCCCCAAGATAAGAAAGATGCTTCGCCATTACATTTTCTTGAAGTTTTGCATTTTTTAGTTCTACAAAGCTACCCACGTGAGAGCCTTTACCTACCACAGAGTTGTCTCTTATATGACACATTGGGCCTACAATAGCTTCTTCTTCTACGGTTGAGTTTTTTATGTAGCTCATAGGAAGCACGGTGGCTTTTTCTTTTATGGTAGCATTTTCAAGATAGCTTCCATTCATAACCTTTGCTTTTTTGTGTATAACTGTATTGCCTTTTAAAACAACGTTTGGAAATATTTCAGCGTCTAATTCTACTTGTACGTCAGGTTCTATATAAACAGATTCTGGCGAGTGTATGGTAACACCTGATCTTGCAAGATTTTCCAATATTCTCATTTTTATAACGCTTTCTGCAAAACTAAGTTCCCATCTATCGTTTACACCAAAAATTTCTGTAATCTCAGAAGCCATGAAACTTCTGCATGTATAACCAAGATTTGTCATAATCTCTATTATATCTGTGATGTAAAGCTCGTTGGTTTTTTCGCTTGGTTTTAAGTGTTTAACAGCTTCTTTTAGATATGGTACATAAAACATATAAACACCACCATTTACTTCGTTTATTTGTTTTTGTTCATAGGTGGCTTCTTTTTCTTCTACTATTTTTATTACGTCTCCTTTACCATTTTTTACTATTCTCCCATAACCTGTTGGGTCTGGTAAGAAAGAAGACAATACCAAAGCTCCCACTTTTATCTTTTCATACTCTTCTACCATGTGTAAAAATCTTTGCATGCCTTTTATGGTATCTGGTTTTACCAAAGGAGCATCGCCATTTGTAACCAATATGTAATCGTCCATACCTTCAAAAAAAGCTTTTGCTGATAAAAGAGCATCTGCAGTGCCACCTTTTGGATTTGCTTGTTCAAAAAACGATACGTTTTCATGCTTTAAAGCTTCTATGATGCTCTCTTTTTTGTGGGATACAACTAAAGCTATATCTACTATGTTAGATTGTTTTATATAGTTTAGCACATACCAAATGATAGGTTTGCCAAGCATTTCATGTAGTACTTTGTGTTTTTCGCTTTTAAACCTAGTGCCTAAGCCAGCTGCAAGTATTATCGCTTTCATATCTATATTTTAACCCACAACTCCCATCTTCGTAGCGTAAAAATAAAATAATCTTTCTATACCTATCGAATATCCTGTATAAGAAAAATCATTGTGATAGTCTTTGACAAGTTTTTCCTTATCTTTTATAGGTTTGTAATTAGATGCGTTTTCTACGATATCTTTTATTTTTTCATGGTTTGTTTCTTCTATCCAGCCGTTTGCTATTTCAACCCCATCTATAAAAAGCTCAAAGCGCTTTGATACACCATCTTTACATGTTGACAATACACCTAGTTTACAAGGGAAATCTGTTAAAAACTCTATTTGGCTTTTACCAAGTTTAGGTTGCATATGTACCATCATTTTATCTATTAGCTCTTCCCACGTATCGCTATCATCAAAGTCGTATCCAAAAGATATGAGGTTGTTTTTAAGTATATCTTCATCTTCAGAAAAAATGACTCCAAGGTATTCCTCGAATGCCTTTTCAAAGGGTGTAAGCTTTGGTTTTGTTAATATACATTTTATATTTTCTCCGAAAAGCTCAAAAATAAGCTTAGATATCTCGTTTATTGCATCTTTATTCTCAACGTTATAGCATTCTAACATTGTAAACTCTATGCTGTTTAAACTACCGCATTCTTCGTCTCTAAAGACTTTTGCTATTTGGAATATATTTGATTTGTAAGTTTTTAAAAGAGCTTTCATAGATCTTTCTGGGGATGTATGAAGATACGCTTTTTCTTTTTTACCGCAGTAAGTTATATCTATCTCCACTGGTTTTATGTATTTCTCTAAATTTGGCTCATCTTGGATGTATGGTGTAAAAACTTCTGTGTAGCCTATTTTTTTGTAAAAACCTCTTATCTTGTCTATAAACTCTTCATAAAGTTTTTGGGCTTTTAACGGTAAAGAAAAAATATCTATCATAAAATACCTTCCAATGCTTCTTTTCTTTGAATACAGGTAGCGCATTCTCCGCAGGGAGGTTCTGTGCCTTCATAACAGCTATAAGTTTTATCAAATGGTACACCAAGAGTTTTGCCAAGCTTAGCTATATCTTTTTTAGAAAAGCCTAAAAACGGAGCGTAAACGTATATTCTTTTTTTAGTTTTTACTACAAAAGAAGAACCTGCGTTGATGGCAGCTTCAGCAGAGGTTATAAATTCTGGTCTACAATCCGGATAAGGTGCATCCACAGCATGTACAGCTATACCTATATTCTCTATACCAAGCTCATCCGCTATGCCTGAGGCTATAGCCAGAAAAGTAAGATTTCTCATCGGTACATAGGTTATAGGTACATCTTCTTGATAGCTTTCTTTTGGTATTTCTTTTTTGGAGACGCTTAAGAGTGGTGAGTGGAAGTTAATCTCTTTGTAATGTGGTATTTTTACAATAAAATGCTCCTTTATACCTACCATATTTGCAAGTTCTTTTGCGTACTTTAACTCTACTATGTGTTTTTGACCATAATCAAAAGATATAGCGTAAGCATCCTTAAACTTTTTTTTTGCTTCCCATAAAAGCGTAGCAGAATCCATTCCGCCAGACAAAAGCACTAAAATATTAGACATACCCTACACCTTATACTTTTTAAGCGTGTTTCCCAGGTTTGCACTTGCGTTTGCCATTTCTTCTATACTTTCTGATAAGTCATTTATAATCTTGTTAATATTGGAAGATATTGTATTTAAAGAGTTTACAGAATTTTGAATTTCTTTTATAGTTTGAGCTTGCTCCTCTGTGGCATTTGCTATTTTGTCAGATATCTCCGCAGACAAGTCTGATATGTGTAATATGTTTTCATATTGCTTTACTAAGTTTTCCATTTGTTCAGCGCCTGTTTTTATAGCTTCTGCTATTGATGTGGTAAGATTTGATATATTTTTAGCAAAACCGCCGGTCCTTTCTGCTAATTTTTTTACCTCATCTGCTACTACTGCAAAACCTCTCCCTTGTTCTCCTACTCTCGCTGCTTCTATCGCTGCATTTAAAGCTAGCAGGTTTGTTTGTTCTGCTATAAAAAGGATATTTTCTGTAATTACATCTATTTGTTTTCCCATCTGTTCTATAGTTTTTACGGCTTCCTGGGTTTTTAAAAGCTCTTTCTTTCCTATTTCTAAGCTATTTATTACTTCTTTTGTAATATTTTTAGCTTCCTGTGTATTTTCAGCTATAGAATTTATGGCTATAGATGTTTGGTCGGTGGCGTTTTTGATATGCTCTACTTGATCTGTTAGAAGTGCCTTTGAATCATCTAAATCCATGCTTATGCCAAATATTTGGGCTTGTACCTCTGCCATGTGTTCTACGCTATTTTCTATATTCTTAAAGGCTTCTTTTAACTTGTCCATAGATATGTTTACGAAATCTATAAGGTCTTTTATGTCGCCTTTGGATTCCAAATCTATCTTTTTTGTCAAATCTCCCTCCGATATATTGTAGAAGACTTCTTTTATGCTTGATATAGCTTTGTTTATCTCGTCCATAAAAATAGCCAAAGACTTTGCAATAATCTGTATTTCACCTTTAAACTTGTTTATATCAAAAGATACGCTTAATTCCATTTTGTCCGTAGTTTCTTTTATGAGGTTCTCTAGATTCTCTACGTCGTTTTGGATGCTTTTTTGCATAAAATAATTAAAGATAATTAAAAACGCTACCACGCTCATTATAGCGATGAATATGTATTTTGTAATAGAATCTATATGATTTTTAATGTATAACTCTTTTTCTGATATGGAAGAAGCATTAGCTTTTATAAGCATATCAAAGCGTTTTCTTAGTGGAACCCATATCTTACTTTGAACCTCTATGCTTTGTCCTATGTAGTAATTTTGATTGTTGGTGTTTATGTTGCTCACAACTTCATTTGTAAAAGCTATAAAATTGTTTAGATAGCTCTTCAAAGTTTCGTCTTTTATAAACTTCAATTTAGTGTTTATATTTTTTAAAGCGTTGTTGTACATGTTGTGTGCTTTTTGGTCTTGTGGGTTTA
Organism: Hydrogenobaculum sp. Y04AAS1; assembly: GCF_000020785.1. NCBI lineage: Bacteria > Pseudomonadati > Aquificota > Aquificia > Aquificales > Aquificaceae > Hydrogenobaculum > Hydrogenobaculum sp. Y04AAS1. Next base: position 28,226 of record NC_011126.1, read on the forward strand.
ACATTATTGTGGTATATGCATTTTTTAGCGTTAGCACATCTGTTAAAAGTTTGTAAAGCTCAACTTCAGAATGTGATATACCTATGTACGTATCTATGTTTTGCTTTATATTGTTGTCCAATATATATAGTATGCCTTGAGCTACAAAAGCTCCTAAAATCATAAAAACCTGTATAATCCAAAGTTTTGCTTTAATACTCACTAGCTACCTCCTCTGATGATAGATTTTTTTGTATAGAGTTTGCTAAACCTTTAGCTCCTATTTCATTTGCAAGTTTTAAGGCTTTTTGGTAATAAATCATTGCTTTATCGCTTTCATTTTTGTTATCGTAATACCAGCCCATATATTGATAACCAACTGCTTCCCAGTATTTGTTGCTGTTTACTAAGTTTAAACCCTTTTGTATGTATGTTTTTGCATCTTTAAAATCTAAAAGCTTAAGATACAAAACACCCATATTTAGATAAGTGGCGCCTTCGTGAATTTTATCACCTTTTTCATCGAAAGCTTGGGAGGATTTCTCGTAATATAGAAGAGCCTTGTGAGGGTGGTTTAAATCTGCATAACAAAGGGCTATGTTGTTTAGTATGGTGGGACTTTGAAGGTCTTGTTTTAAGGCTTTTTTATAAAACTTTATTGCGGAATTGTAATAGCCTTCCGAATAAAATATATGAGCTATATTTGAGAGGTTGTCTACTATTCCGTTGCTATCTCCAAGAGACTTTGCTAATTTATAAGCTTTTGTATAGTTGTCTAGTGCTTTTGATTTGTCGCCAATCATGTCGTAACTAACACCCATGTAGTTGTAAAGTGCTTCTTTTTGATAACGAGTGTTTGCGTTTTTTGTGGCATTTTTCAAATAAGGTATAGCATATTTTGGCTCTCCTAAGGCAATGTAAGACATGGCTGCGCACATGTTGTAATTAAAATCGTATTTGTTCCATCTAAGAGATTTATTTGCCAAGTCTATGGCTTTTTGATAGTCTTTAGATCGGAGCAAGTTTATGCATTGCTCAGCATCGGCGTAAGATATACCAACAAAAAAAGTCACTATAATTAAGAGTTTATATAACTTCATAAAAATATTTTAACAGCAAAGACTTTGTTATATTATGATTTTAATTGTAGATTAAGTATAAATTGTATTTATAATAGATTTTATGATAGGGGCTATTAGCTTTCCTATTTTATCCAAAAGCGATAAACCTACAAGTCAAAGAAGTATCCAAACACAGCAAGAGATAAATCAATTAAAGGCTATAGATCGAGATGTTAGGGCTCATGAAATGGCTCATAAGATAGCCGGTGGAGATTTAACTGGTCCAATAAACTATAAGTATGTAATAGGACCAAACGGTAAAAAATATGCTGTGGGTGGTGATGTGAGTATAGATGTTTCACCAGGTCCTACCCCTCAAGCTACGATAAAAAAGATGGAAAGAGTTATAAAAGCAGCTTTGGCACCCGTAGACCCATCTGCTCAAGATAGAGCTGTAGCTGCCCAGGCTCAAATGATGTTAGAACAAGCTCAAATGGAGTTACAAAAAGAAGGTTCTAATATATCTGTATACGCTTGATATTGTGCTTTAGCATTTTTAGAAGCTATTGAGTTGATTTGCCTGTTCATTAACGCTGAAACGCGGGTTGCACCGCTCTAGTGTGCTAACGGCATTTCTCTAAGCTATGGAGTGTAAATGACCGTTCATTAGATTTGAAATGCGCTAATAGCGCTCTAGTGTGCTTTAGGCATTTCTCGCATCTCCTGTGCGGCTTTGTTCGTTCATTAACTACGAAACGCGGTTACACCGCTCTAGTGTGCCAATGGCATTTCTCTGAGCTATGGAGTGTAAATGACCGTTCATTAGATTTGAAATGCGCTAATAGCGCTCTAGTGTGCTAACAGCATTTCTCTAAGCTAATGAGTGCCTGTGCCTGTTCTTTTGATCTATCTCTGTCTACGCTTGATATACTTCTAATTTTTGATGCTTTCTTTCTGTCAAAAAGTTGAAAAAATTTATTGTTTCACTTGAAACTATGTCTTTTTCGTTGTCCATAGTTACGATGTGATAGCTGTTTGAAAGCTCTATAAATTTTTTAATTTTGCTTGGTGCTTTTTCATATATAAAAATTGTTCCTTTTATAGAAGACAAATCGTCTTCTTTTGAATGAATTAAAATAAATGGCGCTTTTAAAAGGTGTATATGTTTTTTGATGTATTTTGCCATTCGTTTTAGTTCTACTATAATGGGCGCTGGTATTTTATCGTATGCTATGGCTTCATTTTTCTCAGATTTCATCATCTGTATGATTTTTCTTCGCATGGCTTCATTTTTTATGCCAAAGGGTTCTTTTTCTTTCCAGTAGTAAATATATTTTAACGGTGTATAAAGTCCAAGGGGCAATAGAAATCTATACCAAGGTATTGCCCATCCATCTATACCCATGGCTGGTGCCCAAGAGCCAACCCCATCTATATCAGGAAACTCCATACCAAGCATAAGAGAAAGCATACCACCTACGCATAGTCCAGCTACAAAAACTTCGTTGTATTTAGCTTTTAAATCAAGGTAAAAGTCTTTGGCAAACTCATAAAGATCTTCCCATTTAGTTTTTTTAAGCTCTTCAAGGCTAGAACAATGGCCAGGTAGTATTGGGAAATATACATCGTAATTTGCCTTGGCAAAATCTCTGGCCACCCATCTTAGTTCTAAAGGCGTACCAGTAAGTCCATGAAGCAGCAAAACCGCTCTTTCGTTGTTGTTTTTTATAGAAAGCTCCATATTATATTACCCTTTTAAAAAGTTGGTCTAAAAGCTCTATAGCCATATCTATTTCTTCGTTGGTTATTTCCAGAGACGGTGCAAGTGTAAAAACGTTTTTATAATAACCTCCTACATCCAACACTAACCCATATTTTTTACCTTTGTAATCAAGATCTCCTTTTAGACCTTCTTCCAATATCTTATCCGTTAGGGCTTTTGAGGGTGTAAAACCATCATTTTCACATATTTCAATTCTAAGAGCAAGTCCTATACCGTCTACGTCCCCTATATTTTTATATTTTTTCTTTAGGCTTTTAAGACCTTCTAAAAACTTATCGCCTTTTTGTTTTACAATAATTTCATAGTCTTTTTCTTCTAATATATTCATAACTTCTACTCCAGCTCTTACTCCTATGGGGTTTGAAGAAAACGTGGAATGAGTAGAACCGGCTGGCCATATTTTAGTGTTTATAAGCTCTTCTTTTGCCCATAATCCAGACAGTGGATTCATGCCGTTTGTTAAAGACTTCCCAAATACAACGATGTCTGGCTTAACATCGTAATGCTCTATACTCCACAGTTTACCAGTTCTGTAAAATCCCATCTGGATTTCATCATCTACCAAAAGTATGTTAGCTTGGTCTAATATTTTTTTCAACCTTTTAAAATATTCTGGTGGGGCTTTTACATAACCTCCGGTACCTTGAATGGGTTCTATATAAAAGGCTGCATATTCACATTCGTTGGTTTTTGGATTGTATATAGAGTAATATTCTGATTCGAAAAGCTTTTCAAACTCTTTTACACAATAATAATCGCAAGTTTCTAAATTTTTGCCGTAAGGGCATCTGAAACAATAAGGAAAAGGTACGAAAAGCGCCCTGTCGCCAAAATGTCCAAATCTTTCTCTATACCTATAGCTAGATGTGATAGCTGTTGCACCTAGTGTTCTGCCGTGATATCCTCCCATAAAAGCGAAGTTTAAATTTTTCTTTTTGTAATTTCTTACAAGCTTTAAACTATCTTCTATTGCTTGAGAACCACCTACGTTGAAATGCACTCTACCTTTTAGATTAAATCTTTTTAAATTAGCATCTACTATCTTCTTTGATAAGACTACTTTTTCCTCAAAAAGAAATTGAGAGGCCAGTTGTCCCATTTTGTCCATCTGGTCTTTTATGGCGTTGTTTATACGCTCGTTTTTGTATCCGAAATTACAAGCGCTGTACCACATTTGTAAATCTAAATATGGTTTGTTTTCTTCATCATAAAGGTAAGATCCTTCTGAAGCTTTGAAAATTTTTGGAGGGTTTAGATAATGTACCGTATCACCCCAAGAGCAAACTTCTTGTTCTATCGATAGTATTTCCTCTTTCTTCATGTAAATTCTCCAATACAAAAGGTAATTGATTTATTATATCTTCAAAATATGAAAAGCTAGTGAAATGACTAACGTTTTGAGTTTTTAGAAAGTTTAAGAGTTTACCTTTGGCAAATACAAAATCAGCGTTTTTAGAAGGGCAAAAATCAGACATACCATCGCCTATATATATTGTCTTATTATCTTTTAGCTTTTGCACAAGATGGCATTTGCAAACCCCAAGCTGGCAATCTTTTTGTGAATATCTGTAAAGGGTTTTAAATTTTTTGTTTATAAAATAAAGGTTGTTGGCATATATTCCATCAATTTTTTCTAAATGATCTTTTAATATTTTTTTTATGAAAAGCCTAAAACCATCGCTTAAGATGTATACTTTAGCGTTAAAATTTGATTTTACATAATCCAAAAATTTTATAAAGCTTTTATCTATATATACATCGGACAGAAAATCTTCCAGTTGATCTTTTGTTATGTTTACTAGGGACATCTGTATATCAAGACACTCTTTAGAGTTTATCTTACCTTCTTTCCATAGCTTTTCAGCTTCTAGCCATTCTTTAGATGCGAAGCGCTCCAAGAGCGCATCTACAGTATCTTGGAGCGTTATAGTGCCGTCAAAATCACAAAAAAATGTTGTTATTTTAGACTCTCCAGAGCTTTTAGTACATCGTTGTAGTCTGGTTCTGACGTGATTTCTGGCACTAGTTGAAAATATTTTATAGTGCCATCTTTACCTACTATAAAAATAGCTCTAGCCAAAAGCCCTTGCAACGGACCTTCCGATATAAGTATGCCGTAAGCTTTGCCAAAATCTTTGTTTCTAAAATCTGAAGCTACGGCTATGTTTTCCACTCCTTCAGTGGAGCAGTATCTTTTTGATGCGAAAGGTAAATCCATGGATACAACCGTAGTATCTACATCTTGCATTGAGCCAACAGCTTCGTTAAACTTACGGGTTTCCGTAGCGCATACTGGCGTGTCCAAAGATGGGACAGCTATTATTAGCTGAACTTTGTCTTTAGCTCCACCTATCTTTTTGGTGGATAAGTCTGTTAGCACAACTTCTACTTCAGGAGCTTTATCTCCTACTTTTATATCACCTGAAAGTGATACATCGTTTCCTTTTAATTTGGTTTTGAGCATGCTTTACCTCCTAAGGTTTTGCCTATAAACAATAAGTTTTTTTAGCTTTTATTACAATGATTATAAGCAGTTTTAATTTAAAAAAGCGTTTTTTGAGTTCTTTTCTCTGAAGATTTTTCTTTAAATATTGTATTTAAATCCTTTATTAAGCTTTTCATATTAAAAGCCATAAAGAATTCTTCTACTTTTTTTAGGTCTATATTGTAAGATATTTTTAAATCTTTTAAATGTATATTTATCATATTTAATATCTCTTCTGTGTTTAATTTAATAAGCTTGTAAGCTAACTCCAGATCCTCTTTTGAAGCCTCTTTAAAAGTTTTTTGTATTTCGTCCCAGTTATTTAATATGTTTTCTATAGAACCATATTTTTCTAAAAGCTCAACAGCTTTTTTAGGACCAACACCTTTTATACCTTTTATATTGTCTACGCTATCTCCGATAAGAGCAAGATAATCTGCCAGTCTTGAAGGTGGTACGCCAAATTTTTCTATTACCGCTTCTTCGTCAAACACCTTGTTGGTGATAGGGTTTATTACAATTATTTTTTTATCTTCTACAAGCTGCATTAAATCTTTATCTGGTGTGTAAATCGTAAGATTTTTATTCCATTCTTTTGATTTATGAGCAATGTAGGCTATTATATCGTCTGCTTCTAAACCTTCTTTTTCTAAAAGCCTTATACCAAGCAAATTTATCGCTTGTTTTATAAGGGGTATTTGTGAAACAAGCTCGCTTGGGGTTTCTTTTCTAGTGGCCTTATACTCTTTGTATATCTTATCTCTAACTGTTGGGGCGGGTAAATCAAAAGCTATAGCAAAATATTCTGGTTTCTTAGCTTTTAATATAGAAAATAAAGCTCTTATAAATCCATAAAAAGCACCAGTTTCTACGCCGTCTTCGGTTTTCAAAGAAGGTAAAGCATAATAACTTCTATATAAAAATGCAGAACCATCTAAAACGTATATTGTATCCATTTATATATTTTTTTCAAAATCCTCTGGTTTTATATTTTCAATCCAGCTTCTTAAATCTTCTTCTGTTACGTTTAAGTCATCTTGAATTTCTATATCGGCACTGTTGCTAAACAGATCTCTATTCACATAGATTGGCGCATCAAATCTAAGAGCTATATTTATAGCGTCGCTGGGTCTTGAGTCTATAGCTAGTTCTTCAGTTGGTTGTTTTGAGTTTTGTAGATGAATCGTAGCTATATATGTATTGTTTTCCATGGAGTCTATTGTTACCATCTTTACCGTATATCCTGTGCTTGTCAAGATATTTTTTATAAGATCGTAAGTCATAGGTCTTGGAGAATCCATACCTTGCATATTCATTACGATGTTGTTGGCTTCAAAAACTCCTATCCATATAGGTAAAGCTAGATTATCATCCTCTTTGGATTTCAAAACCACTATAGGCATTTGAGATATAGGATCTATTCCCATACCGCTAACGTAAACTTCTACCATTTTTAAAAACCTCCTTATTGAAAATAATAGTTATTTTTTGATAAAAATCAAGTGGTATAAAGATAAAAGATTTTGACATTGCGGCTGTCCTTGTTGGACAGCCTTTATATATATTACTTTATTCTCCGCTATACTCTACTGAATCGATTTCTTCCATGAACTGCTCTGTTTGAAAAACTATAAACTTTGCTATTTCATCGTCTGACTTATCTGAAAGCTCTTCCATTACGTCTATCGTTTTTTGGTGTTTTGATCCATTTTCAGTGGTATATGTTACTTTTACACAAGGGGGATTCGCTCCCTCCTCGCATACTTCCATATCAAGAGATGGATCAGAAAGCATTTTTGATACTTTAAATATTATGTTTTCTATCCTTTTTTTATCCATACATCAATCCCCCGTTGTCATCATCACCATCTCTATGCAATTTCTCTTGAGAAGGTCTGAGCACACATAAACACATATGGCGCATCCTTTGCATCTGCTATAATTCACCCATGCTACGTGTTTTTCAGAGTTATACATAAGAGTATTTGGTTCTGGGCAAAATAGTACGCATTGTTTACAGTTGTATTTAGCGCACTCAAACTCTTTAACATCGGCTACGTAGTACATTTATGCCTCCTTAAACAGTGATTTCTTCCAATATCCATCCATTCTCTTCAGCCATTCTAAAAGCTTCTTTTATAACTTGCATATTCTTTTCCAAGAGTTCTACCTTCTTCTTGAACTTCTTTTCTATGGCGCTGTCCAAAGAAGCTGTACCACCGGAAGCTACAAACGTATTACCCAAGAACCTTTCTTTTACAGCTTGCTCTATATATTCAAAGTCTACAAGTCTTGTTATCCCAAAGAAAAGACCAATCATAGCCATATTTGTGGCAAGCTCTGTTCCTGCTATATCAAGGGCTATCTTTGTGGCTGGAAAGTTTATTACTTTTGTATTGAGCTTTTCCAATATAGCGTGATCTTCTTCTGGTATTATATCTACATCGGTGTTTATAATAACAAGTCCATCGGGTTTTAGACCAGAGTAAAAGGGCATCGTATAAGACTTACCGTGTGTTATAACTTGTGGATGGTAAATCATTATTACGTTTGGATAAACCACTTCACCCACTTCGTATATGGGTTGATCGGAAGCTCTAACGTAAGCCTCCACCGGTGCCATACGTTTCTCAGAACCAAAAAACGGTACTAAAGAGGCATATTTGCCGGCAGCCGACATAGCGTTACCTAGAATGTGAGCAGAGGTCACAACCCCTTGACCACCAACACCAGCTATACGCATGTTGTACCTTTTCATATATATCCTCCTTAAGCTTTAACCTCTGCCATTTTCTTTTCTTGCTCTTCTAAATACTCTTTGGCTTCATCTGTCATCCATTCGTAAAAGCCAAAATCGTTTTTTTCTCTTTCTTTTGCATCCGCTAGCACTCTTTCGGTAGGTATTGAATATTCTATATTGCATGAGGTATAAACGTGTATAAAGGTAGGCCCTAGCTCCCTAGCTGCTAGTATTGCCCTTTTGATGGTTTTGGCTATTCTCTTAGGATTTGTGGGTGCTAGCTTTGCTACATAAACACAACCTGCGGTTTTTGCTAATTCAACTGCATTTATTTTGTCAAACTTCTTACCTTTAGGGGCCATTTTGAGTTGTACTCCTTTAGGTGACATACCGCTCTCTTGACCACCGGTGTTACCGTAAACCTCGTTATCAACCATTATAGTGGTAAAGTTTTCTCTTCTAAACCAAGAGTGCATTGTCATGCTAAAACCTATATCCATTAGTCCACCATCACCGGCTATAACCACAACGTCCTTTACCTTGTCCGGAAATCTTATGTTAAGAGCGCGTTTTAATCCAGATGCAACAGCGTTTGTATCTCCGTAGTTTCCATAGATGAAGGGTACAGCAGCTTGGGAAAGCGCCAATCTAGCACACCCAGCGGTACCAAGCACTATAGTGTCTTCTGGTTTTGGTAAAGCTGCATAGAATATTCTCACAAAGTAGGCCATATAGCATCCTGCGCACATTGGATGCTCTTCGACCAACTCTTTTATTTGATCTATCTGTTGTACATCAATTTGTTTGCCAAACTGACCATATTTAACAAGGTCTACATAGTCCTTTGGCATATATTTCTCAAATCCAGGTGATATTTGAACGTATTCTAAGCCCATAACTTACCTCCTTAGGTTTTTAACATAATATTAAACAAGCACCGTCTTGTCCTTTTTAATACCAAGAGCGGCATATATTTCATCCATTATAAGTTCTACTGGAAGTGTCATACCTCCATAAACTCTAGGTTTTCCTATGACTTTGTCGCTATCTTGGATATTTGCCTTTATCTCTTTAGATAACCATCCTACTATGTTGTGCTCTGGTACTATGACAGCTTTTGCATTTTTCAAAGTTTCCCTTACTTCTTTGGATGGGAACGGGACTATGGATTTTATCTTTAAAAGCCCAACGTTTAAGCCTTCCATTTGGGCGTATCTTACAGCCTCTCTGGCTTGAGCTGCTGCGCACCCTGAAGCTGCTACAAATACTTCAGCCTCTGGGTTTATAACTTCTATAGGACCGTTTATATATTTATACATGTATTTCATGGCTCTCATGTTGGAAGACCATACTTCTTGTTGCCATACTTGGTGTATTAGGTAGCTCATAAAGTTAGACTTTTGAACGGGAGCGTCTCTTTGTATTCTTGCGGGTGGTATTTCACAATCTGTTGGGGGAACCGGAGCTTTGTATGGATCTCTTGGTGGAAGCTTCATATCTTCCGGTGTCATATTTACATAGCCTTTAGCATGAGTTACGAAGAAACCTTCTGTACATACGGCTATCGGTAAATATACATCTACCATTTCTGATATAGCAAAAGATGCGAGTGTGAAGTCAAAAACATCTTGCTGGTTTTCAGCGTGTAATACAACCATTCCACAGTTTAGAAGATATGATATCTCTACGTTGTCTGGTTGTATAGAAAGAGGAGCGTTTACAACCCTTGTTAGAACACCTAAGACTGCCGGTATTCTGTGTCCTGGCCATGAGGCTATCGCCTCTATACCCCTTAAAAGACCAGGTCCAGATGTAGCCGTGAAAGCTCTAACTCCGCCTCTTACTGCACCTGCTATGGCCGACATAGTTCCGTACTCTTCTTCGGCTCTATAATAATCTTTTACATAACCTTGAGCCCATAAATCGCCCACCAGGTGCATGGTTTCTGATTGTGGGGTTATTGGATAAGCTATAGCTATATCTACGTTGGCTCTTTTTACAGCTTCAGCCATGGCTTGTGAGCCAGTTATAAATTTCTTCTCTCTTGGAGCTTCCAAGAGAAGATAATCTGTGTCAACAACTTTTTGTTCTGGCATAAAAACCTCCAAAAATTACTCGGTTTCTTCTACGGTTTCACCCTTCCTTGGGTGTAATAAATAAGCAAGATCTCCATAATCCGCTATGTTAAGTGTTTCATAATGCTCTTTTGGTAAAGATGGGTTTTCTGGTGGTAGCTTTGGTTCCCACTTTATACCAAGCTCTTCTCTTAATTTTACAACCACGTCTCTAAATTCCAATAGTTTTTCAGCATGTGTATCTCTTATAGATACCATTGCATCTTCGTGTCCCATCTCTGCACAAAGGGCTATTGTGAAACAGTTTGTGCCAGCTCTTATCATTCTTAAGGATAGGTTGGCATAATGACAATGGACTCCTACAAAGATGCAAGCTTCTATTCTATTGTGAAGTATGGTAAGATTTGGGTGGTTTGGATTTATCTCAGCTTCTGGGTCTATCTTAGGGTATTTTGGTCTATAATCTGGCATTGGTATTATACGGCAATTTGGTATTTCTTTGGCAAGTTCTAATACTGCTTGAGCTTTTTCTATGGCAGAAGCGTTGTATCCCCATAATACCAATGGCCCAGGGAATATAGTGGGATTTTTTCTTGTGAGCATTGCCAAGGCTGCTTCTCTCATAGCCGTTTCTTCGTCTACCCATTCACCGTATAATAGAGCTTTACCTGGAGGAGCTATTTGAACACCTTCAAAAACTGCAGGTGTAGGTACGTAACCAGATGGACCTGGTGTGATAATTTTTGCCATAATATGGCTACCTCCTTGAGATGATGTTAAAAAGATATGCAAATAAATTCAATTGTCAAGATTATTACACATGATCAATAGCAATGATAAATTACACATTGGTATTATGAAATTGTATTTACTAACTTTAAAATATAAAAATCACATTATAAAAATATTTATAAATAATAACTTACATAAAGTATATTGGGTTATATTGTTAAGCAAGAGAGTTTCTAAATATCTCCAATTTAAACTCTAAGTATTTAAGCCACTTGTCTAGATTTTCTTTGGTTTTGCTTGAAAGGGTTATTATATCCGCTCTTGGATTTACCTCTTTTACATAGTTTTTGGCTTTTTGTATATCAAAATCAAGATACTGAAGTAGATCTGTTTTGGTGATAACAACTAGATCGGCACTTTTAAACATGACGGGGTATTTTACAGGCTTGTCTTCTCCTTCGGTGGTGGAAAAAAGCACAACGTTCATGTGAGAGCCCACGTCGTAAGCGGCAGGGCATACCAAATTACCTACGTTTTCTATAAAAACAAGATCAAGATCTTCAATGCAAAGGTTGTGAATACCCTCATGCACCATAAAAGCATCCAAATGGCAAGCCTGTCCTGTGGTGATCTGATAGCTTTTTGCCCCTTTTGCTTTTATCCTCATAGCATCGTTGTTGGTCTCTAAATCTCCTTCTATGACACCTATTTTTATCTTGTCTTTTAAAGCCTCTATAGTAGATTCTAACAAAGATGTTTTACCAGAACCTGGTGAGCTCATCATGTTTATGCAAAATACCCCATGCTCTTCAAAATGTTTTCTGTTTGAATATGCTTGTTTATCGTTTTTATCAAGTATATTTTGGATTACCTCTACCACCTTTTTATCATTTTCATGCTCATGATGATGATGGTGATGATGTTCTTCGTGATTGTGATCTGTTATTGAACATCCGCAGTCTTTACACATAATCTTTACCTCCTTTGTTTTCAAAATCTTTTAAGATATCTTTTAACCTTTTGATGGAATCTTCTATATCCTCTTTTGGGGCTTGGAGCATAAAGGGAAATGAGTTTATCTCTAAAATCTCAAGGATTGGTTTTCTCTCAACATCATAAACCACTCCAAGCCATACACCTATGAGCGACGTTTCTTTGAAAGTTATATACTCTCTTTTGCTTTTATACTCTATTTTTATACTGCCTTCTCCAAGAACATCTAATAAAAACTCTTTATCCTCTTCGGAAAGGGGTATTTTATTTGTATAAATTATATGGTTTTGCCCTGTTTTTACAAAATCCTCAAGGGCTTTTTGTATTTCATAAAGTATTGGTACAGCGTTCATCAGCATAGTATACCTCCATAAAATGCTTGTCCAACGGATATCCCACCATCACCGGTAGGGATTTTTTTGTTGTAAAACAAATTTATACCATCCAAAGCTTTTAGCTTTCTCATCAAAGGCCTATTGTAAAACACACCTCCAGACACCACAACGTTTTTGGCTTTTAAAAGCTTGATAATAGATACAATAATTTCAAACAACGTATTTATAAACTTAGAAGCCATTTTATCTATCTCTTTTTCACCAAGTATATCCTCAAAAGATATGATTATTTCGTTGTTTGATATGTGAAAATCATAATACTCTTTTGAATCTATATATCTATCTTCTACCATCATAGCCCCTTTTGCCTCATAATCTATAACATCCGTTAGTCCCATAAGATATGCTACCATATCAAAAAGCCTTCCTATGGAAGATGTCTTTGTGGTATTTATATCATTTTCCCACATTTTATAAAGGGTCTTTAATTCTTTTTCTTCAAAATGAAGTTTTTCTATCAAAGGATGCTTATATGCTTTTTCTTTTAAAAGCTCAAAAAGAAAACTTAGCACTATCCTTCTTGGGTCTTTTATGGCTTTTTCATTGCCAATGAGTTTGTAGGGTTTTATATAAAACGCTCTTTTAAGATTGTAAGCATCTCCTACAAAAAACTCACCTCCCCATATAGTCCCATCTTCCCCATAACCTGTGCCGTCCCATGCTATACCTAATATCTCTTGGTCTATAGAAATATTGTTTTCTGCTATTACAGAAAGTATGTGCGCTTTATGATGTTGAAGGGTGATAATGTTTGAAAACATGCTCTTAGCGTAAATACTACTAAAAAAGTTTGGATGCATATCACACACTACAATATCTGGTTTTACATCGTAAAATCTCAAAAAATCCTCTAACGTATTTTTATAATGCTCTATGGTATCTATACTTTCCAAATCGCCTATATGAGGGCTTAATACAATAGTGTTGTTTTTGAATATACTTATTGTGCTTTTAAGAAAAGCCCCCATACCAAGAGATATAGCTTTTGCATGGGTATTTGTATATATTGGTTTTGGAGTGTAAGATCTAGCAAGTCTTATGATGCTTACATCGTTATCTATTAGCTTTATTACAGAATCATCTATTGGTCTTTTTATATCTCTGTTGTGCATAAAAAATCCGTCGGCTATATCTTTTAGTTTAGATTTTGCTTTGTCGTTGTCTTTGCAAATAGGGGTGTCTGAGATGTTTCCAGAGGTGGCTATTATAGGAAAATCTATAAAATCAAAAAGTCTAAGATGAATACCTGTATATGCCAAAAATGCTCCTACGCTTGATAGTCCTTTGCAGGCTTCTTCAAAGTATGGGGATTTTCTTTTTATAAGCACTATGGGCTTTTGAACAGATGTTAGTGCTTTTATCTCATCTTCTTTTGGTTCTAAATATTTTAACACTTCTTCTAAAGATTTAAACATAATCCCAAATGGTTTTGAAGATCTTTTTTTTCTTTCTCTTAGTGTTCTAACGGCCTTTTCATCGAGGGCATTGCATATAAGATGAAATCCACCAAGACCTTTTAATGCAATTATTTTTGAATCTTTTAAATCTTTTGCCATTAGTTCAAATATATTTTCTTTGTAAATATTGCCATCTTTTTCATACCAATAGATGGGTCCGCAGTTAGGACAAGATATCGCCTCCGCATGAAACCTTCTATTGGTTTTATCTTCATATTCTTTTTTACAATCTTCACACATCTCAAAGACGTTCATCGTGGTGTTTTTTCTGTCGTATGGGATGTCCAAAACGATGCTGTACCTTGGACCACAGTTTGTGCAGTTTATAAAAGGGTATTTGTACCTTCTATCGTTTAGATCGTTAAACTCTTTTAAACAATCCTCACAGATGCCCATATCTGGTGGGACGCTTGGGGTTTTGTCGCCAAAAGCTTCTGATTCTTCTATTTTAAAATCTTCAAAACCAAACCAATCAAGGGTTTTTATCGTTATATCCTCAATTTCTGAAAGGGGTGGTTTTTTGGCTTTTAATAAATAAATAAATTTATCTATATCTACGTTTTCTATTTCTATTGTTACACCATCAGCGTTGTTTAACACGAAACCTTTTGCGCCAAGAGATGTTGCTAAGTTGTAAACAAAAGGTCTAAAACCTACTCCTTGGACTGTTCCTTTTATTAAAAGCCTAAAACGTTTTTTATCAACATTCATGTCTCAAGCTCTAAGGTTTTTAAAATAAGCTCATCGCCTTTTGTAAGCCTAACTTTAAAAGATCCGCACAAAGGACAACGCATAGAGTATCTTTCTAAAGAAAATTCTTTTTTACATTCTTCACAGTATATATGGGGCTTTTGAAATTCTATAACAAGATCTGCCTTTGAAGCTATAGTATTTTCTTTAAACGTATCAAAAGCCATCTTCAAAAGATGAGGCTCTACTCCGGATACTTCACCTATAACGACATATATTTTTTCTACAGAGTTTGCATTGTGTTCTTTTGCAATGTCTTCTACTTGCATCAAAAGGGCTTGGACCACTGAAAACTCGTGCATGTTAGCATATCCGTGGTAAAAGCTCACCGGGAGCTTCTTCTAAATATCTAACGCTTCCATAAAGAGTTTGTATATATGCTCCTTGTTTGCCTTTTTTGATAATCTCTCCAATCACTTTTGCTTTTTGGGTTAGTTTTTGGCTTTTAAGAATATCAAGGGCTTTTTGGACATCTTTTTTGGGTATACTCATCACAAAAGTACCTTCACAGGCCAAAGAAAAGGGTTCTATACCAAGGATTTCACAAAAACCTTTTACCGAATCCTCTATCGGTATATCTTCTTCTTTTATTAGTATTTCTACTTTTGAGCTTTGAGAAAGCTCATTTAAAGCGCTTGCAAGACCTCCCCTTGTTAGATCTCTCATAGCATGGATTTCTATATTCTCTTTTAAAAGAGGTTCTATAGCCTCCCATAAAGATGCACAATCTGAGTTTATGTCTATATCAAAGCCATTTCTATGAGCCATTATCACAGCCCCGTGGTTTCCTATAGGGCCAGATACTACGATGGCATCGCCTTCTTGTAAGTTAGAAGCAGATATACCTTCTTTGATGAGCTTTCCTATGCCAGTGGCGTTTATGTAGATCTTATCGCAAAGTCCTTTTGGAACTACTTTTGTGTCTGCTGTTATTAGTTTTATACCTGTTTTTTGGGCCTCTTCTTTTATAGATATTACTATTCTTTCAAGCTCTTCAAAAGCTAAGCCCTCTTCTATTATAAAGCCCATACTCATGTAAAGGGGTTTTGCGCCCATTACGGACAGATCGTTTACTACACCAGCTACACTTAGTTTTCCAATATCACCACCTTTGAAAAATATAGGGTTTACCGTAAAACTATCGGTGCTTATGGCAAGTTTACCATCAAGATGCAATATTGTGGCATCTTCGTTTGATAAAAGATCATTTTTTAAATGTTTTAAAAATATTTTCTCTATTAGTTCTCTTGTTTCTTTGGCACCGCCCCCATGGGAGAGCTTTACATACATAGTTCTACCTCTTGGTATTTGTAATAAGCAGCACAAGCTCCTTCTGAGGATACCATACAAGAGCCTATAGGGTTTTCTGGGGTGCAAAGATTGCCAAATAGCTTGCAATCTGTGGGCTTTGCTTTTCCTACAATGACTTTTGGACATATGCAAAGAGGATGCTCTTTTGAAGGTGGTAACTTTACATCAAAGGTTTTTTCTGCATCAAACATCTCGTAATCTTTGTTTATTTTTAGAGCGCTTTTTGGCAAAGGACCTATCCCTCGCCAGTTAAATGTATCTCTTATATCAAGGGTTTGTTCTATAAGCTTTTGAGCTTCTTTGTTGCCTTCTTCTGTAACAGCTCTTGTGTAGGCGTTTTCAACTTTTCTCTCATGTTTTATGTATTGATCCAATATCATGTTTACGGCTTTTAATATATCAAAAGCCTCAAAACCAGATATAACAATAGGTATATCAAACTCTTTGTATATTTTCATACCGGTTATAACACTAACATGCCCAGGTCCTATAATGCCATCTATATGAGATATCCCGGCGTTTAGTATATACCTAATAGCGGGGGGAGTCATCACGTGATTTGATACCACAAAAAGATTTTTTAACTTCATCTCTTTTGCTTTTTTAAGAAGCACTGCCGTTGGTGGTGTGGTGGTTTCAAAGCCTATGGCAAAAAATATTACATTCTTATCTTGGTTTTTTACAGCTATATCGATAGCATCAAGGCAAGAGTATAGACTTCTTACATCGTGCCCTTCTGATCTTATGTCTAAAAGCGATTTTCTGTAAGAGCCTGGCACTCTCAAAAGATCCCCGTAGGTGGTAAATATAACATTTGGCATCTTGGCAAGTTCTATAGCCAAATCTATCCTATCCATAGAAGCAACACATACAGGACAACCAGGCCCATGGATAAACTCCACATATCCATCAAGAAGCTTATCTATAGCGTATCTCATTATGGCATGGGTATGTCCACCGCAAAACTCCATTAGCTTGATAGGTTTTCCAAGTTTTTCTACTTTTTTTATAAGCTTGTCTTTGGCTTTTAAAACGATATCTTTATTGTTCAAGTTCATTTTCATATTGCAGTGCCTCTTCAAAAAGCTTTAGACTTTCTAAGGCGTCTTCTTCAGAAAGTATCTCTATGGCAAAACCAACGTGCAAAAGCACATAATCCCCAACCTTTGGTTTTGGATTTAAAAGCTCCAAAGAAGCTTTTCTTCTAACTCCCATCGTATCTAATACGGCTATGTTGTTGTCTAATATTTCTACAATCTTTGAAGGTATGGCAAGACACATAAAACCTCCTTAGGAAGATGAAGGTATTTTTTCCAAAGCTTTTATACCTATATTTTGCAACTCTTGCAATACAGTTTTTATCAAATCTTCCATCTTAGAAGCGGTTTTCTCATGAAGCTCCAAAGACACATCAAAACTAACTGGTTCTATGCCAACAAGTATAAGGTTTTCTTTTACAGGTTTCCCTATTAGATCTAAAAGCGCTAAAACCTCGGAAAAACCCACCTCATGGGCCGATAGTTTATTCTTAAGATAGTACTTTTTTACCTCTTCGTTTCTAAAAACGTATAAGCTCCCTGGTGGCTTTCCGCCCATAACGGCATCCACCACCAGAAGATTGTCTACTCCATCTTGTAGCATATACATAATCTCAAGACCAAGCGTGCCGGCATCTATTATCTCTATAGAAGGTTCGAAGCTATATCTTTTTTCTATCTCCTTTACAGCATGAACGCCCACGCCTTCATCTTGCAAAAGTATGTTTCCTATACCCATCAAAATTGTTCTCATACGTCAGATATATCAGCAGGTACATGGTCAAAAAACCTGTTGCCATTTACCATAGAAGATACTTCGCCATTTTTTTCCAATATATCCTCTCTTATAACCATATAAACGTGTATCACCACAAAAAGCACAATAATCCAAGCTACTATATGATGCCATCTATGAACTTGATACTCACCACCAAGCATAGGTATGACCCATCCAAATAGCTTGTCCCAAAACCCACCTGGGTTTGATCTTCCAAACATTGCAAAGCCTGTTATCACTTGAAATATCAAAAGCAAAAAAATCCCAAAATAAGCGGTTCTTGCCAGAGGATTTCTTATATAGGTTTTATGGCTTTTGGTGATAAGAAGATAGTTTTTCAATGTATCAACAACGCCATCCCAATAAGCTTTTGTCCAAACTTTTGGTATTATGAGTCTATCGGCTTTTCTAAAAGGTATTATACTAAATCTCAAAATAAGGGCTGCAAGAAGGATATAACCAAAGCTAAAGTGCAAAAGCCTTATCCAGTTCATGGTTATAGCGTGAAGGTCGCCAAAAGTGGCACTGTATCCTACGTTTCCTATGAAAAATGGGTTTCCTATGTATATACCGGTTACAAACAAAACGCTTATAGCCAAAACCCATACCCAGTGGGCTATCCTTAGGGATGGGCTAAAAAGATAATACTTTTTAATATCCTTATTCATAACAAGCACCCCCTATCTTAAAGCTTACCACTTCTTCTTTTTGTGTGTTGTAAACATGAGTAGAGCATGCTAAACAAGGATCAAAAGAGTGAATACTTCTTAATATCTCAAGGGGTTCTTTTGCTATAAGCACTATTGTGTCTTGCATGGATCTTTCAAAGGCACCTTGTTGACCCTTCTCATCTCTTGGGGAGCCGTTCCATGTGGTGGGTACTACCGCTTGATAGTTTTCAATTTTCCCATCTTTTATGATACACCAATGCCCTAAAGCTCCTCTTGGTGCTTCAGTTATACCTACTCCTTTTGCTTGGCTTGGCCATGTGGATGGTTCCCATTTTTCCATGTTTGCCACAGACGTGTCCCCAGCTTTTATGTTGTCGTAGAGTTTTTTAAGGAAATAATTTGATGCATTTGCTCCCAGTTGACATTCTAAAGCTCTTGCTGCAGTTCTTCCTACGGTAGTAGGCATCCATACATGAGGAGGTAAGTTTAAAAGCTTTGAAACAAGGTCTATTTGATTTACCACCATTTCATCCATCCAAGAGGGTTTTATATGCCCTTGTTTTACTGCCGTATAAACTATCATATACCTTGCCAAAGGACCTACTTCTGCTGGTAAGTTTTTCCATCTTGGTTCTTTTATCCAAGAATATTTTCCGTTTTCGTCTAAATATTTCCAATGGGTTTTTGTGCCTTCTTTTGGTCCTGTATAATAAGGATCTGTTATACCGTTCCAAGGGTGTAGACCTTCGTTGTTGTTTGGATATTGATACCAAGAGTGCGTTACCCATTCTTGGATTATGTCTGGATTTGTGAGATCTTTGTTTGTAAGAGGATAATACTTGGCTTTGTCAACGCCTTGGGCAAAGTTTTCTACAACACCGTCTGAATGATAAAGTATCTTTTGGTGATAATCTCCGTTTTTTATGCTTTTATAAGGCTCATCTGGATAATCACCGTATCCTAAAACTCTTTCTTTTGATAAACCACCGCCGTAAGTCCAGCCTTTTTGAACATATATCTGACCTATAGCCAAAAGGTCTATCAGGTAAAACAAGTTTGCAGCTTCTGCTTGAGTGTATACAGCATCTTCTACCACCGCAAGGCGTTCCATATTTATAGGAGCGTTCATATCGTCCATGGATATAGAACAGTTCATACCACCCACTATGTAGTGAGGATGAGGGTTTTTACCACCAAACACCACGTGAGGTATAACAAGCTCTCTTTGAACATCCAGCATATTTAGATAATGTGATACAGCTATAAGATGCACTTCTGGAGGAAGCATTTTATAATCAGGGTGGTCCCACCAGTTGGCGGCAAATATACCAAGTTGTCCGCTTTGCACAAGGTTTTTTATCTTATCTTGAAAGGTTTTAAAATACCCTGGCGTTGCTTTTGGAAACTTCCTTGGATAAGCGTTACCACCAAGAAAATCCGTATACAAAGATATGATACCACCGTAAGTTTGAAGTATTTGATTTTGCAAAGCCGCTGTAGCTACAGGATCTGCCTTTACAGCCTCCAAAGGAGATACCCAGTCAAGAGCGTGAAGATGATAAAAATGTACCAAATGATCATGGGCATACAAAGTCCCAAGCATTATGTTTCTTATGTAGTTTGCGTTTTTAGGTATCTCTATATCAAGGGCGTCTTCTATATTTCTTACTGAAGCTAAAGCGTGGATAGTGGTGCAAACCCCACATATACGTTGTGTAAAAGCCCATACTTCCCTTGGGTCTCTATTTTTTACTATAAGCTCAATACCCCGCCACATCGTACCTGCTGATACGGCGTTTGTTACTTTGTGAGATGGCTCATCTACTTCTATCTCAAGCCTTAAATGCCCTTCTATCCTAGACACTGGGTCTATAACAACTCTTGAACTCATATATCAACCCTCCTTTTTACCAGAGCGTATTTTACTTATAACACCGTGAGCTATCGCTCCTACTGCCACAGCGCCTACTGCCACCGCACCTACTTTATCTGCATTTGACTCTGTACCTATAAATGGTATGTTTTGCTCTCTACTGTAGAAGTCTCCATTATCCCAAAATCCGTCCGCCGAACATCCAATACATCCATGTCCAGATTGTATAGGATAAGAAAGTCCGTTATACCATCTTAAATTCCCGCAAGAGTTGTAGGTGGTCGGCCCTCTGCATCCCATCTTGTAAAGACACCATCCTTTTTTGGCACCTTCGTCGTCAAACTGCTCCACATACATACCTTCGTTGAAAAACGGTCTTCTGTAGCATGTATCGTGTATACGATTTCCATAAAACATCTTTGGTCTTCCTTGAGAGTCAAGAGGGGGTAATTTTCCAAAAAGCACCGTATACATGATGGTTCCAGTCATTACTTCTGGTATTGGTGGACATCCTGGTATTTTAACGATAGGCTTATCTGTTATTACCTTATCAATAGGTACAGCCGTTGTAGGGTTTGGCTTGGCAGCTTGCACACAACCCCAAGACGCACAAGAACCCCATGCTATCACAACTTTTGCACCTTCTGCTGCTTTTTTCAAGCCTTCTAAGAAAGGTTTACCTCCCACAACGCAATACATTCCGTCGTCTCCAAGAGGTGGATTTCCCTCCACTGCCAATATGTATTCTCCATGGTATTTTTTCATTATATCTTCTTTGTGCTTTTCTAAGGCTTCTCCGGCTGCCGCTGATAGCGTATCATCGTACTCTAAAGATATCATAGTAAGAAGCACATCTGAGGCCAAAGGTGTAGCTGATCTTATGAAGGATTCAGAGCAACATGTACACTCAAGCCCATGTATCCATATCACTGGTACTCTTGGCTTGGTTTCCATCGCCTCTACTACTTTTGGTATCAAAGCAGGTGGTAAACCCATAAGACCAGTGATGATAGCTGAGAACTTCATGAACTCCCTCCTACTCACCCCGTGTCTTTTGAGGGCTTCCCAAAAGGTCTCTTTTCCATCTATCATAAAAGCCTCCTTCTGAATAAATATTCATTAATTATACTAGCACTTTTAATATTTCTTGTCAATGATTTCTTTTTATAAAAGCAATAAGACATATTTATAGGTTTATAACGAAGATATTATTACACAAAAACCTTTTAAAGTCTTTTGAAATGTCTAACTATGTAAGTGTATTATAAATATTTTTATATTTCAATTCTGCTGCATTTCATACAAAAAAAAACGATTTATAATAGCAGGAAATTTTATATAAGTGGAGGTTAATATGACAAATATATCAGTGAAGACAAAGCTTTATATCTTGGGTGCAATAGTGGCTTTTTTTGGTGTTGTTATAGGGGCTATCGTCTTTTATAATACCCATAAAGCAGTAGCTCAAATGGACCAAGAAAAGTATTGTCTTAAAGTAGCCGATCCTCTTTATGAGATGCTTATAGAACTTCAAACGGCTAGGATGTATAATAAGTCTTTGGCGGTGGGTGATAAAAGCTATAAAACACCTTTGGAAAATACTTTTAACAAAATAGACAAGATTTTATCAAAACTTTCTTTATTGGATAAAAAATATGGGAAAAAACTTGATATGAACAAAAGTTTTGCTGAGCTTTTATCTATGTATGACAACCTTAAGCAAAATGCTTATAGTTTTAATCCGTATCAAGTGAATAAAAATTATGATACCATATCTAACTTTTTAACAGATAAACTTATTATAAGAGATTGTTATATAAGAGGAAAACTTATCAAAGATCCTGATTTTGCGGATTCTACTGCCATAACTGGATTTTTTGGAAATCAGCCTCATATTATTTTAAAAGTCGGTAAACTTCAAAGTAAATCTTTTGAGCTTATAAATATATCTAAACAAAACGCAACTTCAAACACTGCTCAAAGTACAAATTCAACATCAAACCTAAACAATAGCTTAAACCAACAGAGCGCTTCTAATCAACAAAACACATATATACACCATTTGGTTATGGATATCTCAAGTTTGTTGAGCAGCATAAGAGAACATATTCATTACGCTTGTTTATTTTACAACGAGAGCGCCAGAGCCAATAAGTTTTACAACGAAATACATCTGTCTGCCAACGCTTATAAAAGATATATAAACGATACTTTTAAACCCATTATAGAAAAAATATTGGATAATCCAGAGAGTGCCTATATTTACAAAGAGCAGTTTGTGAGCTCTCTTTCAAAGCTACAAACTCTTTCTAACGCATTATCAAGAGATACAATTCATACGTTAGAAAAATCTGTAAATATTAGAGATGCAAAAGACCATGAAGTACTTTATGTAAGTCTATTTGTGGTAAGTATAGGCATAGTATTATCTATGTGGTTTGTATATTTGACGATAAAGAGTATAGATAACAACGTAAGTATATTAAATAGAGTTGCAAATGAATTTAAAAACGGTAATCTAAATATAAAAGCTGAGATACGTTATCAAGATGAAATAGGTAAGGCAATAGAAAGTTTGGTAGATGGAGTTGGTACGGCAAACAGCATATTGCAAGATATAAAATCTACTATCGAGAGAATGGGAAGCTTAGATTTTACTAAAAATGTAGAGACTGATGCGGTAGGAGATTTTGAAGCTATCAAAAATGATGTCAACAAGTCTTTGGACGCTTTGAGAAAACTATTGCAAGCTATAACAGAAAGCGTTGTAAAACTAGGTACAAGCATGGAAGAAACATCTGCCACTACAAACGCTTTGGCTTTAGACAATAAAAATCTCAACGAGCAGATAAATGCGTTGGCAAATTCTATAGAAGAGATATCTGCTACTGTTAACTCTATAGCCTCAAACATGACAGATACAAAAAATATCATAAACAAACTTTTTGAAATAGTAAACAAAGGAAAATTGGCGATAAATCAAACAAGAGTTGATGCTGATATGATGAGTGAGCTGGCAAAAAAGGCAGTCTCCATTGTAGATTCTATAGTGTTTATAACAGAACAGACAAATCTTTTAGCTTTAAACGCTGCCATAGAAGCGGCCCGTGCAGGGGAAGCTGGGAGAGGATTCGCCGTTGTGGCAGATGAGGTGAAGAAACTGGCTGAAAAAGCCGGTGGTTTTGCAAAGAACGTATCAGATATTATATCTGATATAACAAAAGGTGTAAATTCAACTGTTAAGTCTATATTGATGGTAGACGATTATTATAAAGATATAGAAAATTATACATCTAACGTACAAGAAGCTTCTCAATCCATATCTTCTGCCATAGAAGAGCAAAACGCTACTTTGAACATGCTAAACAACTCCATGTTAGATGTGAGGACGTTTTCTGACAAATTGGCGGCAGCTATAGAAGAGCTTTCAGCTACAGCAAAGTCATTGGCTGATGTAGCTCAAGAGCTTAAAATAGAAGTTACTAAATTTAAGTTTTAGGATTTTGGTATGAAAAAGGTTATTTTTGCTTTGGCTTTTTGTTTTATGGCATCTAACTCTTACGGTGTTTTATTAAAAGCTTCAAACGATAAATTTGCAGACGTAGGTTTAAAGCTTTCTATATGGGCTCAAGACAATGGCAAAGTAACCACTAACGATCACAAAAGCGTAAACTTTTCGGTAGAAAACGCAAGGCTTTATTTTGTAGGGCAGATTAACCCAGTGGTGCAATTTGGTGCAAATATTGATTTTTCTGATAACAACGTTTTAATACCAGATGGTTCTGCTCGCTCTCACGATAAAATGCAGTATACTATCGTAAAAGACGCCTTTATTAATTTTAAATTTAAAAAATCTTTTCAGATTACCGCTGGTCTTTTTTTGGACCCTTGGTCAAGAATCCCTTTAGAAGATTTGTACTCTTTTATAGTGCCAATAGAAGATTACAACCCAGGTTTATCTGAAATAAATATAGATGGTGCTAGGCTTTTACAAACAAACTATGCTGTAAACCCAAATTACCTTAACTATGATGGTGTTTATAAATTTAAACCCTTTATAAAACCCCTTGTGTCTTTGACATTTGGTTCTGATGTAGGAAACGCCTTTAGGGATACAGGTATTGCTATTTGGGGTGATATAGCAAAACATACGGCGCTAAAGTACTATATTATGGTAGGCAACGGAAGATATGACTATCAATATGGTAACAACGCCAAAAGCAACCTAAAATACGGTTTTAGAATAGAACTTACACTTACGTTTTTAGGCTATAAAGGAGAACCAGATTACGTAGATAAAGACATGTTTTTTGGAAAAAGGAAAACCCTTACATTTTCTTTTGCTTATCAACAGCAAAGAGTAGACTGCTCTAACCCTTGGCTAAACAGTGTAAATCAAACAAATATATGTAATGGTCAGACATCTTCCACCACAGCAAAAGCCTATACGTTTGATGTGCTTTGGGAACAAAAGTTTGGTGATTTTGTACCAAATGTCCAAGGAGCATGGCTTCTTCAAAAAGATTTAGGCTTTTCAAAAGCTAATAGCAATATATCACAACCAGAAGCGGAAGGCTATTATCTTCAAACACAGCTTTTATACGATAGATATATTGGCATCGGTAAACCAGCGCTTGTATTAAGATATGAAGAAGACAAGAATAAAAACTATTATGTAGATCCAGTTAATCAAAATTCTTTTATAACCACAAAGGTATTTTTAACGGATGTATTTGTAAATTATTACATAGACAACGAAAATGCAAACATGTCTTTTGGTGTTCAGTTTATAAATCCTGATGCAAATCTTATAAACGCAACTTCAAATGGCAAAGATAATATAAGGGCTTTTAATGATTGGACTTTGGCTTTTAGGATAGTGTTTTAACGTTACAATCTTTTTAAGTCTATCGTAGCTTTTCTTGTGACTATTCTTATCAACTTTGGAAAATCGTTTTGATGTGTTGAGCTATCGTACCATATAATTACTTTTCTGACATTGTTGCTATTTTTTACGTTAAAGAAATATATTTCGTTTTGCACGTTTTCTTCTGGTACTATTAAGATATTACCAACTTTTATGGGATTTCCTAACTCATAATGGGAATTTGTAAGCATAGATACAAAAAGCGGTATCCAGGCTTTTTCTTTCATTATCTTTTCTTCGGTGTATATACGTTTTTTGCCGTTGGTTATTTCTTCTAAAAAGTAGCTGTCTCCATTTTTTTTAAACTTAAACTCATAGCTGTAAAATATTGAAAAAAGTCCTTTTGTTTTACCTTCGCAATCTATGTTTTGTGGGCTTTTAATATCAACTGTTACTACTCCTGCTGATAGTCCTACAAAGTTTGTCTCATACTTTAGGATGGCATCTCCATATGAAAAGCTAAAAAACAAAAGTATAAAAATTAAAAATCTCATATTATAAATATAAAACTTTTGATATGTGTTATAATAAAATCATGAAAAAGATATGTAGAGTAGCATGGAGCATAACTCATCAAGAGTTTACGGTGACGGATTATTATTATTTTTCTATTATTGAGAAAAGAGCCCCAGAGTTTGGGCTTCAGATTGACGAAGTGGATTCGTGGGATAAGCTTTTTGAATACGATACGATAGTGTTTAACTATCCAGAGATTCCATTCACTGAAAAAGAAGTCCAAGATGTTGTAAAAGCGGTGGAAGAGCTTGGCAAGAAGGTGATACTGCTTGGTTATTACAAAAACGAAGACCATATAGCAGACACTTGCAACACGTTGGCAAGGGCTTTTGGCATGGAGCTAAACCCAGATGAAATAACGGATGAAGTATCAAATTACGACGGAGATAAGTATTTTGTTAAAAGCACAAAGGTAAGAAGATACAACAAAGGCTTAGACAACAAGGTAAATGTTAACGCTGTAGTGCTTCCTTGTACGTGCTCTATAAAAACCATAATGCCAGATATAAAGATAGTGGTGGCTGGAGAGGAAACTGCAAAATCAAATATGGAAAACTACCCTCTTTTGATAGCGGATCATATTGCACCAGTAAGCGGTGGATATTTTACACTGGCTGGCACTTGCGTGTTTTGGGACAATTACGCTATGAGGCTTGAAGATAATCTAAACTTTGCTATGAACATGCTTTGGCATGAAACACCACCTCAAGACAAAGAAAACGCCAAAGCTGTAAGGTTTGGTCTTTGATATATTAAAAGGCGACGAGCGGATTTGAACCGCTGTAGAGGGGATTTGCAGTCCCGCGCCTCGCCTCTCGGCCACGTCGCCTAAATAAGCTGATTCTAATTAGCTTAATATTATACCACATGGAACTTTTAAAGTGTTATGCTTTTTATCAGATCATCTACACTTTTTATAGGGCTTAGACAAGTGTAATCTTTACAAGCTATAAACGTTTCTTCAGACGATTCTTCATGGTATGGAACTATGTTTGGTAAGTAATGTTTGTAAAGTTCTTTTACTCTTTCTTGGGCTTTTGATATGGGCATAGAAAGTAAAAGCTGATAACCTTTTTTATAAAGTAAAAAGCTTGTCATAAAGAAGCTACAAGCGGTAGGATTTCTAGAGAGCATATCAGAGTATATAGAAGATAATATTTGATAGCGGTTTTCATATGTATCTTCTTTTGTTATAAAAAATAACTCCACAAGGTTTAAGCCCATCACGGAGTTCCCAGATGGGATAGCCCCGTCGTAAAGGGTCTTTTGAGGTATCAGTACATCTTTTCCTACACTAAGATAAAACCCACCAGCGTTTTTGTCCCATAGTTTTTCTATCGCTTCTTCTGTCAGTGAAATAGCTTTTTCTAAAGCATCTTTTGAGAATGTAGCTTTGTAAAGAGAAAGATAGGCTTTTATAAGATAAGCGTAGTCATCAAGCATAGGTTCTATAAGCTTGTTGTGGTTTAAAGCGTGCTGTAGCGGATGTTTTGATATGTTGTTTAGATTTTTGGTGGCCATATCAAGAAAATCTTTGTCTTCAAAAACTAAGTAGGCTTCTATCAAAGCCCAGTCCATCATGGCGTTTTGGTCAAGGAGTATTTTGTCATCTATAAGGGGCTTTTTTCTTTTTTCTCTAAAAGCTTTTAAAACTTGTAGCTCATTCTCAAACAACATCGTTGGTTCTTTTGCATATAATACGTTTTTACCTGTATAAACTCTTTTAGCTTCATCAAGAAAATTACCTTCTTTTTTTATATTGAAAAATTCTATAAACTTATCTGTTTTTTCTTTTAGTATATCTTTTATCTCTTGGTAAGTCCAAAGGTAAAACCCTCCTTCTTCTCCTTCCGTATCGGCATCCATTGATGTGTAAAAAAATCCGTTTTCGTATAGATTTTCTTTTACAAAGTTTATTGTTTTATAAACTGTATCTTTGAAAATCTCATTTTTTGTAAGTCTATAAGCTTCAGAATAAGCCAATATAGCCATTGCCTGGTCGTATAGCATTTTTTCAAAGTGCGGTAAAAGCCAATATCTATCTGTGGAATACCTATGGAAACCTCCTCCTACATGATCCCATATACCGCCTCTTCTCATGTTTAAAAGTGTTGATAATGCCATGTCCTGAAAGGGTTGTTTTTGGCTTTTAAGAAGAAGTAAAACATTGTGAAGGCTTGGAAATTTTGGGGCTTCGGAAAACCCGCCAAACTCTTCATCGTAACGATTTGCAAGACCAAAAAGTGCTTTATCTATAAAACTTTCATTTAACTCTCTTTTTTCAAAAGAATTCATGAATTGCTTTAGCTGTTCTACCATCCTTTTTGATTTTTCTATTATGTTTTTGCTATCTTTGTCCCATAGGTCTTTTATTTGGTTTAAAAGCTTTAAAAATGAGGCTTTTGGAAAATAAGTACCTGCAAAAAATGGTTCTTTAGTGGGGGTTAGAAAAACCGAGAGCGGCCAACCGCCGGAGTTGTTTAAAAGTACGCAGTATTCTATGTAAAGGCTGTCTATATCTGGTCTTTCTTCTTTGTCTACTTTTATACTTACAAAGCATTTGTTTAAAAAAGATGCCACTTCTTCATCTTCAAAAGATTCTTTTTCCATCACATGGCACCAATGACAAGAAGAATAACCTATGGATAAAAACACAGGTTTATTTTCTTTGATGGCTTTATCAAAGGCCTCTTCTGACCAAGGGTACCAGTCAACGGGATTATAAGCGTGCATTTTAAGATAGGGACTTTTTTCGTTTATAAGTCTATTTGGTGTTTTCATCTGATAAAATATAAAAAGTCTGTTTTATTTTAAAATGTTTATAATCAGTTAATTAGGCTTTTAAAAAACATTTCTTTATCTATTATAGCTCCGGCTGCATTGTCATGACCACCGCCACCTAAAGATTCTGCTATCTTTCTTGCAGAACCATCTACACTTCTAAAAGAAAGCTTTACGAAATCCCCAGTTATATAAAACATACAGGCTATGTTGTGCTCTTTGGCAATGAGACTTCCTATCTCACTTTGATATATAGGTGTGTTTATGGCTGGTATCTTTATATCGTTTATATTTATGTAAAGAGGTGAATTTGACCAAATATCTTTTAACTTGTATACCATAAAATTTTTGTATTCTGATAGTATCTTGCTTTTAGTAGCTATTTCGTCAATATCTTTATGCAAAAACTCTCTCATCAAATCTGGTTTATCTGTATACATGTATAAGAAATCGTTTACTTCGTCGGTGTTTTGATATCTCCAAAGCCATATGTCTTTATCTTTTACAATATCCACTATCATCGGTAAATTTTTGTCTATAAGGGTTTTGTAAGTAAGAGATGCACCGCTTTCTGTAGGATCGTATATAAAAGTGATAAAATCGTACTCCAAAGCAATGGGCTTATCTTCTTCAATGGGTTTTCCTATAAATTTTGATATCGTATTGGCAGCAGTCTTGTGATGGTCTATTATAACTACTTCCGTGTATCCTTGTTTTTCTTGCCTTAGGCTTTGAAGGTATATTAGATCATCCCATTTAGGAGCTATATCCAAAAACCATATTTTTGAAATCTCTTTGAAATTTTGTCCTTCTGAAGGTAAATACTTGTTTATGGCTTCTTTTACACTGGTACCGTGATTCAATGGTATAAATATAATGCTATCTTTGTTTTTTATGTGTTCTTGTAGTATAGCGGCAGACATAGTGCCATCTATACAGCTTTTATGAAAAAAACAAATTTCCATCACTTTAACTTGTTCTTAAGGATATCACCAAGCTTAAAGCCAGATGAAGAGTCGTTTACTTTTATAAACTCTTTTTGGTCGCCTTGTTCTTTTTGCTGTTTTTTGGTTTCTTGTATCATACTGAAAGTAATTTTTTCCTCTTTTGGATTTACCTCTAAAACTTTAACCGTTATGTTTTGACCAGGCTCTAAGTTTGTGTTTTTAGGTATTTCAGATATTGGCAATAGGCCATCTATGCCTTCTGGCAAACCTAAGAAGGTACCAAAAGGTCTTACTTCTTTTACCGCAAGCTCTACTTGTTGTCCTGGTTTGTACCTTTCTGGTATTACACTCCAAGGATTTTGAGTAAGCTGCTTTAAGCCAAGCTTTACTTTTTTACCATCTAGGCCTAGTACCATAAACTCTTTTTCTTCTCCAGGGGTAAGCAACTCTTCTGAGCGTGCGTTTTTAAGCCAAGACATATCTTGTTTTTTCACTATGCCTTCTACGTTTGGTCCTAGCTCTATAAACGCAATGTTTGGATGTACGGTTTTTACTTTTCCCTTTACTATCGTATTTGGTGGGTTTGATTTTATAAAATCCGCTGCTGGGTTTTCTTCAGAAGGTACTATGTTTACATCTATTTGTTTTTTATCTTTGTCTATTCTTGTTACAACAAGTTTTAGTTTTGTGCCACTCTTTAAAAGCTTGTTG
Organism: Hydrogenobaculum sp. Y04AAS1; assembly: GCF_000020785.1. Classification (NCBI taxonomy): domain Bacteria; kingdom Pseudomonadati; phylum Aquificota; class Aquificia; order Aquificales; family Aquificaceae; genus Hydrogenobaculum; species Hydrogenobaculum sp. Y04AAS1. The sequence continues at coordinate 58,228 of NC_011126.1, forward strand.
CCGATATTTTTCATGCTTTCTTCTGGTACTAAGGCTGTAATACCTTCTTGTAATTCTACGAAAAGCCCCTTCCCTTTTCTATAGAAAGATACTTTGCCCTCTGTTTTGTCTCCTTCTTTTAGCTCCAATGTTTCCCATATATTCTTCTTTGGTTTTCTTAGGCTTAATATAAGAAAATCACCCTTTTTGGCTTTTTTAATAACTCTAACCTCTAACGTATCGTTTTCTTTTATATTTGTGCCTTTTGGTATTTCGTAATGCGGTACGAAGCCTCTAACCCCTTCTTTTAAAAGCACTGTAATACCTTTTTCTGGGTCTACTTTTATTACTTTTCCTTCTATTGTAGAGCCTACTTCTAACGAGTTTATAAATTCAAGTTGTTTTTGATGCCTTTCAATGTTCTCATACTCTTTGTAAGATACGTTTACCATAGGTTTTCCATTTTCATAGGTGGCTTTTGTTACCAACACCTTTATTTTGTCTCCTATATTTACATGCCTTGGAGCTTCACCAAAGGGCATCAAAGCCCTAATATCTTCAAGTTGTACAAAAAATCCAGGTTTTCCTTTTGATTCTACTATAACATCTATAGGTGTTTTTTGTTCTAACGCTTTTTTGGCTATAGAAAAACCTTTCGAAGATTTTAAGGGTTTTGTGGAAAGTATTGGATTTTCAATTCCTCTTAGTTTTATAATAACGGCCTCTATTTCTTGGCCTATCTCAACATCACCTACTTCATACCGCCTTATAACGCCTTCTATTTTATAACCTATATCCAAGTACACGTTTGAATCTGTAATTTTTACCACAGAACCCTTTACTACGCTTCCTGTGGAAAACTGCTCCTTTTGAGCTTTTAATAACTCTTCAAACTCTGTTACCATGCCAAATCTGCCTCCAGTTGAGATATTTTATCATAAAAGCTAGTGTGCAAAGCATTTCTCTGTGCTCCTTGCGCTGTATTGCCTCTTTTTAACGCTGAAATGCGATTTCATCGCTCTAGTGTGCTCTCGCATTTCTCTGAGCTACTGTGAGCCATTGCCTGTTTATTAACGCTGAAACGCGGTTGCACCGCTCTAGTGTGTAAAGCATTTCTTACACTACCAGTGTCTGTTCTTTTATCTATCCACAAAGTAAAATGCAATTTCATCGCTCTAAAACTCATAATCAAACTTTTTTGCTTCTTTCCAATAGGTATCCATTTCTTCTAAAGAAGCCTCTTTTAAAGATTTTCCTTTGTTTTTTAGACTTTTTTCAACAAAATTAAATCTTTTCATCATTCTATCGTTTGCTTTTTGTAGCGCTTTTTCAGCGTTTACGCCTAAAAACCTTCCATATTCTACTATAGCTATAAGTATATCACCAAACTCGTGTTCTATATCTTTGAAATTACCATTTTCTAAAGCTTCTTCTAGCTCCTCAAGCTCCTCTTTTAGTTTTTCTTTCACTTGACTTACATTTTCAAAATCAAAACCCACCTTTGCCATGCGGTCTTGAATTTTTTGGCACCTCATAAGAGCACACATCGATTTTGGTATACCATCTAAAAAGTATTCTCTTTTCTCCGCTTTTTTATGTTCCCAATTTTCTAAAACAGCCTTTGGATCTTCATTTCCGAAGACGTGTGGATGTCTTTCTACAAGTTTTTTTATTAAAAGCTCAAAAACATCGTTTATGTCAAATTCTTTATTTTCTTTTGCTATTTGCGCATGAAACACTATTTGAAGAAGCAAGTCTGCCAGTTCTTCTTTTATAGCTTCCTTATCTTTGGAGTCTATGGCGTCCACCAACTCGTAAGCTTCTTCTAAGACGTATTTTGCAAGGCTTTCATGGGTTTGTTTCTTATCCCACGGACAATTTTGCCTTACTTTTTCAAAGGTTTTGATAAGTTCTTCCAATATACAACTCATGTTAAAAAGCTTATTTTAATGCTTTACATTTTAAAAATCAATGTTTATTTTATATGCTTTTACAGATACTTAGATAATCCTTGTAAAATAATGATATATATCATACAAATTTACCTATATTTTAATAATTTATAATATATTCGTAAAGAGGGGGCGAACGGTTTCGACGTTGGAGCGCCGGGTAGATGATAGCAGGCCAGGTGGCGACTGTGATAGCCAAAACAAACAGCTCCCGAAGCTGAACTCTCTCTCGCTGCTTAACTAAAAGCAGCGCGTCCTTGCTGGTTTTGGTACCTTGGCCAGCTGTGGGCGTCAGAGAAAGGTGTCCTGGTTGGTGATTTGCTGTCTTGCGCCAAACCAGTACTTAAGACAGCCTGAGGTTTGTGGTTTTTCATAGGTTTTGCCTCAAACCCAGTAAGAGTGGCAAAGACACGTTTCTGGACTAAGGAACAGGCACAGCCACTCCTTAGCTCTGAGAAATGCTGTTAGCACACTTAATAAAACCTATGTAAGCTTGTAGAAGTCATCTATCCCGGTTCTGACGGACGCGGGTTCGATTCCCGCCGCCTCCACCATAATAATAAACAACAGACTGTAAGATCTTAACCAAAAATTAAGAAAAATAGAATATAATAATGTCTAAATTAATTAGGAGGGTCATTATGTCCAGTCTAGATAGAGATGCTTTGTATAGGCTTGATATATTGGTTAGGCATTGTGAGGATATCTTAAGCAAACTGGATAGTATTAAAGAACAACTTAACAATGATAGTTTATTAGATAGGCTTGTAGAAGGCGTACGCATGCATGAATTGTATATATTAAATTTTAAAAAGTTTTTAAACAGTGAGATTGATTGGATACCGCCAAAATATACACAATGCAATTTTGGCAAGATATACTACAGCATTGATAAAAGCTATATTTCAAAGACTTACGGAGAAGCTGCTGCTTCTATGTTTGAAAGAATTGGCAATATTCATATGAGTTTTCACGAAACCACTGAGGAATGTCTTAAGCGTAAAAGTAACTATGAAGTTAAAATGCTAATCGTAGAGTTGGCTTCCAAAAGTAGTATGTTGGTAGATATGGTGTTGAGGCTATCGGCAACAATGTCAAGAAACTAAGATAAGCCAAAGCTTATAGAAAAATAACAATTTTTCATAGCACAAACAATCTCAATAGGTTAAAATAAAAGATATTAGCTATTTGGAGGTAAAATAAATGGCGAAAATTTACTACGACGAAGATGCATCTTTGGGTATCTTGGCTATGAAAACTGTAGCCATAGTGGGTTATGGTTCTCAAGGACACGCTCATGCTTTAAATCTAAGAGACAGTGGTATTAGGGTTATAGTGGCTTTAGACGATAAAAGTCCTCATAGAAAAACTGCTATGGAAGATGGTTTTAGCGTATATACCACCTCTAGAGCAACTCAAGAGGCCGATGTGATAATGATATTAACACCAGACACGGTTCAACCAGCTGTATATAAAGAATGCATAGAACCTAATTTAACACCTGGAAAAGCTATAGCCTTTGCCCATGGTTTTAACATACATTTTGGTCAAATAGTGCCACCAAAAGATATAGATGTATTTATGGTGGCTCCAAAAGGACCAGGCCATTTGGTAAGATGGATGTACGAAGAGGGAAAAGGAGTACCAGCTCTTATATCTATACATCAAGATGCTACAGGTTCTTGTAGAGATATAGCCTTAGCTTATGCAAAAGGCATAGGTGCTACAAGGGCTGGGGTTATAGAAACCACGTTTAGAGAAGAAACGGAAACAGACTTATTTGGTGAGCAAGCGGTGCTTTGTGGTGGTGCTACAGCCCTTATAAAAGCTGGTTTTGAAACGCTTGTAGAGGCCGGTTATCAACCAGAGATGGCTTATTTTGAATGTCTTCATGAGTTAAAGCTAATAGTAGACCTCATATACCAACACGGCATAGCTGGTATGAGATATTCTATATCAGATACCGCAAAATATGGCGATGTAACAAGAGGTGATAGAGTATACGAAGCTGTCAAACCTCTTATGAAACAGATGCTCAAAGAAATTCAAGATGGTGAGTTTGCCAGAGAATGGATATTGGAAAATCAAGCCAACAGACCAGTTTACAACGCTCTTTTAAATAAGGATAAAGAACATTTGGTGGAAAAAGTTGGTAAAGAGCTAAGACAGATGATGCCGTGGCTATCTGGTAAAGAGTTAAAATGAATCTTACCAAAAAACGTTATAAACTAAAAAAGTTTTACGCTCCCATGGGGCATGTGTTTGTAAAGATGCACATGTCCCCAAACGTAATAACCCTTTTGTCTTTGGCTTTTGGACTTACAGGCGCTTACTTTTTTTATATACACAAACCACTAACCGGAGCATCGTTTTTGATAATATCGGGATTTTTAGATTTGATGGATGGTGTGGTTGCGAGGCTTGAAGATAAAGCTTCGAAGTTTGGGGCAGCTTTTGACTGGATAGCAGATAAAACTGTAGATGGTTTTATACTTGGAAGCATAGGTTTTGCATATGGGTCTCCTTTTATAGCTATAAGCGCTATTACATTTTCTATGCTTCATACCTTTATAAAGCCAGTGGTGTATGCTGAGATTGGTTTTTCCGAAAGACAAAAAGGTAAGATAGATGATCCTTTGGAAGGGATAGGTTTTTTCGGTAGGCCTGAAACCCATATAAGTATATTATTTTTTAGTATATTAGAGCGCATAAACCCTATTTTTGGTCTGCATCTTGGCATGAAACTTATAGTGCTATTTACGTTTGGTTCGCTTTTAATAAGAATTTTGTATCTTTTAAAGAAATACGGGAAGGATTATGAATAACCAAGATAAACCTTATGTAATAATAGTATCAGAGCTAACTTTGGATGGCAAGTTAACACTATACAGAGGGGCATCTTCTAAAGAACTTATGACTCTTATGGATGAAGAGGCTTATAGATACCTTCATGAGGTAAGGGCAAAAGTAGACGCCATAATGGTAGGCTGTGAAACCATAAGGACAGACAATCCAAGCCTTACGGTAAGATATGTAAAAGGTAAAAACCCAATAAGAGTTATACCTTGCTCTACGGCAAACATACCGTTTGATGCAAACGTTTTATCAAAGGATGCTCATACGATCATAGCCACCACCAAAAGAGCCCCAGAAGAAAAAATCAAAAAACTTACGGAAATGGGTATAGAAGTGCTTGTGACAGGAGATTACCTTGTGGATTTTGAGCTTTTACTAAAAAAATTAAGAGAAAAAGATATAAAAAGCTTGATGGTAGAAGGTGGTTCTTCTATAAATTGGGAGCTTTGTAAGTTAAAAGCTGTAAATGAAATTCGTATTATACATCTTCCTGTAATTGTTGGCGGTGAAAACGTTCCTACTTTGGTAGGCGGAGAGGGTTTTAAGACTTTAAACAATATACTTCATCTAAGGCTTAGGGCGCATTTTAAAAGAGGATACCATCTCATCACCGAATGGGAAGTGGTATAATAAAGGTATAAATTTTTGGAGGTATTTAAAATGCAAGAAAATCAAGAAGGTTATTACGCAGTGCCCTTCAGCATAGTGGGGTTGTTTCTTACAAACAAGGATGTGGAGCAAAGCATTAGGGAGGAGATAAGCCCTGAAGAACTTGAAAAACTTCAAGAGATCGTAGCTAAAATGCTTTTTACCTCTGGAGTTAACGTAGCCCTATATCCTGGAATAGTGCCACCAGATCAAGCTGTAGAAGCGGTAAATGAGCTTGAAGATCTCATTATGGGCGAAGGAGAAGAATGACAAAAGATTCTCCTTATTTTGTTTCTATTGCCTTATGCGGCTTTTTGGGTCGCATGGGTAGTAGTATTATAGAAGTTTCTAAAAGCTATCAAGACTTAGTTGTAAAAGCAGGCGTAGACAAAGAAGAGCTTATTAAAGGTAAAACTTTTGTGTTAGAATATGTATCATCTAAATTAGAAGATGTTGTTGACTATGTAGATGTCGTCATAGAGTTTACAGGTAGTGTGGATACAGCCATAAAAAATGCTTATATATGCAAAGAACATAACAAACCTATTGTAATAGGCACTACTGGGTTTGATCAGCATCAGTTAGACCAAATAAAAGAACTCTCTAAATCAATACCTATAGTATTTTCCCCAAATATGAGTCTTGGGGTCAATGTACTCTTTAAGCTTTTAGAAATAGCTACAAAAGCTTTAAAGGATAAAGGGTATGATATAGAGATATCAGAAATTCACCATCGTTTTAAAAAGGATGCACCCTCTGGAACCGCTTTAAGGCTGTTGGAAATAGTAAAAAAAGAGATTCCGGATGTAAAAGAAACCTTTGGAAGAGAATGGCTAGCACCAAGACAGGATAAGGAAGTGGGTGTTTTTGCTATAAGGGGAGGAGATGTGGTGGGTGAACATACTGTCTATATGTTTGGTATGGGAGAGAGGTTGGAGCTTACCCATAGAGCCACAGATAGGAGGATATTCGCAAAGGGCTCTTTGGAGGCTGCCAAATGGGTTTATAGAAAACCTGCGGGCTTTTATTCAATGTTTGATGTGCTTGGCTTATGAAGCTGTATAGTCTTTTATTGGATAAGACTTATAAGCCTTTGACACTCCTTGATTATAGAAAATCTTTCTTGTTAGAATATACACAAAGGGCTACGGTGCTTGAATACCATCCAGAAGCTGTAATAAGATCTACTTACAGAACTTACAAAGTACCCATTGTACTCAAAACCAACGCTTTATCAAAAACTTTTTATAAGAATATACCCACTAGGTACAACGTCTATGTAAGAGATAACTTCACTTGTGGTTATTGCGGTAAGGTGTGTGATGATAGCGAGATTACGGTAGACCATATAATACCTGTATCAAAGGGTGGTAAATGGACTTGGGATAATCTTGTTACTGCTTGTGAATCTTGCAATGCAAGTAAATCTGACAATATTATAATGCCAATTTATATTAAACCCCATAAACCTCAATATTTTACATTGCTTTTAAAAGAACATTTGAAAAAAATTGATGAAACTACGTTAAATATTATAAAGCCTTATTGCTATCAATATTTAAAAGAGATTTCTTGAGCTTTAGTTTTATGCTATAATATTAGCTTAAAACATTTGTAAAGGAGTTATGATATGGCGGCATGTTTTGTTTGCAATAAAAAGGCTGTTTATGGGAAAAGCGTTACATTTTCAGCAGAAAGAAATTCAAGAGTATTTAAACCAAACCTCCAGAGTGTAAAGATTAGGATGCCAGATGGTAGCACAAAGCGCGTTATGGTATGTACAAAGTGTCTAAAAGCCGGGAAGGTGGTAAAAGCCGTTTGATATACTGATTTAACGCATTTTGAAAAGATAAAATAAATATATATTTTTCTTATGAAAGTTTTAGTGGCAGGGGGTACCGGTTTTGTTGGCAAATATGTTGTAGAGGCTTTGGAGAAGTCTACTCATTCTTACAAACTTTTGACGCGCAAAAAAGTAAGTAAGCCTCATATCGTTGTGGATTTTTTCGATGAAGAAAGCCTTAAAAAGGCTTTTGAACAAGAAAAACCAGATGTATTGATAAATCTTATAGGCATTTTGGTAGAAGAGCCTTCTAAAGGTATAACCTTTGAAAATATCCATTACCTTATACCAAAAAATCTTTATACCGTCGCCAAAGAATACGGTATAAAACACATCATACATATGAGCGCTTTGGGAGTCTCAGAAGAAGCCCCATCTATGTATCATCACACCAAGCTTTTAGCAGAAAAATTTCTCATGTCTTTGGGGATAGATTACACCATTATAAGACCTTCTTTGATAATAGGACCTGAGCAAAGACTTTTTAAAGATCTTGATTTCTTTGGAAAATACTTTCATATTATGGCTCATCCCGGTATATTGTCTTATTATTTTGCACCGGTGGATGTTAGAGATGTTGCTTTTGTATTTGTAAAAGCTATAGACGATCCAAATTTAAAGAATAAGATTATAGAGCTTTGCGGTAAAAAGCCTGTTTCTTTTGATAAACTTTTAAAAGATAGTTTTAAGCTTTTAGGAAGACATGCTTTTGTGTTAAGACTACCAAAACCTCTGATGTATGTAAGCGGTGCTTTGGTTGAGAAAATATTAGAACCACCTCCTTTTAGCAAAGACCAAATACTTATGATGTACAAAAACAACGTTTGCCAAGGACAAGACCCATGGCCATTGATAGGAAAAGAACCAATCTCCTACGAAGAATCTTTGAAATGGGCTATAGAAAACTACAAGTCACATTTAAAACATGGTCTGAAAAGCTAACGTATAATCCCAGTAGTTTTTTAAAGTAGTTTGACCATTTTCGGTATCGTATATCAAATTTGAATTTGGGTTTATAAAATCTGCTCCTAAGGATATCTTAGCAGATTCACCGTTTATATAATAAGTACCAAAGATGCTAAGCCTGTTTATCTTGGCTTTGTTAGAGTAGTTGTTGGTGTTTTCGTCGGTTTCGTATCTAAGGGCCAAAGAGGGTTTTCCTATGCCTATGTGTTTGTCATATAAAATAGCCGTTTGTATATAATATCCAGTAGCTTTTATAGGTGCTTTTACCGTATATTGACTAACTGACATTCCATATGGTAAGTCTGTTGTGTTTGAATATCCCATCTGAAGGTTTGGGACGAGACTATTAAACTTTTTCTCAATCAAAAGGTCTGTGTCAAAGGATTTTGAATTTGTAGAACCGCTTTGGTTTGTAAATTTATCTTGCTCATATGCTATACCAAGTGCTAAAATATTCTTATTACCAAAATATGTGTCTTCATCCATATAACCTTCGTTATTTGAAAAGCCCAAAAACGTTGGAGATAGCTCAAGTCTAAAACCGTATTTTAAACTTGGAGATGTGATGTTGTCGTTTGAAAGTTCATAGTCGTATCTTCCGTTTGCTATATCTACATAGTATTTGATAGCACTGTGAAATTTGGAGCCCCAAATTGCTATACCCATGTCTCTGTAGGCATTTTGTATATCAGAACCTATATCAAGAGGCGTAAATGGGTTTACAAACATAGGTCCTTTTAGGGATTTGTTCATTATAAAACTATTTATTGTACCAACCCCTTCCATAGTAGGGATAACGGTATAATAGCTGTCTGTTAAAGATATGCGAGAATATGGATCCATAAAAAGGCCTGTCATTATATTAAAAGATTTTGAAAATCTAAAATTTATATAAGCATCTTTTACAATACTTTGGTGCATACCAGTGTGAGTTCTTGCTGTACCATCTGGTGAGAGTAAATTGTTATCTGAAAAATCAAAGTTTGCTCCAAACTCCACTATTTTATTTAGTTTACCCATAAAATATATACGGGCGTTTTGTACTGAGAAGTTTGTAGAAGAATGATCGGTGGTTGTTACAGCTCCGTCTTTTTGTGCAAATATTTGAAGTTTAAGGCCAGCCATAACATCCTGCTGGCCTTGTTTTATTTCAAATGAAAAAGATGAACTTGTAACTAAAGCTAGTAAAAGTAGTGATTTTAAGCTTTTAAAAGCCAAAACTAAAACCTAAATCTGCGTTTACATCTTTTACTTCTTTTATATCTGGGAACTTTTGCTTAAGGGCTCTTTCCACTCCGGCTTTTAATGTAAGAGTAGACATACCACAACCAGAGCAAGCCCCCATAAGCCTTACTAATACTGTACCATCTTCTTCTATGCTAACAAGCTCAATATCACCGCCGTCAAATCTCAAAGCTGGCCTTATTTCATCTAAAGCTTCTTCTACCTCTTCTACAGTTGGTAAAGCCATAAGCTTACCTCCTATTAACAAAAACCTTTTAGTGTTTCGTAAGCTTTTATAGCTTTTTCGAATCTTTCGTTTATTACGTCCCAATTTAGAGAATTTAAGAAAGCGTCTATGTAAGGTGGGCGTTTGTTCTTTTGGTCTACATAGTAAGCGTGTTCATAGGTATCCAACACTATAAGTGGGATAAGCCCTGTAAGGTTGTAAAGGTTATGAGCGTCAAGACCGTTTATCATAAGTTTACCAGAAAATATATCAAGACCCAAAATAGCCCATCCTCTAAAGGCTATACCTGCTGCTTTTAACTCTGTTACGCAGTTATCCCAAGAGCCAAAATCTTCTTCTACTTTTTTCTTGAGAGCTTCTGATGGAGTACCCTTTGGGGTTAGATGTCCAAAGTAAAGCTCATGCAAGACTGTACCCATGTAGTTGAAGGTTTCTTCTACTTTTAGCTCTCTATATTCTGAATAGTTTTGATTGGCTTTTGCCCTATCTGAAAAGTTTAAATCTGCCAACTTATCTTGGATTTCATTAAACTTAGCCACATAGCCTTTGTAGTGAGCTTCAAAGTGCGGTTCTATCTGCTCGTTAGATATGCCGTTTAAACTTGACGGTTTTAAGTGATTCTTTGGTTCTAACTTCATATCTTTTACCTCCTTTTTAGGCTTTTAAAAAAATCTAAAGTTTTATGAGCACTAGTCAATGACCAATATTATAAAATCTTTTTACATCTTCTTTGGTGTTTATGTTTGAAAAAGATATCAAATCTTTATCTACACTCCTTGCCTGCTCTTCGGTTAATACGTTTACATCAAGATTAAGTATAAGCTTTTGAAAAGATGCTCTTTGGTTTTCTATAGATTGTTTTATTTTATCTTTTACTGAAGGATCGTAAACGGCAAGAAGTGGTTCAAAAAAACCATTTATCTTAAATATCGTTGCTTCTTTTTTATGATTTCTTATCATATACTCTACAAGATCCTTTTTTATAAAAGGCATATCTGCTCCCACTAACAAAAACGGTTTTTCTGTATAAAAACACGCTGTATAAAGACCACTTAGCGGGTTTTGAATATCTAATATGTCTTTTATTGATTTTGCATTTTTTATAAATAAGTATTTTTCTGGGTTTTTAGAAACTATATATATATTTTTTGAAAAGCTGTACAATGTTTCAAACACATGTTCTATCATTGGCTTATTGTCAAAAATAAAAAGCGTTTTATCCCCTTTAAACCTTTTGCTTTGGCCTCCCGCTAATATGAAAACATCTATGGTATCATTCACCTGCTATTAATCTTTTTATAGAGTCATCTGTGGAAGCTTCTCTGTAAATTGGTTTTCCAAAGGACGGTATATAAACGTAGCCACCAGCCGGGACTAAACCTTGTTTTATTTGAGGGTTCAACCTTTTCAAGAGATAATAGTTTACGTTGTAGGCTAGAGCTATATTTCTAAGCTCTTGCGGGGAATTTGGTCTATATATATGAAGCGTATAGTTAAAGTATTGCTTCTTTACTTTTATACCAAAATATTTTGCATTTTTTATGATATCTAAAAGCGCTAAAAATCTTGGTACATATTGCTGAGTTTCTGGCGGAAACGAACTTTGAAAAGCCCAAAAACTTCCCCTTGGGTCTTGTTTAAACACCGACGATACACAATAAGGACCGCAGTTGTAAGCAGCTAAAACCTTGTTCCAATCTCCAAACTGATTGTATAAATCGCTAAGATAATGGGCTGCAGCTTGGGTAGCTTTTATAATATCAAACCTCTCGTCTATTTGATTGTTTACTATAAGACCGTAATCTCTTGCTGTTTGAGGCATTAACTGCCATATACCGGCTGCTCCGGTGCTTGACACAGAATATTGATTATATCCACTTTCTATGATGGGAAGGTATATAAAATCCGATGGAAGGTTGTACTTTTTAAGTATTGGTAATATTATAGGAGAGTAGTAAATGGCTTTTTCTATGCCCCTTTCTATAAAACCTCTATCTTGGTATAAAAAGTAGTTTATATACTTTTTAACATCTTGTGTATATACAAGATTTAGAAATTGAGGGTTGTTTTGATATATGGGACGATGGCTTATTTGGGGTCTTTCATAGCTTACGTAGTTTGGCTTTTTGTAAGCGTAGTTGTTTCCATATAAAGATGCGTTTGTAATCTCTGCACTGCAAGAGCTAAGTATTATTGATAAAAGCCCCAAACCAAGAAGCCTTTTTACGTTCATAGCATACATATCGGTATTTTAAGATACCATTAAAGTGTTAAACTTTATATGATATATATTATTCTTTTGCTTTTTTCACACTTTCGTATATTCTGTGCGCTATTACTTCATTTGCTTTCGTAATTTTGGCAAGTTGATCTGGGCTTTTTATGATGTAAGGTGTTATAAATATAAAAAGAGTGCTTTTTTTATTTTCTCTGTTTTGATATTTGAAGAGATTTCCTAAAACTGGGATATCTTGAAGAATTGGTATACCGCTTATGTTTTTTATAGTGTTGTTGCTCACGAGTCCTCCTAATATCACCGTTTGACCGCTTTTAACGACTACTTCCGAATTTAAAACTCTATCTGTGGTAATAGGTATAGGCACCGTTTGACCCGCTACGTTTGTATTTGTAAAGCCCGTGATATCTTGAAGATTTAAGTTTATGCCAAGCCTTATGTTGTCTTTTGAAACAGTAGGTATAACATCAAGCTCTAGGCCTATATCTTTGTAGTCGTAAGTGAGTATTGGGAAGCCGTTTATGTTGTATTGGGTACCTGTTACATAAGGATAAACTTGAGCTTCTTTTATAATAGCCTCTTCGTTGTCAAGGGTTAGCACCTTTGGGTTTGATATGATTTTAAAACCATTTCCTTGCTCTAACAAACTTAAAAATACCGCTAAATCAGGAAATATGATTGTATTACCACCTACGTTTGCACTTATACTGCTTGAGCTTGTAACACCTACTACGAAGTTTCCAGATAAAAGCCCTTGGTATATGGTTTGAAGAGATGCCGGGTTAAATCCTATACCGCCATTTTTGCCCAAAGCTTGCCAATTTACACCGGTGGTAAGTTGTTTGGTGAGGTTTGCCTCCACTACAGAAGCCGCTATCAGCACTTGAATGCGTTTTTCGTCTAGTTTTTTTATGAGATTTTTTAGATTTTCGTATTGAGATTTTGTGGCGTATAAAATAACGCTGTTTGTGGCTCTGTCAAAACCTATCCTCGTGCCATCAGAAAGATATATAGAGCCTATTGGTTTGTTGGAAGATATTACGTTTATGTTTTGATTTGGAGGTACGTTGCTTTGAATTGTTTGAGGTTGGTTTTGCATAGTGTTTAGGTTTGGTGTAGGTCTTTTTGTGGTAGAGGAAATGGCGCTTGCGCTTCCAAAAAGGCTTGCCAACGTCTTTGCCATTTCTCCTACAGAGGCGTTTTGAAGTGGGATAACATAATAATGTCTTCTAAAATGAGAGGCGCTTTCGTTTATTTTATGTATAATCTCTTTTATAGAGGCTTGCATAAGCTTCGGTGCATATACAAGCACAAAACCGCTTTTGGAGTGTTTTTTCTGAACAGAAGATACCACCATAGGTATACCAAACTTTTGACTTACAGGGTTTGCCAAGGGGCTTAGGGCTTTTACAACGGCGTTTGTATCTTTTGTTTGATACATTTTTAGACTAAAAGCTAAATTTGGTATATCTATACTCTTTAAAAGTTTTTGGATTTTATCAACAGACACTCCTATATCAGATATGATAAGGGCGTTTGAGGGCATATAAACGGTGGCGTTACCATATTGGCTTAAAAAAGGTCTTACGGCATTTAGAAGTATTTGGGAGTTTGTATGGGCAAAGTAAATGTAGGTTTCTATAGAGGGGCTTGGAAAGGCTTTTTTTGTAACACTTGTGCTAAAAGAAGATGCTTCTTTTAGAGGAAGTATCTTGTAAAAGTTTTTATATTTTACAACAGTGTACCCATCTAAAGCTAAGCTCGTTAAAAAAAGATGCCAAGCGTCTTCTACGCTTACAGGTTTTTTGGAGCTAACCGTTATTTTAGGAAGATTTCCCTTTATCCCTATCACTATAGTTTTACCAGTAAGCTTTGACATAAACTTTGCTATATCATCTATGCTTTGGTTTTGGAAGTTTAGTACTACCATGTTGTTTAAGTATTTGGTTTTTCCCTTTCCATGGGCCATTCCAAACACTATAAAAATCCATAAAACGGAAAATATATTCAAACAATTTATTTTTCTTAAAATCTTCATTATAACTATTATACATAAGTTTTTGCTTTTAAAATATAAAATCCTTGACAAAGGTAAAAATATGCTATAATGATTAATCTATCTTTTTTTTCTGGAGGTATTTTATGAGTGAGCAGGATAGCAAATTCCGAAAGCGTGTGGGTGGCGCTGGTAATTTTGAGCAAGTTAGTTGCTCCACATCTTTTGTTGTGTTGATACCAAGGGAGGTATTGAAATGGCAAAAACCCTCGGACTCCATATTATAGCTGACCTTTATGGAGTTAACCCTGATCTCATTGACAGGGAAGAAGATATCAGACACCTTCTTGAAAATTCAGTAAAAGCAGGAGAGCTTACAAAAATCTCCTCTCATTTTTACCAGTTTAACCCTCACGGAGCTACGGGAGTTATCCTGTTAGCCGAATCTCATATATCCATTCATACGTGGCCAGAGCATAAAACGGCTACTGTGGATGTATTTACCTGTGGAGACCCATCAAAGGCTTATAGAGCCATGGACTATATAATAAACTCTTTATCCCCTACTCACGTAGATAAAAAAGTCTTTGATAGAGGTATCATAGAAGATTCAAAGGGAAAAGATGTGCTTTGGATAATGTCGAAAGCTGGTTGTTGCTAAAATCCATAAAAGGAATAGGCAACAAGTTACTATATAGGGCTTTTAGACATTTTGGTAGTGCCGAAGCAATATTAAAAGCCGACAAAACATCTTTGGAGCCATTCTTCGGCTCCAAAGCTATAAATATTGTTGCTAAAGCTTTTGATAAAAACTATGTAAATAACGCTATTATTAAATTAAAACAGTTAAATATCGAAGCCATAACCTATGAAAATAAATTGTATCCTGCAAATATGTTAAATCTTCTTGATCCTCCTCCGGTAATATTTTTAAAAGGTGATAAACCTTTGCTTTGTCAAAAATCTGTCAGCATAGTAGGCTCAAGGAAAGCCGTTTTGAGTGCTTTAAATATGACAAAATCTGTTGTATCAGAACTAAGACAAACTGTGGTATCTGGAGGAGCCGATGGTATAGACTCAAAAGCTCATCAAAGTGCTTTAGAAGAGTCTGTCCCCACTATAGCCGTTCTTGGTTTTGGATTTTTGTATGCAAAACAAAGTCTTTTTGGAAAGATTCTAGATAAAGACGGTCTTTTGTTGACGGAATTTTTACCTTTTGAGGCACCTTCAAAATATACGTTTCCAATGAGAAACAGAATAATAGCCGCTTTGGGAGATTATATTTTGGTTATGCAAGCCTCTTCTAAAAGCGGTGCTCTTATAAGTGCGTATTGGGCTTTTAAATTAAACAAAAAAGTTTTTGCATATGTGGGAAACCCGGTGGAAGAGTTTGAGGGTTGTGTAAACTTAGTAAGAGAAAATGTAGCTAAGCTTTTTACAAATAAATCCCATCTTTTTAAAGACCTAGATTTATCTTTTGAAAAGCCAGAAAACCAACAAAATCCTATACTTTCTTTTCTTGATAAACCATGCACTTTTGATGAGCTTTTAGTAAAAACAAACTATGACGAGGAAAAACTTACAATGGAGCTTACCATGCTTGAAATAGAAGGCTATATATCAAAAGACGGTGCTTATTTTGTGAAAAATGCATAGGTTTTTTGCTTTTAGAAAAAATGGTACGATAGAGTTTTTTGAGGAAGATAAAAAGCATTTTAAAGTACTTAGAATAGAAAAAAACGAACTTTTAGAGCTTGTTATAGAAGACAAAATATACGAAGCTAAATTCACAGGGCAAAATTTTGAGCTTTTAGAAGAAAAAACAAAACCCCCAGATGTAAAAATATATGCAAACGTATGTATACCGATAAAGCTTCAAACGTTAGAAACAATAATAGATTATGCAGTACAAGGCGGTGTTTTTGAGATAACCCCTGTTTTTTGCAAAAGAAGTTTTCAAGATAGCTCTAAGCTTTTGGAAAAGTATCAAAGGCTTCAAAAAATTTTAAAAGAAGCTATAAAGCAAAGTAGACCCTCTTTCTTGCCAAAATTAAACCATCCTATTTCTTTACAGGATATAACATTACAAGGATACGGTATTGTTTTTGATAGTTTTGAAAAGCCCAAAAACGATTTATTAAAAGACAACAAGTATACCCTTGTTTTTGGTCCAGAAGGAGGACTCTCCAAGGAGGAGGTGGAGTTTTTAAAAGCTTTGGGATTTAATACTCATTCTTTGGGGGATAACATATTAAGAGAAGAGCTTGCGGTGTTTGCTGGTATTTTTATGATAAGATGTAAGTTGTAGTTTGTATGATACAATTATATAAGTGGAGGTGTAAATATGGATTTGACTATGATAGTTGGAGGAAAAGCGGGTGCTGGTATAAAAGAAGCTGGTAGACTTATATGTTCTGCTTTGACAGAGCTTGGGTATTATGTGTTTATGTATGTGGATTACCCATCTCTTATAAGGGGAGGACATAACTTTGTAAGCATAAGAATAGCAGATTTTCCTATAAACAGCGTTCATAAAAAAGCAGACATCATAATAGCCACAGACAAGCGCTCTGTTAAAGAGCACCTTGAAGATGCAAAAGACGATACCCTTTGGATAATAAACGAAGTTACCGACAAAGATATGATACCTAAGGCAAAAGAGATTATCGTGATGCCTTTTAAAGAAGTTGCACCAAGCTTTTTTAAAAGTACATCGGTTTTTGGCGGTGTTTTGAAGCTTTTAAACATAGATTACGAAGTAGGCTTGCCTTTCGTAAGAAAATTAAAAGAACCAGACAAAAACGAAGCCATCTACAAAGATGCCTATGAAGCTAGTGTGGTAAAGTTTGATGTAAAACCAAGCGGTGAGAAAAAAGGTGAGCTTGTATCTGGAAACGATGCGGTGGCAAACGGTGCAGTGGATGGTGGGCTAGGTATATACTTTGCTTACCCAATGACGCCTTCTTCTTCAGTTTTACATACGTTAGCAGCTAAAAAAGATGAGCTTGGTATAAAAGTAATACATCCAGAAAATGAGATAGCCGTTATAAACATGGCCATAGGAGCCGCTTACGCAGGTAAAAGGTCTATGGTAGGTACATCTGGGGGTGGTTTTGCCCTTATGGTGGAGGCTTTAAGCCTTGCAGGTATGACAGAGACTCCTGTAGTAATATATGAAGCTCAAAGACCTGGCCCAAGCACTGGCCTCCCCACTTACAGCGCTCAATCAGATTTACTTTTTGCTATTTTTGCAGGACATGGGGATTTTGGTAAGGTTGTGATGGGAGTGTCAGATGCAGAGGATTCTTACTCTCTTACCAAAGAAGCTCTAAACTTAGCTTGGGAATATCAAGTGCCTGTCATAGTATTAAGCGATAAAAACGCTGCAGAAAACTATTATATATCCTCTTGTAACGATATATGTAGCAGAATAAAAGATATAAGACCGCCCAAAATGTATGAAGGAGATCCAAAGCTTTACAAACGTTATCAAAATGTAGAGGATGGTATATCGCCTCTTTTATTCCCTGGTACAAAGGACGCTGTGGTGAAGGCAAACTCCTATGAGCACAACGAAGCTGGTATTACCATAGAAGATGCCCACATCACAAAGCTTATGCAAGATAAAAGACTAAGAAAATATCAAAAGCTAAAATCAGATATACTAAGCACCAAACAAACTTACGAGGTTTTTGGCAACAAAGATTCGGATGTATGCCTTATCTCTTGGGGCTCTAACAAGCATGTGTTAAAAGAAGTGGCAAATGCCCTAAATATAAAATTTGTGCATGTTATATACTTAGAACCATTCCCAGAGGATAATATCAAAAAAGAGATTTCTAACAAGAAGCTTATAGCGGTAGAATGCTCTGCCACAAAGCAGTTTGAAAGACTTCTTCACATGTACGGCATAAGAGCTGATGTAAATATAAATAAATACGATGGAAGACCGTTTTTTGAAGATGAGGCTTTAGAGCTTGTCAAAAGCTATATAAACTGAATTTTGGTGGATAACACAAAGCTTTTTGCCCTATACGAGTTTGGCGAGTCTTTCCTTGCCAACGGCTTTGGGCTTGTGCTTTTCCCAATTTTGTTTTATCAGTTTGGTGTAAGTATATACACATACGCTTTTGTAATAGGTGTTTCAAACCTAATCGGTGTTTTTATAAATATTTTTTTATTAAGAAAACCCCTAAGAGTCCTAAATAAGCTCTTTCTTTTTTCTAGTATTACATTTTTTGTAAGTTTTGGGCTTTTGGTAGAAGATAAATATTTGTTTGGTTTGTTTTTTATGCTTTTTACAGTCGTTCACATGCAAGGGCTTTTGTTTTATCAGATATCGATATTAGAAACCAAAGACACAAAAATATCATCTTCTTTTAGTAGCATTTTAGGATATTTGGGTTATTTTTTGGCTGTTGTATCAATGTTTTTTATAAAAGACAAGAGGATGCTTATAAGCGTCGGTATCTTTGTTTATATAACCTGCGCTTTTTTGTTTTACAAATATTCTAATAAAAATGTTTTATTAAAAGCTCAAAAACTAAGTGTTTTTAAGGACAATATTTTTTTAAAATATACAATTTCTTTACTTTTTTTGAGTATAGCCCCTCAATTTTTCAATAACTCTATGACTATGTATCTTAAAACCTATCTTTTATTGCCAAACAAGGAAGTTTATATCCTTATGTTTATAGGGCTTTTATTTGCCATAGGTTCTTCTTTTGTGCTTGGTGTTTTTTGGAAAAAAGAAAATACCGGCTTTTATATAACGGTATTTTTGTGGTTTATGGTATATCTACTTGCTATATGGAGGTTTTTCATGCGTGTAGATTATCCATTTTTTTACGGAGTAATTCTTGCCGTTGCTGGGGGTATGGCTACTGGTGTTTTTTGGACATTTTTTAAAGCTATAACTGTGCTTAAATTTAACGATGATAACGTAGGGATTAGGATAAGCTCTATATATGGGCTTTCTTCTGGCTTAGGGCCTATTTTGTTTTTTGTGATGTCTTTCATAAGCCCAGTGGTAGCTTTTTTTAGTATATTGGTCCTTCTTATAATATCGTTTTTTATTTATATTTTGTTTTTTGGCTTTTAAAATCTTGAAAACTTTATAAATATATAACTATATCTTATTGACTTTTAAGAAAAAACTATAATATAATATTTACTATGAGGGTTAAACTATAAGATAACTTTCTAAAAAGGAGGAAACGTTATGGATCAAAGTAGAAGAAATGTGTTAAAAGGAGCCATACTAGGCTTAGGAGCAGGAATGGTAGCTTCAGCCTTAAACCCAACGGCTGCCAAGGCTGAGGAAGTGGGCGCTTTGATACCAAAAGGTGCTAGGACACTAAAAGAGCTGGCAGAAAGGCTTGCAAAAGCACCAAGAAGAAGAAATTTCAAGTCTCTACCGATGGTTTTAACAGACAAAAATCAATGGGACTGGGAAGCTTTGGACGAAGTATTCAACTATAAAGGTGGTCCAAAACAAGTATGGGACAATTACGATATACACAGCGCTTGGCTAAACGTTATGAGAAATGCTATGAATGCTCAAATATGGTCTTATAAAAATCCAGATTTCCTTTGTGTAAGCGCAACTCATGGTAATGCACACTTTGCTATATACGATGATTATGTATGGGAAACGTATATAACACCTTTGACAAAAGGAAAGTTAAAGAAAAATGTATGGCTTAAAATGAAACCTGGTATGCTTGAAAAAGATAGCCCTACAGATGAGTCTGGTGCTTTCTCACCAGCTGATAACAGCGTAGAAGCTCTTATAGAAAGAGGCGCTGTATTTTTGGCTTGCCACAATCAAACCTGGGAAATGGCAGGTGCACTTTTAAAAGCTGGAATAAATCCTCATAAACTTACCCACGACGAACTCTCTGCAGATCTTACAAACCATATCATACCACAAGCTATAGTAACCCCAGGCGTGGTAGCTACAATACCAGAGCTTCAAATGAGAGGTTTCCATTATATAAACACGGCAGATTTTCCAAAATAAATTTTAGGAGGTTAGAAGCATGAAAAAAGCTTTACTAGCTTTAAGTGTAATGGCGTTAGGCGCCGCAGCTTTTGCAACCACAGATTTAAACCCTTATGAAATGCCACCGCACACACCACCATGGAGCAGAAAACCAGTTGTTAGCCCAGATGTTCACAGCGCCAATGATCCAGCTGTTTACAAGGGTTTTGATTTTACAATACCCCCAGTGGATAATGTTGTGGACTTTCACGGCGATTTAAACGCTGCCAACAAAGATGGTTTGGTAGTGTATGTAGGCGGTAACTATTATTTTGCAGCTACCAAGCTTGTAAATGCTTTTGAAAAAGAATATCCTCAATACAAAGGCAAGGTATTTATAATAACAATACCTCCAGGTAAGCTTTTGCAAACTATAGAGCATTACCACGATACATTTACTTTGGGTGATATGACTTTCACTGCCAAACCAGATATATTTGCTGGCGGTGCTTTTGGCGTGAAAAAATGTATAAAAGATGGTTTTTGCGAAGCTTCTACATTTACCCCATACGTTACAAACACACTTGCTATAGAAGTCTACAAAGGCAATCCAAAGCATATACATAGCCTCCAAGACTTAGCAAGAAAAGATGTGAAAGTAATCATGCCAAATCCAAAGTTTGAAGGTATAGCAAGAAGAATAGAAGACGCCCTTGAAAAATGTGGTGGTAAGAAGTTAAAAGATGCCATATTTGGTCCACACGGTAAGGCTATATTGACAGAAATACACCACAGACAAACCCCACTTGCAATTATGGAACATATAGCTGATGCCGGTGTTGTATGGCACTCTGAAGTAGAAGCTCAAATGAAACAATACCACAATCCTCTTGAAGCTGTGCCAATACCAGCAAAATGCAATTACACGGCTATATACGCTGCTGCTGAGGTTAAAGGAGCTCCACATCCACAAGCAGCTAAAGATTGGTTGCACTTCTTAAGGACACCAGCCGCTCTAAAGGTATTTGAATTCTACGGCTTCAAACCCTACGAAGGAAAAAGATAATTTCTCAAACTAGCCCGCTTAAGGCGGGCTGTTCTTATTAATCTATATGTCATCTGTAAAAACTTCATTTATTTTTCATAATTTTTGTGATATCTTTATATGCTTAATTTCATATTGACATATTTGTAAATTTGGTTTATATTTATTTATGTAAATTTTTAAGATGAAGTTAAAAAGCGAAGGTGAGTTTAGATACTCCCTCCCTCCCCCTCCCAAGATTTTTTGCACCGCATCCTTGCGGTGCCTTTCTAAGATATGAATACACTTAAAATAGAAAATCTTTACAAATCTTTTGACAAAAAACATTATATATTAAGTAACATAAATGTTGAAGTAACAAAAAATCAATCTTTTTGTATAATAGGTCCTTCTGGCTCTGGCAAATCAACCTTAGGAAAGTGTATACTTAGGTTTATAAAACCAGATTTTGGGAATATATATTTTAAAGGCGAAGATATATACACTATAAAAGATTATCCAAGACATGTCTCTTTTATACCCCAAGATCCAATGTCTTCCATAAACCCTAGGTTCGGTGTTTTAGATGCCATATTAGAACCACTTCGTATAATGTCTTTGGCTTTTGATATGAAAAATATAATAAATGATATTTTGGCGCTTGGTTTAAAAGAGGAGCTTTTTAATAAGAAGATAAGAGATTTATCAGGGGGAGAGCGCCAAAGGGTAGCGATAGCAAGAGCTTTCATAACAAATCCAGAGCTTATAATAGCCGATGAACCTACATCTTCTTTGGATGCTATTCATAAATCCATTGCTGCGTCGCTTTTTTTGAAAATTAAAGAAAGTAAAACACTTTTTCTAATCACACACGATATAAAATTTGCACAGAAAATTTGTGATAAAATTGGGGTTATGTACAATGGAAAAATAGTGGAAATAAGGGATAAAGAAGATATTTTTAAAAGCCCAAAACATGAGTTTACAAAGACACTTTTAAATAGCTATTCTCTGGATTGCAAACAGTATTCCTATGAATAGTATATTGCTTTATAGCCTTTTAATACTTTTTCTCATATTTTTATCTGGTTTTTTTGCCTCTTCGGAGGTTGTGTTTTTTGGTGCTTCTAATATATTAGAAGAAAAGGATAAAAAGTTTTATAAAAAACTTATAGATAGAATATTTAAAGACCCGCAAGCTCTTTTAGTGTCAATGCTCATTGGGAACGAGTTTGTAAATGTTTTAATATCTTCAGTGAGCTCTAGTTTTGTAATAAACCTGGTAGGCAAAAGATGGGTATTTTTATCTGGCATATTTATCAGTATATTGATATTTTTAATTGGTGAAACTATACCTAAAAATATTGCTCTTTTCTTGAAAGATAGGCTTTTAAAGTTTTACGCGATCATATTTTATCCATATCTTGTAGCCACAAAGCCTTTTACTTACATTTTTGTAGCACCTGTAAAAAAGATATTAAAACTTTTTGGTGTTGAAAATATAAGCTTGGAAAAGAAGTTTTCTTTAGAGCATATAGTTTATATAATGCAAAGTCCAGCAAACGCTCAGGAATTTTCAGAAGAAGAAACTCAGATGATACAAAAAGTATCTCAGATGAGAGAAACTATAGTAAGAGAAATAATGACTCCAAGGCTTGATATATTTATGTTAGAAGCAACCCAAACTGTAAAGGAAGTTATAAACGATATATTAGAGCATGAACATAGTAGGATACCTATATACAAAGATACAAAAGACAATGTGGTTGGCTATATACATATAAAAGACCTTACGCCAGTTTATCAGCATAAAGACGATACGTTAGAGATTTTTTTAAGACCTATTGAATTTATACCAGAGGTTATGAGTATAAAAAATCTACTTCAAGAGATGAAAAAATCTTCAAGTCAAATAATGATGGTGGTAGATGAGCACGGTGCCATATCTGGACTCATTACGAAACATGATTTGCTTGAATGGTTGGCAGGAGATTTACCTCAGGAGTGGGAAGATGAAAATGAGTTTACCAAGATGTCTTCAGATGTTTATATAGTGGAAGGTTCTGCCTCCATAGAAGAAGTCGCCGCTACCGTTGGTTTTGAACTCTCTGAGAACTACGATTACGATACGTTGAGCGGTTTTATAATGGCAAACATGGGGAAAATTCCAAAAGAAGGCGATGAGTTTGAATACAAAGGTTTTAAGTTTATAGTGGATAAAATGGATGGTAAAAAGATAGAGCATGTACTTATCAAAATACCTACGGATAAAGAGCCAAATAGCTAAGATTTTTGACAAACTTTACATACCAGACAACGTTTGTCTTAGTTGTAACAACTATTTTAAGCCGACGCTTCAGGGTTATGTTTGCGATGATTGTATAGCATCTATAAAACCTATGCTTTTTGAAAAAGAAACTCTTCCTTACATAGATTCCTATAGGATTTTTAGTAGCTACGATAAAGCTTTAAAAGAAATGATAATCGCCTTAAAATTTAAGAAAGCCTCTTTGTTTGCAAAAATAATAGGTGATATTGTGAAAGATGATTTTTTTGCTTTTGTAAAATCTATAAACCCTGATATTGTTACCTATGTGCCAGTTTCTTTCTTTAGATTTTGGCAAAGGGGCTATGACCAGAACGATATCTTATTAAAAGCTTTAAACGCTCAATACATATCTATTTTGAAACGTAGAAGACATGCTAAACCTCTATCTCTTAGCATGGATAAAAATCAAAGAGAACACATTGTTTCTAAGGCTTTTAAGATAAGAAAAGAATTTGTATTTAATTTAGAAGGTAAAAAAGTTTTAGTCTTTGATGATATATTAACTACAGGAGCTACTGCTACTCAAATAGCGAGAACCCTTAAGATGCACGCTGTAAAAGAAGTTTATTTTTATTTTATAGCGTCCCATAAAAGAGCTATTGATATGGTATAATAATTTTAATCAAAAGCTGGAGGTATATAACTATGAACGATGAAGTGCTTTTAAAAGTGGAGGAGAAGATAAACCCACCATCTCGCATATTGGAGGAGGCTCATATAAAGGATTATGAGTCTATTTACAAAAAATCAATAGAAAATCCAGATGCTTTTTGGGCAGAAGCAGCACAAGATATTACATGGTTTAAACCATTTTCAAAGGTTTTAGAATGGAACTTTCCATACGCCAAATGGTTTTTAGATGGTAAATTAAACGCCTCTTACAACTGTCTTGATAGGCATATAGAAGAAGGCCTTAGAAACAAAGTAGCTTATATAGGAGTAAACGAAGATTTAGAAGAGAAAAAAATTACCTACGGGGAGCTTCTTGAGCTTGTAAATAGACTTGCAAATGCTTTGAAAAGCTTAGGCCTTAAAAAAGGCGATAGAGTTTCTATATACATGCCAAACACGGTAGAAGCTGTGGCAAGCATGCTGGCTTGCGCTCGTATTGGGCTTATACATCAAGTAGTGTTTGCCGGGTTTAGTGAAGGCGCTTTAAGAACGAGGGTAGAGGATGCAGGGGCAAGCGCTATAATAACTGCCACATACACAAAAAGGCGTGGTAAAAAAGTAGAGCTTTTGCCTACTGCTTTAGAAGCTATAAAAGGCCTTGATTCAATCAAACATGTAATATGTTGGGATAGAGATAACGCTGGTCTTCCAGAGGGAGTGCTCGGCTTTTACGATATTGTTAAAAGCCAAAAACCAGAATGTGAACCAGAACATATGGATTCTGAAGATCCACTTTTTATACTCTATACTTCTGGTACCACCGGTAAGCCTAAAGGTGTGATACATACCACCGGTGGATACATGGTAAATGTGCATTTTACCACAAAAAACGTATTTGCCCTAAAGCCAAACGATATATACTGGTGTACTGCTGATATAGGCTGGATAACAGGGCATTCTTACATAGTTTATGGGCCGTTGTCTGTAGGTGTTACAAGCGTTATATTTGAGGGCGCTCCAGACTATAAAGATCCATCCACTTGGTGGAAGATAGTAGAAAAATACAGAGTAAACAAGTTTTATACTGCTCCAACAGCTGTTAGACTTTTTATGAAATACGGAGAGCAATGGCCAGAAGCTCATGATCTATCTTCTCTTAAAATCCTTGGTTCTGTGGGCGAACCTATAAATCCTGAAGCTTGGCACTGGTACTACGAGCATATAGGACATAAAAATTGCGCCATAGTAGATACTTGGTGGCAAACAGAGACTGGAACTCACATGATAACTACTTTGCCTGGCAACCCTATGAAACCAGGTAAAGCCGGTAAACCGCTTCCAGGTATTGAAGTTGCTATAGTAGATAAAAACG
Source organism: Hydrogenobaculum sp. Y04AAS1 (assembly GCF_000020785.1). Classification (NCBI taxonomy): domain Bacteria; kingdom Pseudomonadati; phylum Aquificota; class Aquificia; order Aquificales; family Aquificaceae; genus Hydrogenobaculum; species Hydrogenobaculum sp. Y04AAS1. Next base: position 83,495 of record NC_011126.1, read on the forward strand.
GAAACCCTGTCCCACCTAACACGGTAGGCTATGTGGTTATAAAAAATCCTTGGCCTTCTATGATGAGAAATTGTTGGGGGCAACCTGAACGTTATAAAAAATATTGGACTGAAATACCAGGCAACGTTTACAACGCTGATGACTTAGGGTCTATAGATGAAGAAGGTGATATTATGATAGTAGGTAGGGCCGACGATGTACTTTCTGTGGCTGGTCATCGTATAGGCACTATGGAAGTAGAAAGCGCTATAGTTGATCATGAAGCTGTGGCTGAAGCTGCTGTTATAGGTAAACCTGATCCCATAAAGGGTGAACGTATAAAGGCTTTTGTAATACTAAAACAAGATTATAATCCTTCTGAAGAGCTTAAAAAAAGCATTCAAGAGCATGTAAAACACGTGCTTGGGGCTATAGCCTATCCAGAAGAGATAGAGTTTGTAGATAAATTACCAAAGACAAGAAGTGGAAAGATTATGAGAAGAGTACTAAAAGCCAAAGAGCTTGGGCTTGATATAGGCGATGTATCTACCTTAGAGGATTAAATGAGAGCACTTATATCTGTATACGATAAAACCGGTATTTTAGAACTGGCTAAGGAGCTTTTGAACCAAGGGTATGAGATTCTATCCAGTGGTGGGACATACACTTATCTAAAAAATGCTGGTGTTGATGCCATAGAGGTATCTGAGGTAACAGGTTTTAGAGAGATTTTAGGTGGTAGAGTTAAGACGCTTCATCCCGCTATACACGGTGGTATTTTGTTTAGAGAAGACGTAGAAAAAGATTTAGAAGAAATAAAAGAAAACTCTATAGAACCTATTGATATCGTAGTGGTGAACTTGTATCCTTTTGAAAAGAAGATGAAAGAGCTAAAAGATATAGATGCTCTTGTGGAGTTTATAGACATAGGGGGTCCTACTCTTGTAAGAGCCGCTGCTAAAAATCACAAACGAGTTAGTGTACTTACAGATATCGAAGATTACGGATGGTTTATAGAAAAGCTCAAAATGAATGCTGTATCTCAGCAAGACAGAAAATACTTAGCTTTGAAAGCTTTTTGGTTAACATCTTACTATGATGCTGTTATAGCTAGTTATTTTTCCAAAGTATTTGGCTTTTCAGAAAAAGATTTTAAGCATCATACTGTACCTATGTTTTTGAGAGATGAATTGAGATACGGTGAAAATCCACATCAGCAAGCTTACCTATATGAAAATCCGTTGGAAGAAAATGGTATTGTAAGAGCTGATGTGCTTCAAGGTAAAAAGATGTCTTACAACAACTATCTTGATGCCGATTCTGTTGTAAAGCTCATGTCAGAGTTTTCTAATCCTTGCTGTGCTATCGTAAAACACAACAATCCAAGCGGTATAACCACAGACAACAATATTCTGGAAGCTTACAAAAAAGCTTTTCAATGTGATCCTGAGGCGGCGTTTGGTGGTATCGTAGCTTTTAACAAGGTTGTAGATAAAGACGTTGCTAAGGCTATTACAGAGCATTTTTATGAGATAGTTATAGCTCCTGAGTTTACCGAAGAAGCTGTTGAAGAGTTTTCCAAAAAGAAGAATTTAAGGTTAGTAAGGTATAAAAACTACAATCAGAATATTGATCTAAGGAGTATATCTGGCGGGTTTTTAGTGCAGGACATAGATGATAAGCTTTATGAGTCTATAGAGATAGTTTCATTGAGAAGACCTACTGAGCAAGAGTTAGAGGATGCTATATTTGCTTGGAAAGTGGCAAAATGGACAAAATCAAATGCTATAGTGATAGCTAAAAACAATCAAACCATAGGTATAGGCGCTGGTCAGGTGTCGAGGGTAGATTCTCTTAGAAGCGCTATAAGAAAAGCAAAAAACTTTTCCCATGATTTAAAAGGCGCCGTAGTGGCCTCAGACGCTTTTTTCCCGTTTAGAGATAGCATAGATATAGCTGCTGAAGAAGGAATATCTGGTACAATACAACCTGGTGGTTCTATAAGAGACAAAGAAGTTATAGAGGCTGTAAATGAGCATAACATGTTTATGATATTTACCCATATGAGGCATTTCAGACATTGAAGCTTTGCAAATTTGAGAATTGTTTTTATATTTTATGTATATCCAATAGTGAGAGGTTTTTATGAAATTACCACCACTTAGAATAAGGCATATAGAGGTGGAGATACCTATTATACAAGGGGGTATGGGCGTAGGTATTTCTTGGGAAAAATTGGCAGGGGCTGTTGCATCCTGCGGTGCTGTAGGTGTTGTATCCTCAGTGGGTACAGGTTATAGATTTTTAGAACTTGTTAAAAAAGATAAGTTTGGAAGACCGATAGGCACTGAAAATGCTCACAACGGCGAGGCTTTGAGGCTCATTATTCAAAAAGCCAGAGAAATAGCCGGTGGCAAAGGCGCCATAGGTGTAAATATACTATCTGCTATAAACGATTACGGTAGGGTAGCAAACGAAGCTGCCAAGTTTGGAGCTGATTTAATCATATCTGGAGCAGGACTTCCTTTGAAGTTGCCAGAGTATACAGAGGGGTATGATACGGCTTTGGTGCCTATAGTATCTTCTGCTAGGGCTTTAAACCTTATAGCCAAAACATGGAAAAAGCGCTATAACAGGTTACCAGATGCTGTCGTTTTGGAAGGTCCCATGTCTGGTGGTCATCAAGGTTTTAAGTATGAAGATTGTTTTAAGCCGGAATTTCAACTTGAAAATTTGTTTGATGAGGTTTACAAAGAGGCTCAAGAATGGGGTAATATACCTCTTATAGTGGCAGGTGGTGTTTGGGATTACAAAGATATAAAAACCTACATTCAAAGAGGTGCTGTCGGTGTTCAGATGGCCACCAGGTTTGCAGTTACAAAAGAAAGCGATGCACCGCTTGTATACAAGGAGCTTCTTTTAAACGCTGAAGAAAAGGATATAATGCTTCTAAAATCGCCGGTGGGATATCCTTTGAGGGTTATAAAAACGCCTTTTGTGGAAAAGCTTTTAAACGGATACAACGGCTGGAAAGGATGCGTTTCTGATTGCGTGGCCCCTTGTAAGCATGGAGAGGAGGCTAAAAAAGTAGGTTTTTGTATAGCCGATAGGCTTGGAGCTGCTTGTCTTGGCAATGTAGAAGAAGGTATTTTTATAAGCGGTGCCAACGGATATAAGTTGAAAAAGCAAGGTATAATATCTGTCTGTGAGCTTATAGATATGCTTACTGGTAAAATGCCAGACCCCACTATAGATACTGTAGAAAACAAAGAGACATTTACAGAGGTGATATAAGTGAGGTTTTATGGGCTTTTAAAAGATGAAGATTTTTTAAATATTGTGCAAAAAATCTCTGGTGATAATTGGATTATAGAAGATACAAAATCAAAAACAAAAGAAGAGCTTTCAAAAGATCAAATAAAAAACTGTCTTTTAGATATTGCCAACGAGATAAAGAATTGGAAACAAACTCTTACCCTTATGCCAAGCAATACTATTTTTGTGTTTGTGGCTGATAAAGAAGAACCAAAAGCTTTTAAGATATACGATACAAGCTCACTGGGATGTTCTACAACGCTACCTCCTCCAAGATGGAAAGTTTATCAAAAGGGTATAGTGCTTGAATGATTTATCTTGTAATGGTAGGACAGCATAAGTTAAGAGAGCTTATATACCTTTGGACGCTTTTAAACTTAAACAATATAAAATGCTTTATATCTTATATAAAAAATGAACCTTACTATGAAAGAACAGCTTCTTTGTATGGGGCAAAGGTTTTTATAAAAGATTCCGATTTGGATAGGATTAATGTCCTTGATATACAAAACAGTATTTTTTTATTGGAAAAGCCCGTAAACTTTGAAAATATAAACAACATATACAAGGATATTCTTTCTTTGTTATGACCAACATAGTTCTTTTCATGATAAGCACATGGTTTGGTGTTAGTTTGTTTTTTAGCTTTGATGTGGCCCCCACTCTTTTTGATACGCTTTCTACCATGTTGGCTGGTGATGTGGTGGCAAAAATATTTCCAATGTATTTTGGTATTGGACTTTTTATATTTCTTATGAGTTTTTTTATTTTGTTTTTAAGTGAAAAGCCAACATTCAGAAAAAACTTCGCTTTTTTGATATTAAATATAGTTATTTTCATAGCTTTTCTTGTTTTTATATTGCCAGAGGCCTCTTTTTTAAAACATACAGATTATCACGCATTCCTTCGTTTACACGCTTTTAGTATGGTATTAAATCTTATACAAATGATAAATAGCTTTTTTATAATACTAAGTTTGATATGACAAGGCTTGGTGTACTTGGTTCTACGGGGACTATTGGGAAAAATGCCCTTGATATTGTTAGATCAAACAAAGATAAGATAGAGCTTATAGGTATAGGTGCATATCGATCATCCAAAGGGCTTTTAGAAGAGGTTAAAGAGTTTAGACCTAAGTTTGTTTTTAGTGTAGAAACCCCTACAAAAGACTGGATTGATGAGGTTTCAAAATATTCTACATACCTTAACGAAGAAGAGGGACTTCAGGCTATTATAGAAAACTCCGATAGGATTTTAAACGCTATATCTGGGACCTCTGGCATAAAAGCCACTTACAGCATACTAAAAGCTAAAAAAATACTTCTTGCTTCCAACAAGGAATCAATCCTTTGTATGCCAAACCTAATAAGAGAAAATATTGAGCTAGTGATACCGGTAGACAGCGAACACAATGCCGCTTTTGAGCTTCTTAAAAGCCACAAAACTGTGAAAAACCTTTATATAACAGCTTCAGGTGGTCCTTTCAGAGGGTATTCCAAAGAACAGCTAAAAACTGTAAGCAAAGAAGAGGCTCTTAAACACCCAAATTGGAAGATGGGTCCAAAGATAACCATAGACTCTGCAACACTTATGAACAAAGGATTTGAACTTGTAGAAGCCAGTGTATTGTTTAATATACCACTTGAACGCATAAAGATATTGATACATCCTCAAAGTATAGTGCATGCCATAGTTGAACTTGAAAACGGCTCTTTTATAGCAAATATGTCGCTTCCAGATATGAGGCTTCCTATTCAAAACGCTATTTTTTATCCAGAGATGGTAAATTATACCTTCAATAGGTTAGATTTAACATCTATTTCTTGTCTTACTTTTGAAAAGCCTAAAAGGGATTTGTTTAGGGCTATCGATGTTTGTGAATGGGTAGCCTCTATGGGAAACCCTTATGTATCTGTGCTTTTAGGAGCTGATGATAAAGCTGTAGAGCTTTTTTTAGAAGGGAAAATTGGATTTCTTGATATACCAGTTTTGATAGAGAGCGTACTTTCTTCGGTGAATTTTCATATAGAAGAGAATCTTGAAGATATTTTAAGGGCTGTGGAGTTTGGTAAAAACAAATTACTAGAATTATCAAATCATAGGCTAACTAACTGTTAAAACTTTCCTTCTTTTTTCTACTATTTTGTGCTTGAAAAAATTAGAATTTATACTATATTTAAAGTATGTATAAGATAAGAAAATTTTCTAAGCTTACAGGTATATATATAACTACATTGAGAAAGTGGGATGAAAAAGAATAACAAACAATCTCTAGTTCAAAATACCGAGTTAAGAACCTTTTCTATAAGAATAAAGTCTGACAAGTTAGAAAAGAAACTAAAAAATATCTTATTTACTTATAAACACTTTGAAAACATATTGCTAATACTTATAAACCAAAACTACAATCTATATAAAGATGGTAAAGATACAAATGATTTTAACTTACTTACTTCTCCACAGCTTATGAGAAACGCTTTGTATGATTACAACTCTAAACATTCAGCTCAGATAGAGTATCTCAAGAACAAATATAAGGACAATCAACTTTGGAATGAATTAAAAGAAACTGCTAAGAAATTGAAATCACATAACTTAACTCATATCATCAAGAGAGTAAAAGCAAGTTTTAATACCTACTTTACTAGTTTAGAGTTATATAAACAAAATCCAAGTTTATTTCAAGGAATGCCTAAGCCTCCTAAACCAAAAAAGCTTTCTAAACTAACAAACTATGCAGTAGAATTAGATAAATACTGTTCTTTATCTTTTGCACGATTAGAGAAGGAAAATTTAGTAGGTATTAATTTGTCTGACCGCATGGTTTATATACATGTGGATAAAGAGCAGGTTAAAAAGCTAACAGACATAAACAAGTTATACTCAGCAAGAGTTGTGTATGATAATGGAGATTTGTATTTGCAAATTAGTTATTTGAAAGAATTAAATAAAACAGAAAAGGATAAAATCAAATATGCAGGCATAGATATAGGCATAAATAATCTGATAACAGTGTTTATAGACGACAAAAGTACTCCATCACTAATAGTGGATGGCAAGCCCTTTAAACATTACAATGCAAAGTTTAATAGACTTGTAGCTAAGCTTAATGAATCAAAATCTAAAGAGGTATTAGAATGGGGTGTATCAAAAACAGGGACAAAATATCCTGTTAAATATACAGAGAAAGGTAAGAGAATTGGTAAATTTATTTCGTTCTTATACTCAAAAAGAAATAGGTTTTTTACAGATCAATTTCATAAAATGGCTAAACGTGTAGTTGAGTATTTACATCTACATGGAGTATCAGAACTTTTTATATCCAAAAACTTAGCACAGCTAAAGAGCAATGGAGAATGTGAACTAAGCAAAGCTGTAAAACAAAACTTCATTCAAATACCATTTGTGAAACTTTTAAAATACATAGAGTACAAAGCACAAGAATATGGAATAAAAGTAAGTTATATAGATGAAAAATACACATCTAAAGCAAGCTGTATAAGTGATGATGTAGAAAGTATTCAAGATAATCCTGACTTGACTAATGCTTTCAAAGGAAAGCGTGTTAAGAGGGGTTTATTCTTGGATACTGTTATAAACAAAGTATTCAATGCTGATATTAACGCTGCAGTAAACCATATCAAAATAGGTACTGGTAAATGTTTTGTTTGGTTAAAAGACAAACTATTTAAGCTCTGTAATCCCATTAAAATCAAAAGCGACTACGAATTCTGTAGACTGCTAAAAAGTCTATGGAATAGTGTGGGGAATAAGTCCGTGTCATTTGGCACAGAGGCGTTGCAATCTAACAGATTGGTAAAAAATTTCAGTTTTTGTTAGGTGTAAGTCGACGGATGTGATAAAATATAATTATGATAGGCACCCCATTGTCTTACAACACTACAAAAATATTGCTTCTTGGTTCAGGTGAACTTGGTAAAGAGTTTGCTATAGAAGCTGTAAGGCTTGGTATAGAGCTTGTGGCGGTGGATTCATATCAGCACGCTCCAGCCCAACAAGTAGCCCAAAGATACTACGTTATAGATATGAAGAATAAAGAGCTTTTAAAGAGTATAGCCTATAGGGAAGCCCCCGATTTTATAGTTCCTGAGATAGAAGCTATAAATACAGATGCCCTTATAGAGTTAGAGCAAGAAGGTTTTAATATAGTGCCCTGTGCTAAAGCTGTAAAATATACGATGAACCGTATAGCCATAAGGCGATTTGCTGCTGAAGAGCTAGGACTTCCTACTTCTAAGTATAAATTTGTAAATACGTTTGAAGAGTTAAAACAAGCTGCCAAAGAACTTGGTTATCCAGTGGTGGTAAAACCGGTTATGAGTTCTTCAGGTAAGGGTCAGTCTATAGTTTATAAAGAACAAGATTTAGAAAAAGCTTTTTATATAGCAAGAGAAAAGGCAAGAGGTGATTCAAAAGAACTTATCGTAGAGGAGTTTATAGATTTTGATTATGAAATTACGATGCTCACAGTAAGAACAAAAAATCAAGGGATTTTGTTTTGCCCGCCCATAGGTCATATACAAGTAGAAGGTGATTATTATGAAAGCTGGCAACCTCATCCAATGGATGATAAGCTTTTACAAAAAGCCCAAAATATAGCAAGAACCGTTGTAGAAGGACTTGGTGGGTATGGTATATTTGGATGTGAGCTTTTTGTAAGAAAAGATGAGGTTATATTCAACGAAATATCTCCAAGACCCCACGATACTGGTATGGTGACGATGATCTCTCAAAATATGTCTGAGTTTGAGATACATCTAAGAGCAATACTTGGACTCCCTATACATATTGAGCTTTTAGGAGCCGGAGCCTCTTATTGTTTTCATGCAAAAACAGATGGTATAATACCAGCTTACGACAATCTTGAAGAGGCTTTATCTATACCAAACACAAAGCTAAGGATCTTTGGAAAGCCCATCACAAGACCAAAAAGACGTATGGGAGTGGCTTTGGCGTTGGCAGAGGACATAGAAAAAGCCCGTCAAAACGCTAAAAAAGTTGCTAATGCAGTAAGAATTTTGGAAGAGAGTATTTAGTATAATCCGATGGAAAACATAAGAAACTTCTCGATAATAGCCCATGTAGACCATGGCAAATCTACATTGGCCGATAGGCTTATAGAGTTTTGCGGAGCTATCACAGATAGAGAAAAAAAAGATCAAATGCTTGATACTCTTGATATAGAAAGAGAAAGAGGCATCACGATAAAACTCCAAGCTGTGAAGATAAACTATCACAGCAAGATACAAAACAAAGACTTTACATTGCATCTTATAGACACACCAGGGCACGTAGATTTTTCTTACGAAGTATCAAGATCTTTAGCAGCTTGCGAAGGGGCTTTGCTCTTAATAGATGCCTCACAAGGTATAGAAGCCCAAACTGTGGCAAATTTTTGGAAAGCCGTCGAGCAAAACCTAGTTATAATACCTGTAATAAACAAAATAGACCTACCAGCAGCAGACCCAGATCGTATAAAACTTCAAATAAGAGATATACTTGGCCTTGACCCAGATGAGGCTATACTTGCTTCTGCAAAAGAAGGTATAGGGATAGAAGAGATTTTAGAGGCTATCACAAAGAGGATACCACCACCAAAAGGAGATGAAAATGCACCTTTAAAAGCTCTCATATTTGATTCTTATTATGATCCTTATAGAGGTGCTGTGGCTTTTGTTAGAATATTTGATGGGTCTTTGAAAGTAGGTGATAGGATAAAGCTATTTTCTACCGGCAAGGAGTTTGAAGTTACTGAGGTTGGTGCCCAGACGCCAAAAATGACAAAGCTTCCTATACTAAAAGCCGGAGACGTTGGGTATATAGCAGCTTCTATAAAAGATGTAAGAGATATAAGAGTTGGCGATACTATCACATTAAAATCAAACCCCACCAAAGAAGCAATCCCTGGTTTTAAAACTGCTAAGCCTATGGTTTTTGCCGGGCTTTACCCCACCGAGGATTCAGACTTTGAAGAGCTAAGAGATGCTTTAGAAAAATACTCTATAAACGACGCAGCTATCACTTACGAACCAGAAACATCCCCTGCTATAGGTATGGGTTTTAGATGTGGGTTTTTGGGGCTTTTACACATGGAAATAGTCCAAGAAAGACTTTCAAGAGAGTACAACATAGATGTTATCACCACTGCTCCAAGCGTTGTTTATAGGTTAAAGCTTAAAAATAGATCTGATATCTTAGAGGTCAAAAGCTCAAACGATATACCAGACAACTTTGGCCTTATAGAGTATATAGAAGAACCATACGTATTGGCCACCATCATTACACCCAAAGACTATGTAGGAAATATAATAAATATATGCCAAGATAAAAGGGGTATACAGGTAAAATTTTCTTACCTTGATCAAAACACAGCGTTGCTTGAGTATGAGATGCCACTTCAAGAGATCATAGTGGATTTTCACGATAAGATAAAATCTGCTTCCAAAGGATATGCATCTTTTGATTATGAGTTTTTAGGATATAAAGAATCTGATTTGGTAAAACTAACTATCATGATAAACAAAGAACCAGTGGATGCTCTGTCGTTTTTGGTGCACAAAGATAAAGCTTACAGAAAAGCAAGGGCTTTGGTGGAGCAACTAAAAGAGACTATACCAAGACAGCTTTTTGAAATAAACGTCCAAGCGGCTATAGGTAGTAAAATTATAGCTTCAGAGCGTATACCCCCAATGAGAGCAAACGTTACTGCAAAGTGCTATGGTGGTGATATATCAAGAAAAAGAAAGCTCTTAGAAAAGCAAAAAGAAGGTAAAAAACGCATGAAGCAGTTTGGCAAGGTATCTTTGCCTCAAGAGGCGTTTTTAAGCGTTTTAAAAGCCCAATGATAAAAACAACTGACAAGTCAAAGTGGAATGATTGGCGTTGGCAACTTCAAAACCGTATAACCACTTTAGAAGAATTATCAAAATATATAGAGCTAACTAACGAAGAGATTAAGTTTTTTGATGCTGTTGCAGAAGAATATCCTTTTGCCGTGACCCCTTATTATCTATCGCTTGTAAAAAATCCCAAAGATAAAAAAGATCCCATAAGGCTTCAAATAGTCCCAAGCCCTCTTGAAATAGATGAGAACGCCCAACAAAACTCACATCCAAACGCTTTAAACGAAGAAACTTTTATAAAAGGTCTTACTCATAGATACGAAGATAGGGCTCTTATAAGTGTAACCTCTTACTGCGGTGTTTATTGTAGGCATTGTATGAGAAAGCGCATTTTCAAAGAGGGTACTCATGCCGCTCCCAAAGAGCTTTTAGATGTTTATTTTGATTATATTAAAAACCATAAAACCATAAAAGATGTTTTAATATCAGGCGGAGACCCTCTTACTCTTGATAACGAAAGACTAAAATACATCCTTAATAACCTATCTTCTATAGAGCATCTTGAAGTGATAAGGATAGGCTCAAGGGTACCGGTGACACTTCCCCAGCGCCTTTACGATGAGGAGCTTCTTGATATACTATCGAGATATGACAAGCTTTGGATAAATACACACTTTAACCATCCAAACGAAATCACAGAAGATGCCAAAGTAGCTATAAGAAATCTGCTAAAGGCTGGTGTGCCAGTAAACAATCAAGCTGTACTTTTAAAAGGTGTAAACGATGACAAAGAAACGATGCTTGAACTAATGAGGAAACTCTTAAGCATAAAGGTAAAACCTCAGTACCTTTTCCACTGTGACCCCATCACAGGCACAATTCATTTTAGGACCTCCATAGAAAAAGGCTTAGAGATAATGGATTATATGAGAGGAAGGCTAAGCGGGTTTGGTATACCCACTTACGCTATAGATTTACCTGGTGGTAAGGGTAAAGTTCCACTTATCCCAAGTTATTTTAAAAAGCTTGAAGACGGCTTATATGAGTTTATAGCTTTTGATAAAACAAAAGTTATAATAGAAGAAACACTTAAATAACATCTATTGCAACATTGATGCAACATTGATGCAACATGAAACATCAGCATTTTTTAAAGTCATTAGAATATCAATGGTTTACTATTAAAAGTTTATTACATTATGATGGCACGATATTTGCCATATAAATAGTATCAAACGTTAGGAGGTGTGGCTTATGGCTACAGTTAGCAAGCTAAAAGAGCTCATGACTCTCCCGGGTGCTGTGGCAGCGGGCGAGTTTACAGACGATGGTAGGTTGGTAGCCTACTACGGGGATATAGATGAGAAATCTGCCGAAATTGCAGCTATGATGTGTGCTGCCAACAAGCTTATGGGTAATATGCAGGCTAAAGGCTGGAGCACTTACACTGGCAAAGGCGGTTTTTATCCAGTAGAGGGCTTTGCGGTGGCTGGTGGTAAGTATGTAGCTTGTATTTTCGGCAACGTAGGTGTGTTTTTGGAACTTTCAAAAGCTGATTTTGACAAGACCTTTGAAGTACTATCAAAATATATTTAAGGAGGTGCAGTATGGCAAACCTTGATCAACTTTTAAGCATAAAAGGTGTATGGGCAGCTGGTGAGTTTTCTCAGGATGGTAAACTCTTGGCTTACAAAGGCAACATAAGTGAAGAAGAAGCTGCTATGGCCGCCATGATGTGTGCTGCCAATATGATGATGGCTGAGATGCAAACCCAAGGTTACACAGCCATGTCTGGTAAAGAGTGGACTCCTCTTGTAGGCTTTGCTCTTACTGGTCCAAAGTACTCTGTTTGCGTTGTAAAAGGTGTTGGTGTTTTTGTAAACAACGACGAAGTTTCTTTTAACGAAGTGTTCAAAGCTCTTTCTTCCTAAGGTTTATGGTGTTACTGGGGGTGGGGAGCCCCCACATTTTTTGTTTAGGAGTGGAATTATGTATAAATTTTTATCTTATGATTTTATAAAAGCTTACAAAGATCAATGGAACAAAAACGAGAAACTTAAAAATGATCTTAAAAACTTCTCTGCTAAGCTAAAATATTATATAATCTCTAAAGAGAATGAAGCGGTAGAGCTTATAATAAAAAATGGAGAGGCTATAAGCTGTGGAATGGCAGACGGTAAAGATTACGATTTTGAAATGTGGGCTACATTGGAAGACTGGAAATCGCTTGCTACAGGGCAAATGGGACCAAAAGCTGCCATGCTTACAAAGAAGTTAAAGTTTAAGGGTTCTATGATAACAGCTATGAAATATATGGGAGCTTTTGAGGAGAGCTTGAGGATGATGGGTAGCGTACCTGTGGATTGGAATGCTTGATATGTTTTATGGATTTTAGTATACTCGATGAGCTTCTTGACGGGGTTTTGGTAATAGGCTTAGACTATAAGATAGTTTATGCCAACGATTCTGCTAAAAAGCTTCTTGACGTAAAAGAAAACGATTTTTGTAAAGGACTTTTTAGTATATGTAATTCTTGTCCCTTAAAGCTTGTTTTGGAAGAGAGAGAAAGCGTGCAGGTTTACGATATAAAAACCAACACAGATGTTCATGCTTGTTGGAGTATGAGCCCTCTTTTTAATGGTGATAAATGCGAGGGGGTAGTGGAGGTCTTTAAAGATGTAAGCAACGTAGTTTCTTGTATATTAGAATCTCAAAGACAAAAAACCTACAAAGAAACAATTTTAAACTCTATAGTAGAGGCAATACTTGTTTTGGATGAAAACGGTTATATAGTAGAGCACAACAATATAGCCAAAAAAATGCTTTGTAGAACCAGCGAAGAATCTTTGATAGGAAGGCATATAAAAGAGCTTGTGAATCTGAGTTTAGAAGAGTTTCCTCCACAAGGAGAAAGAACAGATGTATACATAGAAACTCCGTGTGGTAGGCAAAAAGCATCAACGCTTGTATCCCCTATGAATCTTGGTTTTGGTTATGTGGTATCTTTTTATGTGATCCAGCAAGATAATATGTCTTTTTGCGATAAACTAGATTACATTTTTACCAAAAGCCCAACATTTCAAAAAGTACTTGATTTAGTGAAATCTTGTTCAGAGCACAATGTAAACGTGCTTATAGAAGGAGAAACCGGCATAGGCAAAAGCCTTTTGGCAAAATACATACATCTTTTGTCCCCAAGAAGAGATGCTCCTTTTGTTAAAGTAAACTGTGCTGCTATACCAGAGAACCTCTTGGAGGCAGAGCTTTTTGGATACGTAAAAGGAGCTTTTACAGGGGCCACAAAAGATAAACCCGGTAAAGCGGAGATAGCTGATGGCGGAACTTTGTTTTTGGATGAGATAGGGGATATGCCACTGAGCTTACAGGCAAAAATTCTCCACCTTGTGGAAGAAAAAGAATTTGAAAGGCTTGGCTCAAACACCCCTAGAAAGACAAATACAAGGATTATAGCTTCCACCAACAAAGACATAAAAGAGCTTATGAGACAAGGACGTTTTAGAGAAGATCTTTATTACAGGTTAAGTGTTGTGAACATATATCTACCCCCTCTTAGAGAAAGAAAAGAAGATATACCGCTTTTAATAAATAATTTTATAGAAAAATATTCAAAACTCTATTCAAAAAGGGTAAAATCAATATCTGGTGATGCTATAAAAATGCTCCTTGGTTATGATTTTCCAGGTAACATCAGAGAATTAGAGCATATTATAGAAAAGGCTGTAATAACATGTAGAGGTAGCATAATAAATATCGAAGATATAAGTTTAGATTTTCAAAGCAACAACCATAAACAGCAAGAAGAAAAAGAAAGGATAAAGGCTGTCTTAGAAAAGGTAAATTACAACAAGAGTTTGGCGGCAAAAATGCTTGGTATACACCGTACCACTCTTTGGAGAAAGTTAAAAGAGCTTGGTATTGGCTAATAGAGTGCTATATTATAAAAATTTATAAAAACCCCTTTACAAAATTAAAAGTTGTGCTATAATGTATATACTACGGGGTGTGGCTCAGGTGGTAGAGCGTCGGCTTTGGGAGCCGAATGTCGCAGGTTCGAGTCCTGCTACCCCGATTTTAAAATATACTCTATAAAATCTGCTATTCTTTGTGTAGCATTTTCTGGGCCAAGTTTTTCTCTTAAAAAAGAAAGGTTTTCTCTCATAGCGTTTACCTTTGAAGTGTTTTCTAAATAAGAGCTTACAACATTTATAATATCTTCTTTTGATGGTTGTATGAGCTCTGGTATTATCTCTTTATCCATTATTATGTTTGGAAGACCTATATATTTTGATTTTACAAGGCGTTTTGCTATTTGAAGCGTTATTGGGTTTAATCTATAAAATATTATATGAGGAAGTCCTAAAAGTGATGCTTCTAAAGAAGCTGTCCCAGAGGCTATTATGCCAAACTTTGCCCTTCTCATCACATCCAAAGAACTTTCTTTTGTGGTTTCTATATATTCTTTTTTGTATATTGGATAATCTACCGTGCTTGCCAGAGGTATTAGGCTTTTCATATGAAAAGTTTTATAAATATAATAAGATAGCTCTTCTAAAAGCCCAATATGTCTTTTAAACTCAGAGTTTCTAGAACCTGGGAGCATTGCTATTATATTTTCTTTTTGTATACTTGAGGGTTTTATAATATCAAGAAGAGGATGACCAAAATAGTGGACGTTAAAGTGCTCGTTTTCATATGGTTTATATATATCAAGCTCAAAAGGAAGTATAACGATAAGATGTCTTACATACTTTACAATCTCTTTTATCCTTTGGGGTTTCCAAGCCCATACCTGAGGAGATATAAAATATATTATATGGTTGTGTTTTATGTTTTTCATAAGACGGAAGTTAAACCCAGGAGCATCGCAAAGTATCACCCATCTTGAGTTGTTGGCTTTTTCTAAAGCAAGATTTAATATCTTTCTTATCTTAAAAACCTTTGGAAGGACTTCTATTATGCCCACCAAATTTAAATCTTTTATGTTGGCTATAGGTTTTACTCCAAGCTCTTCCATGCGTGTGTCTGTTATACCTGATATGTTTAGATGCTTATCTTTTAAATGTTTTAATATATTTACTACATAGTTAGCGGCTGATAAATCCCCTATCGATAAAAATAAATCATCCACTTTTTAAAGTGATTTTAAACTTATCTTTTTTCTCTATTATAGCTTTGATGTTGTCTACATCTATAAAGCATCTGTAAGAGATTTCTATTTTTGCGTTTGATCTTATGTTTACGTATCTTTCTGCAGTTATATTTTCTATTGAGTTTATAAATGTGCTTTTTAGATAAACTCCGTCGTGGTGTTCCAATATTTCTGTTTTTACATCGTAGTAGTTGTTTTGTTCTACGGCCTCATCCCAAAGGTTTTTGTCAAGTTCTTTTTCAAAAGAGTATCCAAACTCCAAATCGTCTTCATCTATGTTTTCAATTTCTTCTTTTATAATAGGCTCGATATAAGCTTTGAAGTCCAAAAGCTTTCTTAGGTCTTTGGTCTTATAAGCTTCATCTATGGGCATATATATATTATAGCATAGTATAATATTTGCATGGATTTTATCCTTATAGCTGTTTACATGATTTTAATATATGTATTGGCGGAAGTGATTGTAAATGCTATAGATGTTTTGTCTCACGAGTTAAACATTCCAGAGGGTATTAGCTCCTCTGTGATAGCGTCTTTGGTGACTACGTTGCCGGAGTTTTTGGTGCCACTTATATCTTTTCTAAAAGGCTCTGTTGATACCACCCATATTGGTATAGGTTCTATATTTGGTGGGCCTATGTTTCTTAGTATGTTTGGTTTTGGTTTTATGCTTTTAGTGATAGAAGCCAAATATAAGAGATTTAAAGACTTGTACGACTTGGCAAATATACTATTTTTCTTGTTTGCTTTTAACACGGCCTTATTGATAAATTTTTTACCTGTTAAAAAGCCTTTTGTGTTGTTGTTTTTGACAATCTATGCGTACTTTGTATATATTCAGTTTAAAAGCCGCAGAACTAAAGATGAAGAAGAGAATGAAAAACTTTTTTTCTCTATTTTTTCCTCTAAACTTGGGATAAAAGGTTATATCAAGATCCTTGCCGTAGTTCAGGGTTTGTTGGTGATTTTTACGCTTCCTTTTGTAATAGATGGGCTTGTGCTAAGTATAGAAGGTGTATCTCATCTTCTTGGATGGGATGCTTACAAAAGTGCTTTGGTGTTTTCTCCCCTTGCCACAGAACTTCCAGAACTTTCAAACGCTTTTATCTGGGCTAGAAAAGGAAAGTTAAAGTCGTCTATAGGCAATATCGTAGGGTCTTTGGTTTTTCAATCTTGTATGCCGGTGAGCTTGGGACTTTGGTTTACCGATTGGCGTATACCAAATATGCTTATGGTGGGGGGATTCTTTAGTATTTTGAGTACTTTGATATTTTCTCTTAGCATATCAAAAGCCATAAACCTTAGAATTGGTATCATATTTATAATTTTCATAATTGTGTTATACTTTTTATATATATTATGAGAAAGAAAGATTTGTTGGATCAAGTTATGATAAAGTTGCAAAAACAAAATACTAAACTAAAGAAAAGAGATGTATCTCGTATAATAAATATGTTTTTAAATGCGTTAGAAGATGCTATCATATCAAAAAAGGAAAATAAAATTCAGCTTTCTGGTTTTGGTACTTTTTATATAAAAGAAAGAAAACCCCGTATAGGAAGAAATCCAAAGACTGGTGATTTGTATAAGATTCCCCCAAGATACAACCTCACGTTCAAACCAAGCCAAAATTTTGTGTTGCAAGTAAACCACAAGAAAAAAGTCTAACGGAATGTGGCGCAGGTGGTAGCGCACTGGCATGGGGGGCCAGGGGTCCCGGGTTCGAGTCCCGGCATTCCGATTTTAATTTTTTATTTTTTTTACGATATAATATTTATACGGTGATTTAATGAAAAGTGTCAAAAAATTAAGCAAAGCTTTTTCTATAGTTGAGCTTCTTGTGGTGATAGCCATACTTGCCATCTTGACATATATATTTGTGGGACCTAGTATGAGGTGGTATCATCAATACAAACTCTATTCTGAAGGTCAGAGGCTACATTCTCTTGTTATGGAAGCAAAAACCTATGCAATATCAAACTCGGTTTATGTTTCTTTGTGCAACAGCACTGGTTCTTCTTTAACTATTTATAATTTGGGACTTTATCCAAACTCCTCTTGTGGCGGTAATATTGTAGAGTCTTATACTTTACCCTCTTACGAGGCTTCTTATCTTAGCTATACAGGAAATCCGGGTTATATATCCTTTGATTCAAGGGGTGTGAGCGCTCAAAATGGAAATGTATGTGTTTATGATTCTTATATAAACCAGTACTATATGATATGTGTTTCTTATGTCGGCATAAGAGATACATCTGGCACTGGCATATGCCCAACTAACTGCTAAATATCATAGATTTTTAGTATTTTACTTGTTATAATTATCAATCTTAAATTAAAGAGAGGTTAGTGATTATGTATGCTGTTATAGAAACAGGGTCTAAACAGTACTTAGTTAAAGAAGGCGATGTTTTAAAAGTGGAAAAGCTTCCTTTTGGAGAAAATGAGGAGATAGAACTTCCGGCTTTAAACATAGTAAAAGATGGCACTGTTAAGTTTGGTGGTAAGGTAAAGGCTAAAGTTCTATCTACTGCTAAAGATAAGAAGGTGCTTATTTTCAAGCATCTTCCAAAAAAACATTCTAAGAAGTTAAGAGGGCATAGGCAGTTTTATACAAAAATCTCTATACTATCTATAGGAGAGTAAGTTATGGCATCAAAGGCAAGTGGTGGTTCGACAAGAAACGGTAGAGATAGTAATTCAAAGCGTCTTGGCGTTAAGGCTTTTGGCGGACAGTTTGTAAAAGCTGGTTCTATTATAATCCGTCAAAGAGGGACCAAGGTACATCCCGGCAAAAATGTGGGGCTTGGATCTGACTATACTATCTTTGCTCTTAAAGATGGTATAGTGAAGTTTGAAGAGAAAGGTAAAAAGAATTTTGTCAGTATAGAGCCGGTAGAAGCAAGTGCATAAGACAGTAGAAGAAAAGACACCTCAAAGAGAAAGCACAAAAGACAAAATAATAGAGATAGCGGCTGAGATAATTGCTCAGGAAGGTTTAAGAGGCTTTACGGCAAAAAACATAGCCGCTAGGCTCAATATAACCGACGCCGCTATATTTAAGCATTTTAAAGATATGAACGACATAGTCCAAACAGTAGTCAAAAAGTATACAGGAGAGTGTCTAACAGCTATAAGAAGTATAGTATTTGATAGGGATTTATCGATCCAGCAAAAGATAGATAAAATAATGGATACTCATATAGACATGCTTGAGAAAAGTAAAGGCGCTATTCCGGTTCTGTGCTTTGAAGTATCAAGGTCAAACATATACGATAATAGAGCTGTTGTAAGTTTTTTAGAAAACTATTTTGATCTTATAAGCATCCTTTTTCATAGAGGTATTGAAGAAGGTATTATAAAAAAAGATTTAGACATAGAAGAAGCTGCCTTTACATTTTTAGGGCTTTTACAATCAAGAGTGTTTATATGGTTTTTGAGGGGGAAAGAAGGTAGCATTGTAAAAGATAAAAAAACATTGAAGATGCTATTTGAGGAGGGGTTGTTTGGTGCAGGCTCATAAGTACTTTGTAGTTCACGGACATTTTTATCAACCTATCAGGATAAGCCCGTCTTTAGGTGAAATTGGTTTAGAAGCATCCGCTTATCCTTATGAAAACTGGAACAAAAGAATACTTAGAGAATGTTATCTTCCAAACGCTTACGCTCACATAAAAGAAGATGAGTTGGTGATAGCTATAGTAAATAACTACGAAAATATCAGCTTCAACGTGGGTTATACGCTACTTAATTGGTTTGAAAAGCATGAGCCTTATATTCTTGATATTCTTAAGAAAAGCTCAAAGAACGCCTTAGCTTTGGCTTTTAACCATACGATACTACCTTTAGATCCACGGTTTGATAAAGAGATACAGGTTTATTGGGGCATAAAAACCCATGAGTATTATTTTGGTGTTAAACCAAAAGGCATGTGGCTACCAGAGTGTGCTGTAGATTATGAGACGTTGGAAGTCTTTAAGGCTTTTGGTATAGAGTATGTCATATTGGCTCCTCATCAGGTTTCCAACAAAACTTCTAAAAACTACGGTCATATAAAGCTAAAAAACGGTCAAATCAAGGTTTTTATATACGATGGTATAATCTCGGCAAAGGTTTCTTTTGAAGATCTTCTTACAGATGTAAAAAGACTGGTGGATGCTTTCAAACAATCTGGAGATATTATTCCAATCGTTGCCACCGATGGAGAGACCTTTGGTCATCATAAAAAGTTTGGGGAGATGGGACTTGCTTATCTTTCAAAGCTTATACCTTTAAAAGCTCTAAATGATCTTGTAGAAGAGTTAAAAGATTTTGATTATGAATTTAAATTGGTAGAAAATACCTCTTGGAGTTGTCCGCATGGAATAGAGCGCTGGCGAACCCATTGTGGTTGCAACTCTGGTGCTCATCCAGATTGGAATCAGTACTGGCGTGGTCCTTTGAGAGAGGCTTTAGAGTTTCTAAGACAAAAAGTCAGAGAAAATTTAGAAAATATAGCTAAAAAGTTTAAAATAGATTTAAAACAACTTTTATTTGAATACATAGATGTTATTCTTGGTGTAAAGGATACAGAAGAGTTTTTGAAAGAAAAAGGCATTGACGATGAAGAGTATAAGCTTGCTTTTGCCAAACTTCTAAACGCTTATAAATGTGTACAGTTCTCATTCTCTTCAGATGCTTGGTTTTTTGACGACGTATCTGGAGTTGAGGTAAAACACGCTCTTGATATGGCAAAGTATGCAATATACTTGTTAAAAGACTATGAAGACATTGAGATACCTTTTATAAACATTCTGCAAAATGCCAAAGGCAATACCAAGGAAAGACCTACCGCAAAAGATGTGTATATAAAAGATGCCAAGGTTTACACCCTTGAAGATGTAGCGTCTTATTTGGCTATTATGAATCACTACGGTTATATAAAGGACGAAGGGTATTTTGTTAAATTTTATTACAGAATTTCAATCTCTGGAAATTATATATATGTATTTTTAAAAGATAAAGAAACCCTTGAGCAAAATTCTTTTGAGTTTAATATAAAAGATTTAGATGTGTCTAATATGTTTGGGGCTTTTAAGAAGGATATAACGGAGTTTTTGATATACAATACAATTAAAGAGAATATAAAGCATTACGAAGAGCTTATAAAACAAATTATCTCAAATATATCACACATAGAAGTCCTTTCTCCATTTTTAAAACAGCAAAAAGCTTTTATAGAGCAAATAGCAAAGAATGTTTTACTTTATATGTTAAAACAAAACTACGATATAGAAGATATTGTTTCTTTTTATATTGAGCTTGTAAATTTCGGTGTGAATTTAAAATCTGTTTACATTACAAAAGAAGCTAGTAAATATCTATATAGAAAGGCAAAAGAGTTGCCAAACAACGAAGACGAATTTTTAAAGATACTTGGTTTTGTAAAACTTTATAACAAAGATGAAAAAGATTACAGTCTTATGATAGGTATATGGGATACTCAAAATGAAGTATGGGCTAAGAAAGACCTTATAAAAAATAAATCTATTTTGGATGCACTTCACATAGCCTATTGATGTAAAATATTTGTATGTACAGTCAACCGGACGAAAAAGGTTATTTTAAAGAAGGAGATATAGCTTTTGGTGGAAGGTTTTTGCCTGAAACATTGATGTATGCTCTTGAAGAGCTTGAATATTTTTATAAAAAACTCAAAGACGACGAATTTTTTAAAAATCAACTAAATTATTATCTGAAAGATTACGCTGGAAGGCCAACCCCTCTTTATTTTGCCCAAAAGCTTTCTGAGCTTGCCGGTGCTAAGATATATCTCAAAAGAGAAGATTTGCTTCATACAGGGGCGCACAAGATAAACAACGCCATAGGACAATGCCTTTTGGCCAAAAAAATGGATAAACACCGTATCATAGCTGAGACAGGTGCAGGACAACATGGTGTGGCTACGGCTACCGCTTGTGCGTTGCTTGGTCTTGAATGCGTGGTTTATATGGGTGAAGAAGACGTTAGGCGTCAGAGGTTAAATGTTTTTAGAATGGAGCTTTTAGGTGCAAAGGTGGAAGTGGTAACCTCTGGTACAAAAACATTAAAAGATGCCATCAATGAAGCGTTGAGAGATTGGGTTACAAACGTTGAAACTACTCATTATGTAGTTGGTTCTGTGGTGGGCCCCCATCCTTTTCCTATGATAGTGAGAGATTTTCAAAAAGTAATAGGAGAAGAGACAAGGTCTCAAATAATAGAAAAAGAGGGAAGACTTCCTAATTTTGTTATAGCTTGTGTAGGTGGTGGTTCGAACTCCATAGGTATTTTTTACCCTTTTATAGATGATAAAGAGGTTAAGCTTATAGGTGTTGAAGCAGGTGGGCTTGGTCTTGCCAGTAAAAAACATGCGGCACCTTTATCGGATGGTGAAGTGGGAATACTTCATGGCATGAAATCTTACTTTATGCAGGATGAAGAAGGTCAAATATTGGGTACTCATTCTGTATCTGCTGGTCTTGATTATCCTGGTGTGGGTCCGGAGCATGCTTTCTTAAAAGCTACAAAAAGAGCTACATACATATATGCTACTGACGAAGAGGCGCTGGAGGGTTTTAAGCTTTTAGCAAAAACAGAAGGTATAATACCTGCTTTGGAATCTTCTCATGCTGTTATAAAGGCTATAGATATTGCCAAAGAAAACCCCGGTTCTTTAATGATAATAAACCTCTCCGGTAGAGGCGATAAGGATGTAAATCAGATATTTGATATGTTTAAAGGTGGTATTTAGCTTTATATCTTTTTCGCCAGAGTTTCTAAGAATTCCTCATAAGTTTTTGATATCTGATCTGCTTTTTCACATAGGTTTTTATCCATGAGTATATCCTTTTTCATCAAAAATGGTCTTATCGTATTTTCATAGTTGTTCTTATGTTCTAAGTAATCGTATTTTATATCCTCTTTATCCATGTTTTCTATATCTATCATGTAAGATTTGTAAAGGACTTTTACAGATATAAGCAAATGCTCTAATTCCTTTGATAAATCGCCCTTATCTTTACCAGCCAAAAATATCCTGTTAAATTTTGAATAATTTAAGTTTTCCATGCTTTTAATATATTGTATAACCTTTAAAAAGGGATGATCAAAATAAGTATGCAATATTTTGCAACATGAATATGTGTAGAGATTTGCTTTAGAAAGTTTTGTGCTATAATTATAACTCTAACCAGCGCTTGCCGTATAGCGCTATATAAGTGGCGGTGCCTTTTGGCTTTAAGGAGATGATATGGCTATAACCGTTAGAATACCAACACCTTTGAGAAGGTTGGCCAATGGCCAAGGAGAAGTAAGTGTAGAGGCTAAAAACATAAGAGAGCTTATAGATGCCTTAGAAGCCTCTTATCCTGGTTTTAAAGAAAGGCTTGTGGATGAAAATGGAGAACTAAGAAGGTTTGTAAACCTTTATTTAAACGATGAGGATATAAGATTCTTAAAAGGTATAGATACAGAGCTAAAAGATGGAGATACGCTTTCTATAGTACCAGCGATTGCAGGTGGTGTTTGATATCTTCAATAGTTCTTATTGGTGTGAAGGTGGTTTTTTGAAACCATCTTCTTTGCCTTGAAGCATACTCTTTTGTGTTTTTTATTATATTTTCTATAGCCTCTTTGAGGCTTGATTTACCTTCTATATAAGGTATCATTTCCTTATAGCCTATAGCCTGAGAAGATGTCATAGCTTCTTTATACCCTAAACAAAGCAAATTTATACATTCTACTTCAAGCCCTTGCTCTATCATATAGTATGTTCTTTTTTCTATGTTTTTGTTTAACTCCTCTTGAGTAAGGTTTGTATAAAAGCCCAAAACTTTCATCGTAGGTTCATGCCATTTGTGAAATGAAGAAAATGGTTTTCCTGTATTTATAAATATTTCTAACGCTCTTATTATACGTTTTTTATCGTTTTTTCCTATTTTTTCTGCGTATACTTTGTCTATGACTTTAAGCTTTTCATATAAAAAATGAAGTCCTTTTTTGTTTGCTATGCTTTCTAATTTCTTTCTAAGTCTAAAATCTGGTTCTGAAGTTTCAGGTAAGCCATATAAGAGTGCTTGGATATAGAGATATGTGCCACCTACTATTATGGGAATTTTACCTTTTTCTTTTATTTGTTTGATAATGCTTTTTGCTTTTTCCACATATATATAAGTATCAAAATATTCATTTGGTAATACTACATCTATCATATGATATTTTATCTCTTTTCTTTTTTCTAAACTTGGCTTTGCGGTGCCTATGTTCATAAACTTGTATACACACATTGAATCGGCACTTATTATCTCGGTATTTAAAAGCTTTGCCAACTCGTGAGCAATTTCTGTTTTACCGGATGCCGTGGGCCCACCTATTATTATAGCATCTATAGACATAATTTAAACAGCCTTCTATTTTTACCTATATCTTTTATACTAAGTTTTTTTGTGCATTCTATTTCTTTTGGCCACTCTACAAAGGTTATAGATTCGCTTTGTTTTTCTTTTATATAATCTATAAAACTCTTTACATTTTCTATTCTACAGAAGTCTACGTGCAGTACATCAAAATCTTTCAACTTGTATTCGTTTATTATAGAAAACGTTGGACTTGATACGTCGTGAAAATTGTAGCTTTTTAGGAAAGCTTTTACAAACGTAGTTTTTCCCGATCCAAGATCACCTTCTAAGCATACTATATCTGATACTTTTATATAATCTTTTATGAGATTTACAAATTCGTCTAAATTATCTGGCGCGATAATGTCTATTATGTATTTGTTTTGCATAAGTGTTGATTATATCAGATGCACACGGCTTTAAACATGAGTACTATCATTGAATTTAAGTTTTTAATATGATAAAATTTTAATGCGAGGTGGAGCAGCTTGGTAGCTCGTCGGGCTCATAACCCGAAGGTCGAAGGTTCAAATCCTTCCCTCGCAATTTAACTTTTACTTCTTAAACCTCTTTAATCTTTTTGTAAAAGAAAATGTTGTTTATTTTCATAGTTTCGAAAAACTGAGTATGTATACGGCTCAGTACCTCTGTCATAGATACTATAAAAAAACCACCCATTTTGATAGAGTAGGCTATATTTTTTATAGCATTTAGCTTTGAATCGTCGTTAAAATATATTAGGGCATTTCTGCAAAATGCCACGTCAAATACTTCTCTATAGGGTGCAAAATCTTCTTTTCTTATGAGGTTTAACTGTTTAAATTGTGTATTTTTCATTATAGAATCTTTTATCTTAATACTATCCTCTTTTATATCTAAAAATCTATGATATTCGTGTGGTATATCTAGCAGTTCTCTTTTCGGATATATACCGCTTCTTGCTTTCTCTAAATAGGACTCGTTTATATCAAAGCCTATTATTTGATATTTTATGGAGCTAGCTTCAAACATCATCGCCAAGGTATAAACCTCTTCTCCTGTGGAGCATGCAAAAGATGCTACTTTTATTGGTTGACCTTTAGGAATAGCTGGAAGGACAATTTTCAAAATTATTTCTTTCATAAACGTATCAAGCTGTATTTTTTCTCTAAAGAATTTTGTTTCTGGGACAGTGATGATATTCAATATCTCTTTTGTTAGTTTTTTCTCTTTGAATAATTCATCTAGTTTTATTTTGAGTGCTTCTGTGGAATTCACTTGAATAGTGGCAGACTTGTTGGTCGTGGCAGACTTGTTTGTCGTGGCAGACTTGTTGGTCGTGGCAGACTTGTGAACCGTGGTAGACTTGTCTTCTAAAAACATGTTTAATTTTTTTGCTAAAAGCATCAAACGTTCATCTGGATAGTAGTTGCCAGTTAATTCATAAATTATCTTTCTTAGCTCTTCAAGGACTTTGCCGTTTATAACAGTTTCTTGTTCCAACATAACACCTCTTCAAAACTTAGATTTGTTTTTATGGCTTCTAAAAATAGCTTTTCTATATCGGTTAAATTTTTTGGTATTAAATCTGGTCTTAACCTTATTGTAAGCTCTATTCGTTCCCATAGACTCCAAAGCTTTATTAGTTTATGATTTCCGGTTTTCAATACCCATGGTATCTTATGTCTTTTAAATTCCTCTGGTCTTGTATAAACTGGATAACCAAGCCACTTGTTTGAGAAAGAATCCTGCCCTAAGCTTTCTTTGTCTGACAAAACCCCTTCTAAAAGTCTTGCTATACCATCTATTATTGAAAGTGCCACCAATTCCCCGCTACTTAGTATAAAATCTCCTATGGATACGTCCAAATCCACTATATTGTCTACTCTTTTGTCCATTCCTTCATATCTACCGCATAATATTATAATATTTTTTTTATTTTTTAAATTGTTTAATATATGCTGGTTTATTGTTTTGCCCCATGGTTCTGGTTTTATTACAAAGGGTTTTTCAGAAGTGATAGACAATACATGCTCGTAGGCGGCCACTATAGGCTCTGGTTTTAACACCATTCCTGGGAACCCACCGTAAGCGGTATCATCTACTTTTTCATAAAAATTTCTTGGATTTACAGCATGAACACTGACAAACCCTTGTTTTATGGCTTTTGATAAGATACCAAATTTAGTATAACACTCTATTATTTCTGGAAATATGCTAACTACAAAAAAATTAATCATCTTTTAACGTTTTTTTAAAATCTTGGTAAGCGTTTTTAAAACCAGCTATTATGCCAAAAGCTAAAAATATAAACAAAAACAAAGGTGATGTGCTTTTATGGAAAAAATCAAAAGCCAACTTATCAAGCATATATCCAACAAATAAGCCCGCTATTATACCGCCTAGGATGTTAAAAGCAACATTTAAAGCGCTAAACTCTTTTAGGTTCATTTTGGATAAGAGCCCAAAAATTTTATCATATGGCTGTTTTTGTCAAGTTCTTCTAATGCTTCTTTTACATTTTTATCTTCGATATGTCCTTCCATATCTACATAAAATATATCATCCCAAGCCTTTTTCTTGGAAGGCCTTGACTCTATTTTAGTAAGGTTTATATTGTGCCTATAAAATATTTCAAGGGCTTTATAAAGGGCTCCTGTTTGGTTTTTAACACCCATAATTATGCTGGTTTTGTCTTTTCCTGTGGGCTTTGTAAGTGTTTTGCCTATTATTAAAAATCTTGTGAAGTTATTTTTTTGGTCTTGGATGTTTTTTGCCAATATGTTTAATCCGTAAACGTAAGCGGCCACTTCAGATGCTATGGCTGCTGTTCCTGGTTCTTTTTGAGTTATTTCACAGGCGTTTGCGGTGCTTTTAGCTTCTAGTATCTCTGCAAAAGGAAGGTACTTCTCTAAAAATTTCCTGCTTTGTGCTAGTGCATGTTTATGGGAATATACTTTGCTTATTTTGGCAATATCTGTCTCTAACGATAATAAAAATAGATTTATAGGTATTATGATTTCTCCTACTATAAAAAGCTCTGCATCCATTAAAAGGTCAATGGTATGATTTACTACCCCCTCTATGGTATTTTCTATGGGTACTACTCCGTAATGGGCGTTTCCTGATTCTACAAGCTCAAAAACTGTAGATATAGAATCAGAGGCAATATAATCAGAAGATAATCCAAAATGGGATATGGCTGCCTGATGAGTAAACGTCGCTTTTGGTCCAAAGTAGGCTATCTTTACAACCCCTTCTAAAGATGATATGGCAGATATAATCTCTTTATATATTATTTCCAGTGCTTCTTTTGGAAACACACCGTATTTTTCATTTTCTTTTAGTACATTTGATATAACTTCTCTTTCCCTTTGTAAGTTCCTAACTTGTATATTTTGCTGTTTTTTTATTTCTCCTATCTTTTTTGCAATAGCGGCTCTTTTGTTTAGAAGCTCTACTATTTTTGCGTCTATTTTGTCTATCTCACTTCTTAAATCCTCTAACTCTTTTGTCATTCTATATCAATTTTCTTTGCTTTTTTCTTGGTCTCTTGCTTGGGCTCTGTTTTTTTCTCGAGCTTTTGAACTTGATAATCCACAACAGCCTTTAAAGCTTTCCAAAAGGCCATCTCCGATATTCTCATCTGCCTTATCACCTCTTCCCTTATCTCTTTTGGTGGTAAAAATGCGCTAAAAAGCATTTTAAGGGCTTGCTCCCTTGCTATTTGAGCCTCATCTTCAAAGCTTTCCACTTCAAGTTTTTCCTTTTCCATACTAAATATTATAAACTTTATACTTTTGGTTGGCAATATTAATTTATGATATACTAATACAAGTTATGCGGATTAAATATATACATTTTATAAAGTATAGATACTATTCTTATGTGATATCTATAATATTGATATTGCTTTCAGCTTTTAGCTTGTATACGAGAGGCTTAAACCTTGGCCTTGATTTTACCGGTGGGACAATGCTAGAAGTAAGGTTCCAAACACCTGTAAGCGTAAAGCAAGTAGATGATGCTCTTTATAAGGTAGATATCAAAGATGCAGTTGTTCAGCGTACAAACACTGGCGATATTATTGTGAAGATAAGGGTAGGTGAGAAGCCAAGCCTTGTAGAAAAAGCGTTAAATAGCATTGGTAGTTTTCAGCTTTTACAAAGAGAAGATATCGGTTCTGTGGTAAGTGGAGAACTAAGGAAAAAGGCTGTATGGGCTGTAATTACTGCTTTAGTAGGCATACTGATATATCTATCCTTTAGATATGAGTTTTTGTTTGCTCTTGGTGGAATATTGGCGCTTGCTCACGACGTTTTTATAGTTGTGGGTGCTTATTCTTGGACTTATAAAGAAGTGAGTTTGGACGTTTTGGCTTCAATTCTTGTGGTGGCTGGCTATTCTATAACAGATACCGTGGTAGTATTTGATAGAATAAGAGAAAATCTCAAATTAAGAAAAGGTATGGACCTGTCTGAGATTATAAACTTGTCTGTTAACCAAAATATAGTAAGGACCATAATGACATCTTCTACTGTGTTCTTATCTTCTTTAGGTCTATACCTTTTTGGTGGAAGCGTTTTATCCGATATTTCTTTTGCGTTTTTAATAGGCGTTGTGGTGGGTACCCTTTCTTCTATATTTGTGGCTTCAGCTCTTGTGCTTGATATAAAAATTTTACTTAGAAAGATCAAAAAACAAAAACCACAATCAATATAGTCATTGTCAAATTCTTCTAAGTTTATATTTTATTAAAATCTTAAAAGCAAAGGAGTGGTTGTTATGGGTAAAAAGTTGAACGCTCATGATAAGTTTATTTTCATTTTAACTCCCACTGTAATCATTATTGTATTTGTTATTTTCATAATAATATTTGACTATGTATCTAAGCACGGTTAAATAGTTTTTAACAATTTTATATTTTCTTTATATATAAGAAAGATTTATTTTCTTATAAGATATATTTATTTACTTATATGTATGTAGTTATATTATAATTAAGTATTATCTAACTTTAGGAGGTATTATGGCAAAAAGAGTGGTTATTATAGGCGGTGGTGTAGGTGGCGTATCTACCGCTTACAATTTAAGGAAATTAGACGCTAACATTGATATCAAAGTAGTTTCTGGAAGACCTTACTTTGGTTTTACACCGGCGTTTCCTCATTTGGCTATAGGATGGCGTAAATTTGGTGACATATCAACGCCTCTTCAACCTGTTTTGAAGAAAAAGAACATAGATTTTATAAATGAAGACGCTGAGAAGATAGACCCGGATGCCAACAAAGTAACTTTAAAAAGTGGTAAAGTGTTAGAATACGATTATCTTGTAATAGCCACCGGCCCAAAGCTTGTATTTACAGAGGGCCAAGAGGAAAATGGACATTCTGTATGTACAGTGGATCACGCTTTAGAGCTCAACAAAGCTTTGGAAAAGTTTTTTGAAAAACCAGGTCCAGTGGTGGTTGGTGCTAAACCAGGTACTAGCTGTTTTGGCCCAGGGTATGAATTTGCTTTTATGCTACATTATGAAGCAAAGAAAAGAGGCTTAAGGCATAAGTTCCCAATCCATTATATAACTTCTGAGCCGTTTTTGGGTCATCTCGGTTTAGGTGGTGTTGGAACCTCAAGAAGGGTTATGGAAGATCTGATGGCCGAAAGGGATATAAGACCTATTATAAATGTAAAAACAAAAAAAGTAAACCCTAACTCTGTAGTTTATGAGGATTTAAATGGCAAAGAATATGAGGTAGAATCTTCTTTTACTATGCTTATGCCAAGTTTTATGGGTACAGATGTAGTAGCAAGCGCTGGTGATAAAGTAGCAAATCCGGCCAACAAGATGGTTATAGTGGATAAGTGCTTCAACAATCCAAATTATAGAAACATATACGGTGTTGGTGTAGTAGCTGCTATACCTCCAGTAGAACAAACTCCAGTGCCTACCGGTACTCCAAAAACTGGTCAAATGATAGAGGGTATGGCTTTGGCCACCGCTTTAAACATAGTATCTGATATAAGAAACAGCTCAGAAAGGTATATGCCTACTTTGGCCGCTATATGTATAGCTGATATGGGTAACGATGCCGCTGGTTTTATAGCCTATCCAGTTATACCACCAAGAGCTTGGACCTTGCAAAAAAGGAGTAAATGGATGCACTGGGTAAAGAGCGGTTTTGAAAAATACTTCTTGTGGAAGGTAAAGACCGGTGATGTAGAGCCATGGTTTGAAAAGATGGGTCTTGAGGCTATGTTTAATCTTCACTTAGTAGAGCCATGTCCTGATTGCAGCGGTGTGCCAGGGAAACAATAACACTTGAAAAATTTTTTTTATATGTTATTATATTATTAAGGAGGTGAAGTTATGTATTTAGGATTTAAGCTTTCTATGTTTTTGGCAATTATATTTTATGGTTGGATTTTTGCTACCCTTTTGTATGGTCTAGTAAATGCTTCTCGCACAGATGAAGAAGGTGAGATTTTCCAGGGTTTTAACGACGAGCCAAACATTAAGAAACAATAATGTGAGAAGCGGGTTGTAAGCCCGCTTCATTTTATATTAAATATTTTATTCCTATTAAAAATAAAAATAAGAGTGTTAGTCTCATAAATGTTTCATTTGATATTTTCATATGTAGTTTGTTTCCTCCAAAAAGCCCTAAACCAGCAAAAGGTATAAGAGATAGGCTTATCTCAAATAGTTTTAAGTTTAAAAGGCCTACACTAAGATAGGTGAAAACCCTAAGGATGTTATCTAAAAGTGCTATCACTTGAAACGTTGCCCTAAAGCTTCTTTTTTCTATTCTTCTTAGCTGAAGGTAAGCTACCAAGGGAGGACCACCACCGCCGTATAAGCTTCCTATAATACCAGCAAGTATCCCCAGTGGAAATGCCCAGAATTTTCTTATAATTGGTAACTTCTCCGGTTTAAAACTAACGGCATATATCACATAGGATATGATAAATACCCCTAAAAATCTTGTTATGTTTTGAGCGTCTGTGTTTGCCAAAATAAATGTACCTATGATAAGCCCTATGATGCTACCTGGAAAAAGCCATGTTAATTCTTTAAACCTTATGTGTGTAAAATCGTAAGCTCCTAACAGTATAGACCCAGCCAAGTCTAAAATGAGCACCACTGGTACCACTTCCTTTATGGGAAACAAAAGACTTAGAAGCGATACTGAAATAAGCCCAGAGCCAAAACCTATTGTGGCTCTTATGTAAAAAGCCGAGGCTACCACAAAAGCACCGTACAAAAAATAGTCCCAAAAATGTGGGTTTAGTAAATTTATCATATCTATTGTATGCATAAGAAAATTTTACTATTTAAAAACTTTTTATTCTCTGATAGATGTAGTATTTTTGCTTTTAATAAAATCAAAATAATAAACTATGCCGTTTTAAAATATTGGTGATTTCGTTTGTGATGGCCTCCACATTTTTTGAGGCGTCTATTGTATAGAAATTGTATTCTTTTGCAAGTTTTAAATAACCATCCCTTACCTTTTTTAAAAATTCTAAATCTTCAAACATATCTTTTTCTCTTTTTAGCCTTTCAAGAGCTGTTCTTGGGTCTATGTCAAATAGAAATACAATATCTGGTATATATATATCGCATACGAAATCGTTTAGGGCTTTTAGAAAGTTTATATCGATACCAAAACCATACCCCTGATAAGCTATCGTTGAATATATATATCTATCCAAAAGTAGTATACCTTCAAAACCTTTGAAATGCTTTTCTATCATATGTGCTCTTGAAGCTTCTATTAGGAATGTTTGGGTTTTTGGGTCTAGTTTTTGTGATTTTAATATATCTCTAATTTTCTCTCCCATCTCTGTAGAGCCCGGTTCTCTTAATAATTTTACGTTTTCATATTTTAAAAGCTCATAAACTATATTTATTTGTGTGGATTTTCCGCTGCCGTCTATTCCTTCAAAAACTATGATGTAGGGTTTTTGTATAGTTGTATTTTCCATTAAAAATCTACGTCCAAATCTATATCTGTATCTACTATATCGCTATCTTCTGTTAAACCGTTGTCCTCTCCCTCATATTTTGAGTAAAGGGAGGCAGCTTTTTCTGATAGCTGGTAAAAAGATGCGAAATCGCTAATAAAAGCAAGTCTAACTATGCCAGTAGGTCCTTGCCTTTGCTTTGCTATTATGACTTCTACAATTCCCTTTTCCTCTGGCAATGGATTTTTTTTGTAATACTCTGGTCTATGCAAGAAGATGATGAGATCCGCATCTTGTTCTATTTGGCCAGACTCTCTTAAATCCGATAGCTGGGGTCTTTTGTCTGATCTATGCTCTGTTTGGCGTGAAAGCTGAGCTAAGGCTATTACAGGTATTTTTAGCTCTTTTGCCAAGGCTTTTAAATTTCTAGATACTTCAGCCACTTCTTCTTGTCTATTGCCTTTTGCTCTTATGGACCTTACAAGCTGAAGATAGTCTATTGCTATTATCTTGACGCCTTTTTCTCTAACTAGTTTTCTGGCTTTTATGCGAAGATCTGATATTGTAATGGCTGGGGAGTCGTCTATGTAGATTTTTAATTTTGACAGCTCTTCTTTTGTAGAGTTCAAGAGCTTTATCTCTTCGTCTGTTACCATCCCAGTTCTAAGTCTTTGCATGTCTATTTTACTTGATGAAGATAAAAGCCTCATAATAAGTTGTTCTTTACTCATCTCCAGCGAAAATATTCCAACATCTACGTCTTTTTTAGCCATGTTGTGCATCATTGAAAGCATAAAGGAAGATTTTCCCATTCCAGGTCTTGCTGCTATTATCACAAGGTCAGATTCGTGAAAACCTGTGGTAAGCTTGTCCAAATCAATAAAACCAGTAGGTACACCGGTAACAAGCTCTTTTTTATGGGCAAATTTTTCTATTATGCTTATAACATTTTCCAATATATCTTTTAGCTCAAAGTATCCAACGTTTACATTGTCAGAGGCTATGTTTATAAGTTCACTTTGTATAGTTTCTATAAGGATGTTTGAATCTTGGGTTTGTTTTGTTTCCCTTATTATCTTGATGCCTAAATTTATTATAGCTCTTTGAATAGCTTTTTCTTTTATAATTTTTATTACACTTTGTAAAATCTCTATATCGGTAACAGCTTCTAAAACGAGCGCTTCTAAAAAGTCTTCCGCTATATCTGTTATTTTCTTTTTTTCTATAAAATCTTTTAACAAAACTCTATCTATGGTGTTTAGATTTGCATTTTCAAAATAGTATTCTAATAAAAGCTTAAAAAGGGTGCTATGTATCGGCTCAAAGAAATCATCTTCTTTTAATACCTCTGCTACTACTGGTATGTTTTCTAAATCGTAAAGCATAGAACCAAGCACAGATCTTTCCGCAGCTTCGTCTCTTGGTAAATCGATATCAAGTATGCTGTTTTTGTTTAATAATGTGTCTGTGTTGTTCATCTTTATATTTTATTTTTAAAATTATGTTTAGGTATTTTATTTTAATTCAAGTCCTATCATCTTTTCTTCTAACAATTTTGTATATTCTTCTAAATCCGCATTTTCTTCTATATATATGTCATCTGTAGTGTTTAGCTTTATGCTTGAAAAAGGTAATGGTATTTGAAATCTGTCCCAGGAGTTAAGGCTTATATAGTTTGATATGTGTGCGTATATACCCACTATCGGTCTTCTTGTTTTTTGAGCAAGGTAAACGATACCTTGTTTTACTTTCTTGGGTGGTCCAGTGGGTCCATCTACTGTAATAGCTATATTATAACCTTGTTCTAAAATTTTTTTTATCTGAATAAGAGCTTTAGCTCCTCCCTTGTCTTTGTTGTCTTTGTTGCTGGAACCTCTTACTACTCCAAAACCAAGACCTTCCAGTAAAATAGCAGCTATATCACCATCTTTGTTTTGGCTTGCCATACTGTAAATGTTTTTGTCTATGCCGTACATAGCTACAGCTAAAGCCTGAGAATGCCATAATGCATATATAACAGCTCTGTCTTTTGAATCGTCTCTATCGCAGGCTATTTTTATGGTTTTTCTTAAAAGCCTTATACCATATGGCAAAAGCTTTATGAGGCTATCTTTCATTAAAATTTGAATTTGGAAAGGGGCTTAAAAGCCCCTATTTTTAGCATATTAGATATCAAAGTATAATTCAAATTCAAGCGGATGTGGAGTAAATTTCATTTTGTTTATTTCCTCTTTCTTTGATTCAATCCACATTTGGATAAACTCTTCTGTAAATACACCGCCTTTTAGTAAAAATTCGTAATCTTCTTCTAGAGTCTTTAGAGATTCTTCTAATGAGCCGGGAAGCTGTGGTATATTTTGAAGTTCTTCTGGTGGTAGAGAATATATGTCTTTATCAAAAGGTTCACCTGGGTTTAGCTTGTTTTCTATACCATCAATTGCTGCCATCAATATTGCTGCAAAAGCAAGGTATGGGTTTGTGGTAGGGTCTGGGAATCTTATTTCTATACGTTTTGCCTTTGGGCTTTGAGAATACATAGGTATCCTTATTGAAGCAGATCTGTTTCTAGCAGAGTAAGCAAGTCTTACAGGAGCTTCAAAGCCTGGTACCAACCTATGGTAAGAGTTTATCGTAGGGTTTGTGATAGCCGCCAAGGCTGGACCGTGTTTTAGTATACCACCTATTGCGTATTTACATATTTCTGATATGCCTGCGTAGTCAGAACCGGCAAATAGGTTTTGATCACCTTTCCATATTGAGAAGTGTGTGTGCATACCAGTGCCGTTGTCGTTTGGCAACACTTTTGGCATAAAAGTAGCAAATTTGCCATACTTAGCTGCTACTTGTCTTACTGTATATTTATATTTAAAAAGATTATCTGCTTGCTTTACTAAGGAGTTATACCTTATATCTATTTCGGCTTGACCGGCTGTTGCCACTTCGTGGTGGTGTAATTCTACTGTAATACCCATGTATTTGCTCATTATGGTTACCATTTCTGCTCTTAAGTCGTGAGTTTTATCTAGTGGAGGTGCTGGGAAGTATCCTCTCTTGTTTGGTATTTTATAACCGGATGAAGTAAACTCTCTATTCCACCATCCTTCTTCAGAATCTACCCTCCAGAAAGATGAGTTTCCGGTGTTGCCGAACTCTACAGAATCAAATATGAAAAATTCAGCTTCCGGTCCATAATAAGCTACATCGCCTATACCTGTTTGTTTGAGATATTGTTCTGCTTTTTGAGCTATGTATCTTGTGTCTCTTCCATATCTTTCCCTTGTAATGGGGTCGTAGATATCACATATCATCACAATTGTATTTTCCATAAAAGGATCTATAAAACTTGTTTCTGGATCTGGGAAAGCTAACATATCTGATTCATTTATAGATTGCCAGCCTCTTATAGAAGAGCCGTCAAAGCCTCTCCCATTTTCGAACGTATCCATAGATAATTCATAGGCTGGTATGGTAAGGTGCTGCCATTGGCCAAACGGATCTGAAAATCTCAGATCCACATACTCAATGCCTTCATTTTTGACTAGGTCCAAGACCTCTTGAGCTTTTGCTTGATTCATATTAAAACCTCCTTAATAGAAATTTTAGCTTCTCATTTAAATAGCAGATTCTCCCCTTTCTCCCGTTCTTATGCGTATTACATCTTCTACTGGTAATATAAATATCTTACCATCACCTACTCTCCCGGTTTGAGCTGATTTCATAATAGTGTTTACCACTTTTTCAACTTCCTCATCTTTTACTACTATTTCGATTTTTATTTTCGGTAAAAAATCTATTACATACTCTGTACCTCTATATACTTCTGTATGGCCTTTTTGCTGCCCAAAACCTCTTATCTCTATAACAGTCATGCCACCTATACCAATCTCTGTTAAAGCGTCTTTCACTTCATCCAATTTAAAAGGCTTTATAATAGCCTCTATCTTTTTCATAAGTACCTCCTATCAAATATAATGCCAATATAAATTTTTTGTAAAATAATGTTTCTTGAGAAATCACTGGTATTATTTGTTAACAAAATTGTTAACATGTTAACATACATCAACATTATATTTTTATACTTTTTCAATGTCCTTCACCTCTTGCCATTTTAAGAGCATGTTTGATTAGCCCACCTATCATGCTAAGGTTGTCTTTTACGCCACCACTACTTCCCGGTAGGTTTATCACTATACAGTTTTCATTTATGATACCACAAACACCCCTAGACATTATACTTTTTGGCACTTTTCTATAACCATAAACTCTCATTATCTCTTCAAAACCTACCATCTCTTTTATTATAACTTCTTTAGTGGCTTCCGGTGCTATATCTCTTTTTGAAAAACCAGTGGAACCACTCGTTATAATAATATTTACAGTGTTTTGTAGGCTTTTAAGACGATATATCAGCATATCTTTATCATCTGGTATGACCTCGTAATGAACTACTTCCGCCTTTAGTTTTTTTAACATTTCTATAGCTATTTTGCCGCTTTTATCTTCGTATTCTCCTTTGGAAGCTCTATCGCTTAGGACTATGACAGCCGCTTTTTCTCCAGATAAATCTTCAAAGTAATCGGATTTCCCACCTTTTTTAGATAAAAGCTTTATTTCTTTTATTACCATGTTTTTGTCTATACCTTTACACATGTCGTATATGTTCAAAAGCATTGTATTTACAGCGTTTAGTGCTTCCATTTCGTAGCCTGTTCTAGATATTCCTCTTACTGTAGCAAATACTTCTATGCCGTTTTCTTTTATGTTTACCTCACCTTCCACAAAATCGATGCTTATAGGATGACAAAATGGAAGTAATTGTTGGGTCGCTTTCGCACCGTATAAAGCGCACAATTTTGTAGCTTCTATAAGATTACCTTTTGGCAATTGATTTGATTTAATCTTTTCTATAGTTTCCTTACTAAGCTCTATGAAGCCATAGGCTTTTGCCTCTCTTAGGGTTTCTATCTTATCGCTTACATCTATTGTTTTCATATATCTGCACCTTCTAATATACTTTCACATTGACATACAAATTGTTTTTGGGCTTTTGGTATAAAAAGCGTTAAAAACTTTTTAATCTCTTCGTCTTTTTGTTTCATCATATCTATAACTTCTTTCGAGGTAAGCTTATGACCCTCTATGCCAGCGGCAGGGTTTGTTATTACGCTTATATGTAGTATATGCATGCCTGTTTCCCTTGCTAAAAATACCTCTGGGCAAGCTGTCATACCTACCATATCTGCTCCTAAATGCTTTAGCATTTCTACCTCTTTTTTAGTTTCAAATCTAGGTCCTTCTGTGCAAGCATATACGCCTTTTACATAGAAATGTAAGCTTAAATCTTTTGATATTCCGTTTGCTATTCCTATCATCTCTTCGCAAAAGATGTTTGACATATCTGTATGTACTACTTTTTTAGCTTTTAAAAGCCTATAAAAAGGTGTATCTTCTTGCTCTTTTATATCCTTGGAGAATATTCCTTCGAAAAACGTTGATGCTCTTGAGTTAGTAAAGTCTAAAACATCAGAGGTTATAACGATATCACCGCTTTTAAAAAGTGTGTTTATACCACCTGTAGCCCCTATACTTATTAGTTTTCTAACACCTATTTTATAAAGAGCATATATGTTTGCTCTATAGTTTACAAGATGAGGTGGTATGGAGTGGTCTATACCGTGCCTTGATAAGAAGGCAACACCATTTTTTAAAAATATTTTGGAAGATGGTTTACCGAAAGGAGTATCTATATCTAGCTCTTCAACATCGTCAAATATTTTATATAAACCACTTCCACCTATTATTCCAAGAAAAGCCTTATTTTCATGGTGCATAAAAATATAATATCACACCACGAAAAGTTTTGTTTAAGCTTCTAACTCTGATAATCTCTTTATTTCATAGCCTCGTTTCAAAGAATACTCTATAACATCTTTTAGTGTAAGATCGTCTGGATATTTGAAGTGCATTAAGACCTTCGTTTTTGTTGGCCTACCAAGTTTCATAGATAATTCTTCCATATGTTCCATATAAATTTTAAATTTATCTAAAGGTTGTATTGGGTTTTTATAAACACCAAAACGGGGTCTATGATAAAAAGACAAATCCAAATCCCACCAAGCTATATCCCAACCATGAGCTTTTATAAGAGATTCGATATATTTTTTGTTTATATAGTTGCCAACGTCTCCGTATGGATATCTAAAATGCTTTATGTTGTTGAAATTTTCGTTTCCAAGCTTGTCTATAAACGTTTTTGCATATAGGCTAAAGTCTTCGTCTATTTTAGATATAGTTTCCTTTGAGAAGAAGTTGTGAAAGTAAGTGTGACATCCTAATTCATGCCCGTTTTCTATAGCGTTTATCCATGGTTTTGGGTCCTCTTCTATAACTCTTCCTATGATAAAAAAGTTTGCTGGTACTTGATAATGATTTACTATATTTACCATTTTTTCTCTATCAAACCACCCGTCGTCTATAGTTAAAGCTATTTGCGGTTTTATATTGGTAGATTTTGTTTGTTCTTTTGCGGTAATCTTCAATGTGCTTCCAAAAGCACTACCAATGCCTAAGCCTATTCCACCTACAAGAATGTTTTTTAAAAATTCTCTTCTTTCCATATATTTCTCCTCTAAAATATTATATATAATAATTATGAAAGAAATATAAAACTTGTGTGAACACATCTATAGGTTATTAGGGTTGTTAGAATTTTCTGTAGCAGTTTCTGCGGGGTTTAAAGATGAATGATTGTTTGTCTTTTCTCTTATTGTTATAAACTTGTTGTAGCGCAGATCCACTATTTTGTTTGCAAGATAACTAGGTCCATAGTTTAATATTATATTCAACCTCTCTAAAAGTTGCTTTTTATCATATTCGTTTGAAAGAGGTAGTATAATCTCTCCATTTATATCTTTTATATCTACAAAAATACCGCTGTTGGTAATAAATATATTTTTGTCTTTAAATTGTTTTAAATAATTTGCTATAGGCTTTAGCCACAGCTTAACTTCTTTTTGGGTTTTTTCTATATCTGGGGTATATATGATGGTTAGGCCTTTGGTGTTGAAGTATTTTTTATCAAACAAATTACCTTTGTCATCCATGAGATAGCTTTTATTCTGATTTACCACAACGGCAATGGGTTTTCTTTCTTTTATATAAACATCTACTACTACATCGTTATTTAATATACCCTTCAAATCTTTTTTTATAGCCACTGAAGCTACAGCGTTGCCGGTGGCTTTTTCTAATTTATCTTTGATGCCAGATGCATTCATAAAAAGCCAGTTTCTTTTGTAAGCTCCTATGGCATCTGCCACTACCTTTGGCGGTATATTTTGATCTCCGTAAACATTTACGGCTTTTGCTTTGAAAAAGCTTATGCTGTCTATAAGAAAAGGTGCAAAGAAACTAAAAAGCCCAAAAAGTATAAGCCATATAAAAGGTAGAACTTGTTTTATAGCGTTCCATTTTGATAATTTTCCCCTTTGTTTTCCTCGGTGATAATATAAGTTAGCCATTTACAAGCATCTCCACCATCTTGTTAAAAGATATGCCTGCTTTTTTAAGGGCCATAGGCAAAAGACTAAGTTCTGTAAGACCAGGTATAGTATTTATTTCAAGGGTGTATACGTCTTTACCTTTTACTCTAAAATCTATCCTTGCCATATCTTTTAATTCAAATATATCCACTAGCTTTGAAGCTATCTCTTTTAGCTTTTTAGCGATACTCTCATCTTCCACAAATATATATTCTGACATACCTTTTGTATATTTGCTTTCAAAATCGTATATACCTTTTTTTGGTATTATCTCTATAGGTTCTAAAATAAACCCTTTGAAGTATCCCACCGTCATATCTTTACCCTCTATAAACTCCTCTACAATAAGCTTATCGTCTATTTTAAATATATTTTGAGCGGCTTCTTTAAGAGATTTGTCATCTTCTACTTTGAAAAGCCCAAAACTAGAACCAGCAGAAGCTGGTTTTGCAATACAAGGAAAAATGCTCCAATCTATAACATCTTTTGGTTTGTAAGCTTTCCATTTTGGGGTTTTGATATGGTTTTGTTCAAATATCTGTTTTGAAAAATCTTTATCCATACATATGGCACTTGTTTTCGTATTTGAACCTATGTAAGGTATACCTAATATATCAAGAAGTCCTTGAACTCTGCCGTCTTCTCCGTAAGTCCCATGGGCTATTATAAAAACTTTTTCTGGATTTGTCTGTTTTAGTTTAAAACATAAATCTTTGTCTATTTCTAAAACATCTACGTCGTAGCCAAGCCTTTTAAGGGACTCTTCTACCGCTTTAGCACCTTTTAGGGCAATCTCTTTCTCAAGTGAATCTCCACCAGTTATAACCGTTATGCGCATATCAGTTTTATTTCCTCTTCTAATATTATATTAAAAGCTTTGTAAACTTGCTCTTTTGCTATGTTTAATATGTCAATTACATTTTGAAAAGATGCGTTTTTATAATTTATTAAAAAGTTTGCATGCCTTTCTGAAAAACCTATGTCTTTTATTCTATATCCTTTTAAACCAACCGTTTCTAAAAGCTTACCGGCAAAGTGATCTTTTGGATTTTTAAATGTAGAACCAGAAGTGGGCATGTTAAGTGGCTGGGCTTCTATTCTTTTTTGATTTATATTTTGTGCTAAAGGTTTTATATCTTGATGACTTTTTTTAAATAAAAACTCTCCGTACAACACTGGCTTATTTTCAAACTCGGTTTTTCTATACGAATAAAATATCTCTTCTTTTGGTTTGTAAACTATTTCGTCGTCATCTATACACCATACACCTTTTATAAAATCAAAGGTTTCCACACCATAAGCTCCTGCATTCATAGCTATTGCCCCGCCAGTGCTTGCTGGAAAACCTATCAACTTGTAAAACTCTTCTATGTTGTTTTCAATA
Organism: Hydrogenobaculum sp. Y04AAS1; assembly: GCF_000020785.1. Lineage (NCBI taxonomy): Bacteria > Pseudomonadati > Aquificota > Aquificia > Aquificales > Aquificaceae > Hydrogenobaculum > Hydrogenobaculum sp. Y04AAS1. The sequence goes on from NC_011126.1 coordinate 124,108, forward strand.
GATAGTTTTATTAAGTCTTTCAAAGGTACTCCTGCAGAGGCTTTTACCAAAATACCTTCTTTTGTTTCTGAGATTTTAATATCGTAAAAATGTTTTGTATTTATTAATATTCCGTTGAAATCCCCAAATATGGTGTTTGAACCTTTCCCAAGTATGTAGAGTTTATCGTTTTTGTGCTTTTTATATATATTTAGGAACTCCTTTTCGTTTTCTGGAAAAAACATATATGAACCTATACCGCCTACTTTTATCGTTGTAAAGTCTTTTAAGTCCGCATTTTTGTTTATTATCATCAATTTATTTTATCATAACGTATATAAATTTGCTATAATACATATAAAAATAACTTTACGTGGAAGGTGAAATGGAAAATAAAATTGTAAAGTTGTATAGGTTGATGAGGGCTATAAACCAGGAGATTGTTAGAAGCGTAAATGCTTCAACACCTTACGATGAAGCTTCATTTTTTGAGCATCTTTGCAATATAGTAGTAGAGCATTTTGTAAAGTTTGCCTTTATAGGTTTTTATATAAAAAGCATAAATAAAATAGTACCGGTTTATTACTCTAAAAAATCAGCCGCTGATAATATATATATAGATTATCTTAAATTTTTGGAAATTTCTCTTGATGAGTCAGATATAAGCTCAAAAGGACCTGCCGCCACATGTTTTAAAACAAATAGCGTTATCATAATAGAGGATATAGAAAAAGATCCAAGAATGATACCTTGGAAAGAAGAAGCTTTAAAAAGAGGATTTCGCTCAAGCGCTACTTTGCCTGTAAGAAAAAACGGTGATGTCGTAGGTGTGTTTGGGATGTATGCGGACGAGATAGAGTTTTTTCAAGAAGAAGAAAGGAGCTTGTTAGAGGAATTAGCTATTGATATAGAGATGACTCTTAACGCTATAAAAACACACTGGCTTTTTCAGGCTGTAGAATCGGGGCTTTCTTCTTATATGGAATTATTTATCATGACAGACAACGACGGTAACATATTGTATGTAGGCGATAAAACGTTGAAAGTTTTTGGATACAACAAGGGTGAGCTTTTAGGTAAAAAAGTTGATATTTTATTTAATTATTTATTTAATTATAAAGATTTATTAGAGGCTATATCCCAAGCTAAAGAGTATAGTAGTATAGTGCTTTTTAGAACAAAACAAAACAAAAATGTTTATGTAGATCTGGCTGTTGTACCGATAGCCAACGAGAATTTTATATTTATAGGCAAAGATGTATCAAAAGAGAAGAGCTTAGAAGAGCAAATGCATTTTCTTTTAAATCAAGACCCTGTTACCGGTTTATTCTCTTACTCATTTTTGATAGCAGAACTTGATATGCATGTAAGAAGAGCATTGGAAACGAGCGAATGGGGGGGGGTGAGCCGTCTGCCGTGGTTCCCGAGATGAATGCTATAAACACTGGTAAAGCTAATTACAATAGGCTTGGGGCTTTCATACTGGCGGATATCTATAGATTTACTTATATAAACGACGTATATGGTTTTGATATAGGCGATGAGCTTTTGAAAGCTGTGGGCAGGAGGCTAAGAGATATATTTAGGCCAACAGATATAATAGGTAGGGTTAGTTCTGATACGTTCGGTATAATTTTGACAGATTTAAAGGACAAGGAAGATGTAATAATACTTTTGGATAGATTAAGAAAAGCTTTTGAGCAACCTTTCAACATAAATGGCAATGTCATAAGTGTAGCTATGCAAATGGGTATAGCTATTTTCCCAGACAATGGAAAGTCTGCCAAAGAGGTGTATAAAAATGCTGACATATCTTTGGCTAAAGCTAAAAAAAATACAGAGTGGAGTTATGTGTTTTTCAGCGATGATTTAAACTCAAAGGCTTCCCAGTTTTTACTTTACAAAACACATCTTGAGAAAGCTTTTGAGAAAGAAGAGTTTGTGATATACTATCAGCCTTATTTTGATATCAACACTCTTTGTATTGCTGGATTTGACGCTTACAAGATGGAATTCTGAAGAACTCGGCTTTATTTCGCCCATGCATTTCATACCTATGCTTGAAGAGTCTGGTCTTATATCAAAATTAGAAACTTGGCTTATAAACCAAGTATGTAAGGACTTAGAATATCTATATAGCATAAAGCTTTCTGCAAGTGTACCAATGAACCGTGGTAGACTTGTGCCAATATCTATCAATATATCACCTATTTCTTTTAAAAATGAAGATGTATATGAAAAAGTTGTAAGCATTGTTTCAAGATATAAAAATGCAGATAGAGCGCAATCAGCGCATTTCAACTCTGAGGAACAGACACAGACACCCAAGAGCTCAGAGAACGGCTTAAAGCACACTAGAGCGGCAAAGACGCATTTCGGGGCTAATGAACAGGACAAGTCTGCCACGGTCTCAAAGGCACTCAATAGCTCTGAGAACGGCTTACAGCACACTTTATTGGGCTATATAAATATAGAAATTACCGAGAGTTTATTTTTAGAAAATTTTGATAAAGCATTATCTACGCTTGAAAAGCTTAAGAGTTCTGGTTTTAAGATATCTATTGATGATTTTGGAACTGGTTATAGTTCTTTTTCCTATCTTAAAGATTTACCAATAGATTATCTTAAAATAGACATATCTTTTGTAAGGCATATATTGGACGATAAAAAATCAAGATCCATCACGAAAACTATAATAGAACTAGCCCACAATCTTGAGATGAAGACCATAGCAGAAGGCGTAGAAACAAAAGAACAATTTGAGTTGCTAAAGTCTTTAGGATGTGATTTCATTCAAGGTTTTTGGTTAGCAAAACCAATGCCGATAAGTGAGTTAGTAGATTTTGTTGAAAGCTGGGAACATAAAAAATTAAATTATTATTGATAAAGTTTTAGGTTTTTGATATAATATATAAATTTAGAAGGGTCCGTAGCTCAGTTGGATAGAGCAAGGGATTTCTAATCCCTAGGCCGGGGGTTCGACTCCCTCCGGACCCGTTCTGATAAACATTAATTGGAGGTTAGATATGCCTATTTTAAAAGAGAGAAAATGGGAACTTATAAGAAGTTTTCAACATCACGACAAAGATACTGGCTCACCAGAAGTGCAGATAGCCATATTAACAGAGCGTATAAATAAACTTACAGAACACATGAAGCAAAATAAAAAGGATTTGCATTCAAGGCGTGGGCTTATAGCCATGGTAAACAAAAGAAAAGCGTTACTTGATTACCTCAAAAGAAAAAATTATCAGAAGTACCTTGAAGTATCCGAAAAGCTTAACTTGAGAGTGAAGAATTGAGTATGATTGTAAAAGCTGAAATTGGAAATCAAGACCCTATATATATAGAAGCAAACAAGTATGCCCATCAAGCTGATAGCAGCATTCTTATATCTCAAGGTGGTACAAAGGTATTGGTTACTGTATGTGTATCAGAAGAGCCTCTATGTGGCATAGATTTTGCACCTTTATCAGTAGATTACAGAGAGCGCTCTTTTGCTTGGGGTAAAATACCAGGAGGGTTTATAAAAAGAGAGGGAAAACCTACAGATAGAGAAGTGCTTATCTCAAGGGTGATAGATAGACCTCTTAGACCTCTCATGCCCAAAGGATTTTTAAATGAGGTGGTGGTTACTTGTCTAACGCTTTCAGCCGATGACAAATACGATCCTGACGTGTTAGCCATCACAGGTGCTTCTGCTGCGCTCGTTTCTTCCTCTGTGCCTTTTGAAGGGCCTATAGCTGGCATGAGGGTTTGCAGAGTAAACGGAGAATTTATAATAAACCCCACCTATGAACAGCGCAAAAACAGCGATATGGATATCGTTATGGCTCTTTCAAAAGATGCGATAGTGATGGTGGAAGGCGGGGCAAAAGAAGTAGAAGAAAGTGTTCTTTTGGATGCTTTATTTTTTGGACTTGAAAAAGGACAAACCCTTATAAAGGCCCAAGAAGAGCTTGTGGATTCTTTAAAACCAGAGAAAAAACCCATAGGTCACATCGGTTTATCAGATGATATGGCGAATAAGCTAAAAGAAATTGCTTCTTCAAAGATTTTAGAAGCTTTTAGTATAGAAGATAAAAAAGAAAGATCTAAAGCTTTAAAAGATGTTTATGCTCAAGCAATGCAAAAATTGGGGATATCAAAAGAACAAGAGTTTGACTTTTTAGTATCTTTTAAAGATTTAGAAAGCCAACTTATGAGGGAGCAAATCCTAAAATATAAAAAGCGCATAGATGGTAGAAAGGAAACAGATATAAGGCCAATTACCATAGAAATGCATCCACTCGAAAGACCACATGGGTCTGCTGTTTTCACTAGAGGTCAAACTCAAGCTTTAGCTACAGTGACTTTGGCACCAAAAGATGAAGCTCAGCTTGTGGAAACAATATTTGAAGGTGAGACTTTTAAAAGATTTATGCTTCATTACAACTTCCCACCTTTTAGCACAGGTGAAGCGAGGCCTTGGGGTCCTCCAAGAAGAAGGGAGATAGGCCACGGTGCTTTGGCGGAAAGAGCTTTAGAGCCTCTTTTAGCGAAAGAAGAGGATTTCCCTTACATTATAAGAGTAGTTTCAGATATTTTAGAATCAAACGGCTCAAGCTCTATGGCTACAGTGTGCGCAGGTTCTTTGGCACTTTTTGATGCTGGTGTACCCATGAAAAAGCATGTAGCCGGCATAGCTATGGGTCTTATAAAAGATGGCGATAACTTTGTCATACTTACCGATATACTTGGAGATGAAGACCATCTTGGAGATATGGATTTCAAGGTAGCTGGTACAAGGGATGGAGTAACAAGCGTTCAAATGGATATAAAAATAAAAGGTCTTAGCAAAGATATAATGATAAAAGCTTTAAACCAAGCCAAAGAAGCAAGGATGTTTATATTGGATAAACTTTATGAAGCTATACCAGAACCAAACAAAGAAGTATCTAAATATGCTCCAAAAGCTCAAGTGATGAAAATTCCAGAGGACAAAGTGGGTCTTGTAATAGGCCCTGCTGGAAAGAATATAAAGTATATAAAAGAGCAATTTGGTGCAAGTGTATGGATAGATGGTGCTAACGCTTATATAAATGCACCTACTATAGAAGCCGTAAATAAGGCGGCAGATTTTATAAACTCTTTAATTCAAGAGGTAGAGGTAGGTGGCGTATATGAAGGCAAAGTAATAAGGGTAGAAAACTATGGTTTGTTTGTAGAAGTACTACCTGGCAAAGTAGGATTGCTACATGCGTCTGCTATGACTGAAAAGCCTACTATAAACGTTGGTGATACTATAAAAGTAAAAGTTATGGCTATAGACGAACAAAATAGGTTAAACCTCTGTAGTCCAGACTATCAAAAGCCAGAAAACCAAGAAAGACCACGAAAAGAACAACTTAATAGGAAACCCCATCACAGAAAATAGTTTATGAAGCTTTTAGTAAAAAAACTAAGAGAAGATGCTGCACTTCCTTTTTATGCTACCTCTGGTGCTTCTGGACTCGATCTTTTTTGCGTTGATGATGTAGTAGTGATAAGACCTTTTGAAAGAGTGTTGGTGTCTACTGGAATAGCCATAGAGCTTCCAGAAGGCTATGAAGCTCAAATAAGACCAAGAAGCGGATTGGCTCTTAAAAAGGGTGTAACTGTGTTAAACAGCCCAGGTACTATAGACCATGACTATAGAGGTGAAATAAAAGTCATACTTATAAATTTATCGGACAAGGAAGTAATTATTGAAAAAGGTGAAAGGATAGCTCAGATGGTTATAGTTCCTGTTTTAAAGGTAGAAGTTGTAGAGGCCAAAGAACTCTCTAATACACAAAGACAAGATGGTGGTTTTGGTTCCACAGGTATGAAATGATAGATGTTCTTTCTAAATTATCGATAAAGGAAAATCTAACAAAAGAAGATATAAGACAAATGTTAGAATCCATTGCTTCAAACGAAGCCACAGAAGCTCAAATGGGCGCTTTCATAATGGGGATGAGATTAAAGGGAGAAACAATAGAAGAGATAACAGAGATAGCAAAGTTTTTTAGAGAAAAAGCTTTAAAAGTCCCAGTAAACAATCAAGAAGAACTTTTAGATACTTGTGGGACTGGCGGAGATGGAAAATCCACCTTCAACATATCAACGGCTAGTGCATTTGTTATAGCTGGTGCTGGTTTTAAAGTGGCAAAACATGGCAACAAATCCGTATCTTCAAAGTGTGGAAGTGCTGATATATTAGAACGTCTTGGTGTAAACATAAGTATGTCGCCAAATCATATAGCAAGATGTATAGAAGAAGTTGGTATTGGATTTATCTATGCACCTTTTCATCATGGTGTTATGAAAAACATAGCAAAGCCACGAAAAGAACTTGGAATAAAATCTGTTTTCAACCTTGTAGGACCTCTTTCAAATCCCGCTGGTGCTAAAAGGCAGATAATGGGTGTTTACGATATATATTTGGTGGAGAAAATAGCTTACGTGTTAAAGGAGCTAGGTAACATAAAATCTTTTGTGTTTAGTAGTTATGATGGTATGGATGAGGTTTCTATAAGCTCCAAAACGCTTGTGGCAAAACAAACAAAAGACGATGTTGACATGTTTGAATTTGATCCTACAGAGTATGGATTTTCTTTTCAAAATATAGAAGATATCCAAGCCAAAGATATAGAAGAAAGCTTAAATTTATTTAATATGGCTTTAAGCGGTAAGCCGTCGGCTGCTCTTGATGTAGTGCTTATAAATGCTAGTTTTGGTATTATGGCTTTTAGCGATATAGCTTTTAAAGAAGCTTTGGAAATAGCAAAAGATAGTGTGTTTTCTAAAAAAGCTTTAAATAAGCTACAAAGTTTGATAGAATGTTCAAATTATACTGAATGATAAAAGTAGGTAAAGTATCTTATTTAAATACGCTTCCCATGTTTTACAATCTTTTAAATTATGAAATAATAGAAGGACACCCTTCAGAGCTTTTTAAAATGCTTGAAGAAGATAAAATAGACATAGGCATATTATCATCTGCCGTATATTTAAAAGATAAAGATAAGTACACATACCTTGATGGCGTTTCCATATCTGGCAAGAAAATGGTATGTTCTGTTTTGCTTTTTTTGAAAGAAGATTATGTAAAAAATGTTTATCTTACCAAAGATTCTGTTACTTCAAGGATACTGACAAGATGGTATGTAGAGGAAATTTTAAAATTAAAACCAAACTATGTAGATGACGAAGAAAAAGCGGATACAATTCTTTATATAGGTGATAAAGCTATAAAAGAATATTGTTCTAACGCTTATAAAAAAATTGTAGATTTAGGTGAAGAATGGTTTAAAAGATATGGTGTTGGTTTTGTTTTTGCGCTTTTTACATACAAGAAAAGATCTGTAAAATCCTTTGATAAGTTGAAAGAGGATGTGATAAATTCTATAAACTTTTTTTATGAAAAACTAAAGAACAATTCTTTAGAGAATGAGATATTTAAAAAATACGATTTTGTGGATATAGACTTTTTTAGAAAGTATTTTCTTGAATGCCTTGATTTAGGACTAAGAGAAGGCCACAAACGCTCACTGGAAATATTTGAAGGTTTTGTGAAGCGCTTTGGCCTTACTTAACCAGCTTTTTTATACATATAAACTGGTTTTTTGTTCTCATCTATAACTATCTTTTCTACGTTTACTAAAGACGGTGCTTCATACATAATGTCAGTCATGATTTTTTCTACTATAGCCCTTAGCCCTCTTGCACCGGTCTTTCTTTTTATGGCCTCTTTTGCAATTTCTCTTAAAGCACCCTCAGTAAACTCTAATCCTATACCTTCCATTCTTAAAAGCTCTTTATACTGTTTAATAACAGCATTTTTAGGTTCAGTTAGTATTCTTATCAAATCTTCTTCTGTTAGTTCATTTAAAACACTTATAACCGGTAGTCTTCCTACAAACTCAGGTATAAGCCCAAAGTTGATAAGGTCGTCGGGTTCTACCTGTGATAGTATATTGCCTTCTTCTTTGTATTTTGAAATTTCTGTTTCAAAACCCACGGTGCTTTTACCAAGTCTTCTTTTTATTATATCTTCTAAACCTACGAAAGCTCCACCGCATATAAACAGTATGTTGGTAGTATCAAGCTGTATGAACTCTTGGTGTGGATGTTTTCTGCCACCCTGAGGTGGTACGTTTGCTATAGTCCCTTCTATGATTTTTAAAAGAGCTTGTTGCACACCTTCGCCCGATACATCCCTTGTGATAGAGGGGTTATGACCAGATTTCTTAGCTATTTTATCTATTTCATCTATATATATAATGCCTTTTTTAGCCTTTTCTATGTTGTAATCACAGTTTTGTAAGAGTCTCACTAAAACGTTCTCTACGTCTTCTCCGACGTAACCTGCCTCTGTAAGGGTAGTGGCATCTGCTATAGCAAAAGGTACGTTTAAAATTTTTGCCAATGTTTTTGCCAAAAGCGTTTTGCCACTTCCGGTAGGTCCTATAAGGAGTATATTGCTCTTTTCTATATCTGTATCGGATTTTCTAAGTATTCTTTTGTAATGATTATAAACTGCCACGGATAGAATTTTTTTAGCTTCATCTTGACCTATGATAAACTCATCTAGAATTTTCTTTATCTCTTTTGGTTTTGGTATAGATCTTACTTCTTTTGTAACTTCTTCCTTATCATGTTGCTTGATTAGATCCATCGCTTTTTCTACGCATTCGCTACATATGTTCATACCATTTGGACCCGCTATCATCAACGGTACATCTTTGGATGATTTGTTGCAAAATGAACAATATTCTTTTTTGCTAGCCATATTAAGCCCTCTTCGTGATTACTTTGTCTATAAGCCCATAGTTTTTGGCTTCTTCGGCAGACATAAAGTAATCTCTATCCACATCTTTTTCTATTTGTCTTAAGTTTTTACCGGTGGCGTTTGCCAATATGGTATTTAATATGTGTTTTATACGTTTTATCTCCTCAGCGTGTATAAGTATATCTGTAGCTTGACCTTGTACGCCTCCAAGTGGTTGGTGTATCATGATGCGAGCGTTTGGAAGCGCAAACCTTTTTCCTTTTGTACCAGCTGCCAAAAGCACCGCTCCCATAGAAGCTGCTTGTCCTATGCATATAGTGGTTACATCAGGCTTTATATACTGCATAGTGTCGTATATAGCAAGACCTGCTGTAACAGAACCACCAGGGGAGTTTATATACATTTGTATATCTTTTTCAGGGTCTTGGGCTTCTAAAAACAAAAGCTGGGCTACTATAAGGTTTGCCACGTGGTCATCTATAGGAAAACCAAGTATAACTATACGATCTTGTAAAAGCCTCGAATATATATCGTAGGCTCTTTCACCACGAGGTGTTTGTTCAACTACTATCGGTACAAGTTGATCTATAATCTTCTGATAATCTTTAGGGTTGCTCAACGTTTTCCTCCTTTAAAGATGTATTCTCTTTAAATTTAACCATTTCTAAAAGTTTGTCCATAGCTTTAGAAGCAAGTATATCTTTTATAAGCACAGACTTCCTGTCTTCTCTTAAAAAGTAGTTTTCTATGTTCTCTCTCAATCTTTTTAAAGACTCCTCATCTTTCTGATGTTCTGGTAGCATGTCTTTGTAAGCTTCTACTTGTTCGTCTATATATTTCTTTATATCTTCATCTGTTAGTTCTATGCCAAATTTTTTAGCGTAAGATACAAATATTGAGCGAGTTTTAGCGCTTGTGATACCTTCTTTTATAGACTTATCGTACGCCGATTTTTCTATAACTTTTAACGTTTCTTCATCAAAGGAGCTCAAATCAAACATGTTGTTTAATCTGTTTAGCTCCTCTTCGTAGACCAAGTTGGCAATTCTTATAGCTTCTGTTCTTGATACTTCGGTTATATCTTTGTACTCTTCTAATAAGTATTTGGTAAGAGCTTCTATCTTTGCTTCTTCTTTTTTGTTTTCTAAGTAGGTTTGTAGTCTTTTCTTTATGTTTTCTCTAGCTTCTTGGACATTTTCTCCAAGGTTTAGTTCTTTCGCCAATTCATCTGTTAGTTCTGGATATGCTTTCTTTTTTACAGACTCTATCTTTGCTTCTATATCTACTTTTGGCGTGTTTTCATCTTCTGTTTCTTGGATTGGTACATTTTCTAGCTTGATTACGTCCTGTTCTTTTTTCCCTAAAATCTCCTTATAAAGGTCTTCTCTTAAGCCTAACTCTTTCAATATACCGCTTAGTTTTTGATTTACCTTTTCTCCATCTTGCTTATCTACAACGGTATAGTCTATTACAACGTAATCATCTTCTTCTATTGGCCCATCTTTTGGCTCCAACGTGGCTTTATCTTCTAGGGCATATTTTATTGTTTGTTCTACCATCTCATCTGTTAACTCAAAACTAGGTATTTCTAATTCTACGCTTTCAAAGTCTTTTAGCTTGCCGCTTTCTATGACTGGGAATATTTCAATATAACCTTCCATTGTGAGTTTCATTTCTTTTTCTGAAAATTTGCTATTTTCCAAGTTTATTTTTATATCCATAACATCAAAGCCCATTTCTTTTGCACTTTCATAGGCTTTCTTGGCAAAATCTTCTACAAGAGCTTCGAGTATGTAGTTTTTAAACTTGCTCTTTATAATCCATTCAGGGGCTTTTCCTTTTCTAAAGCCATCTACCTCTGCATTGGTCTTTAGCTCGTTTAAGATTGTCCTGTAAGTTTGCTCTAGCTCTTTTCCTTCTACATCAAAAGCAAAATCTCTAAATATACCTTCTTCTTTTGTTATGGTAAAAGCCATAAAACCTCCAAAAAATTTGTTTAATGCGGATGGAGGGACTCGAACCCTCACGGGCTTTTACGCCCACAGGATCCTAAGTCCTGTGTGTCTGCCAATTTCACCACATCCGCTATAAATTTAATATTATAGCACAAACTTGCACATTTTAGATTTACTGAACTAAATCGGTTGATTTTTAGTTTTTAGGCTTTTATTGCTATAACATCAATTTCTATCAAGGCACCTTTTGGTAGAGAAGATACTTCTACCGTAGAGCGCGCTGGTTTTGTAGGGGCGTTTGTAAAAAACTCTTCGTAAATAGCGTTTATCACCGCAAAATTTTCTAAATGAGTTAGGTATATGGTAGTTTTTACCACATCTTCTAAATTAAAACCCGCTTCTTGAAGTATGTGTTGTATGTTTGAAAGACATTGTTTTGTTTGGGATACTATGTCTGGTTTTAGATTACCCGCTTCATCTATACCTATGCTACCGGATACAAAAAGCATGTTGTTTATAAGTATCGCTTGGGAATAAGGCCCCAAAGGTTTTGGGGCTTTTGGTGTAAATATTTCTTTTTTCATATCTTTCTTTTTCTTCTAAGGTAAGCCGGTAAGTCTTCTTCTTCCTGAGCTTGCGGTTCTACGACTCTTGGTTTTTCTTCTTTTTTTGGTTCTCTATCTTGGGTTTTTATAACCTTTAAACCCTGCTGGGCTTTTACATTTTCTTCAAAATCAGTGGCTACTATAGCCACTTTTGTATTTTGACCTTCGTTTTCATTTAACACAACAGCACCAAATATAATAAGTGCGTTGTCGTCGGCTTCTTCTCTTATCTTTGCTATAGAGGATTCTATTTCTGTAAATGGCGTGTCTTGATTTATCCAAAGTGTTACCATAAGTCTCTTGGATCCTTTTATAGAGTTTCCTTCCAACAGCGGACTGTGCATAGCTTGTTCTACGGCGGCATCTAACTTATCGCTATTTTTGGATGTACCTATACCTATTAAAGATAATCCTCCGTCTTGCATTATCGTTTTTACGTCTGCAAAGTCTACGTTTATTAAAGCCGGTGTGGTTACTATGTTTGTTATACCTCTGACTGCTTGAGATAGTATATCGTCTACCATTTTGAAAGCGTTTCCTATTGTGAGGTTTCTATCGGCTATATCGTGAAGTCTTTGATTGTGTATCACAATATATGTATCGCATACATCTTTTATTTTTTGTAATCCTTCTTCTGCTGCCTGAGCTCTTTTGGGACCTTCAAAGTTGAAGGGCTTTGTGCATACGCATACCGTAAGTATGTTCATCTCTTTTGCCGCTTGGGCTATAACAGGAGCTGCTCCTGTGCCTGTGCCACCTCCAAGACCTACCGCTATAAATAGCATATCGGTATCTCTTAATATTTCTTTTACCTTATCCAAATCTTCTAAAGCCGCTTGTTCTCCTACTTCTGGTCTTGCGCCGGCTCCTAGACCTCTAGTTATTTTTTCACCTATTTGTAGTTTGTTTGGAACACCCAACGTGCTAAGGTGTTGTATATCTGTATTTAAAGCATACAATTCAACATTTTCTATACCATCAAGATACATTCTATTAACAGCGTTGCAACCACCGCCGCCTACGCCAAACACTTTAATCTTTGTAGGATTTATAAAATCCATATACACCTCCTAAATATTACTCATAATTAGTATATCATAAAAACGTTGTTGCTATTTCTTATGACTTAAAAAATCCTTGAAAATTTTTTTGCTTATGGTATAATAATATTGTTATCTGGGGTAGCTCAACCGGCAGAGCGGGTGGCTGTTAACCACCAGGTTGGGGGTTCGAGCCCCTCCCCCGGAGTTTAAATAGATCTTATAGATTTTTGAATATACGTTATCTCGTATTGAGCGTTTTCTTTCAAAATCAGTTTTTTAAGGTGAAAATCTTCCAAAGATTTACGATGAGCAACGCTTATTATCGTTAGGTTTTTAAGCTTTTCTAATAAAAGGCTATAAAGGTGTAGTTCTTTTTCTTCGTTTAAGGCACTTGTGGATTCATCCATAAAAAGCCAATCCGGTGAATGAAGCAATACCCTTGCTATGTTGAGGTTTTGCTGTTCACCGGGAGAAAGCACCTGAGACCATAGATTTTTTGTGTTTAAATCCTTTGAAAGGTAAGAAAGACCCACTATGTTTAAAAGTTCTTCCAAATATTCATTTGACACAGCTTTGCCATCTGTAGATGGGTATAAAAGTATCTCCCTTAGACTTCCATATGGAAAATAAGGTTTTTGCGGTAAAAACATATGGTTTTGCGGCAGTTTTATGGTTCCTTCTCCAAAGGGCCAAATGCCGGCTATTGCTCTTATGAGAGTAGATTTACCGACACCAGAGGGTCCCATTATTATAGTATGTTCTTTTTTATCTACATTAAGGTTTAGATTTTTTACGATAAACTTCTCAGAATAAGGTATCTTTATACTTAAATGTTCTATTGTTAGTCCATCTTGGCTTGGCAAAATAGTTATCTTGCTTTGATTTTGAGAAGTTTCTATAGCTTTTATATTTTTCTCAAAAGTCCTAAGCCTGTCTACCACCGAATACCAAGCGGCTATTGAAGCGTAAGAATTTACTATAAAAGATAAAGACGATTGCACTTGACCAAAAGCGCTAGCTATTTGCATCACGTCACCAAGCTGTATTTTTTTGGCAAAAAACCTCGGAGCTGCTACGAGTATCGGGAATATAATGGCTATTTGATTGTATCCAGATGTAAACCATCCAAGCATTTTTAGCCTTACCATGATTTGCCAATAGTTTTGAAATACGTATCTAAATGTATCCATGAGGTTTTGATGCTCTTTTTCTTCCGCGTTTAAAAGAGCTACAGATTCTGAATTTTCTCTTATTCTTATCAAAGCAAATCTAAAGTTTGCTTCAAACATTTGTTGGTCAAAGTTTAGTTTCACTAGAGGTTTACCGATTTTGGCGGTTATATAAGTCCCTAATATAGCGTATATAATCGCTGCCCAAACCATATAAGCTGGTATTGTGATTTTAATATGAAAAGCATTAAAACTTATAGGACCAGATATGATCCAAAGCATTCCGACAAATGAGAAAAACGTTACCACCGAGCTCATTAGTCCCAAAAATAGTCCTAAGCTTTGGCTTATAAAGGCATTTACGTCATCTGCTATACGTTGGTCTGGGTTATCGGTGTTTTGTTCTATAACTTGCATGTGGTAAAACTTTTTATTGCTTACCCATTTGTTTATGTAGTGTGATGTGAGCCAAGCTCTCCATTTTATCTGAAGCATCTGTTGAAGATATGTAGCATAGACTGCCGATACTATAAAAAGCGTTGCTAAGATGCTAAACTCTAAAAGCGCTTTCCAAAAGCCTTTTTCATCAAAGTGTTGCAATGCATCGTAAAAAACTTTATACCATTTTGTAAAAAGCACATTTAAAAATACTTGGAAAAGATTTAAAAAAATTATCACAAAAAACAAAAGCCAAGCTTTTTTCTTTTCTTCCGAATGAAGCCAATAGGGTTTTAATATATGCCAGAAATCTTTCCAGAAAGTCTTATCCAGTTTACTTATATTACTGTCCATCTTACTTAATTTTACCATTTTTATATGAAATTAATATGAATTTGGGCTTATAAGGACAGTATCTTTGTCTATAACTTTGCCGACGATAAAAGTTTTTTGGTTGCCTAGAGGTTGCAGTCTTACAAATTTGCCAAGATATCCGTTTTGCATTGCTTTAGCCTTTGTGGTAATCCTTATATAGCCGTTGTCGTATATAACTCTTACTATATCTCCGTAACGTATAATAGGCACCATGCTTATCATAGAAGTTCTTATGGGCTCTCCTATGCCTATATTTTGCAAAGCTGTAGCCCCTATCACTTGACGCTTTGATACAACCAAGTTTTGAGGTACAAACCTTATATACTTTACGGCGCTCTTGATGTCGTCTTTTGTAATAATCTGTCCTCTGGTGATGAGTTTTTTTGCCACTATAACAGGCACTCTCCATTCTATATATACCATGGCATTGTAGGTTCTTTGAAGCACGTTATTTGAGTTTATATTTATCGTAGCGTAAGCCACCGGGCTAAGGGGCGGTACTCTGAGATTTACAGATATATCTTTTGAGTCTACTTCAAATGGCTTATATACAAAGCAGTTTACCGAATCTACTCTTATGTTATCATGGTACTCTTTTTTTATTTGGCTTTTAACAAGATTTTCAATATATTTTTGGCTAAATGTTATATTTTCTGAAAAGCCACAAAACGATAAAAAAAGCAAAAAAACAAAAATACTATAAAAGGTTTTTTTCATTAACCTGTGTATAGGTTTGCCGCAGTAGAAAGCATAGTGTTTGCTGCTGTAATCCCTTTTGAGTTAAATTGGTAAGCGTTTTCTGCTATGATGAGATTTACCATTTCGTTTACTATGTTTACATTTGAAGCTTCTGTGTAACCTGATAAAAGAGTGCCAAGTCCTTGAGTACCAGGGTTTGATACTATTGGATTTCCAGAAGCTTGGGTTTGTTCAAACAGGTTGTTGCCTATACGCTTTAAACCGGCTGGATTTACAAAATTTGCCATTTGAAGCTGCCCTACAGTTTGGACCCCTTGCTGTCCCGGTATTGTAACAGCCACCGTGCCATCCGGACCTATGTTTACAGAGGTTGCGTTTGGAGGTACCGTAATTTGAGGTTGGATGAGATATCCATCTGCTGTTACCAAATCTCCATTGGCATCTAATTGAAGTTGTCCATTTCTTGTATAGGCTATAGTACCATCTGGCATAGCCACTTGGAAAAACCCGTTTCCTTGTATAGCCACATCAAGGGGATTACCAGTTTGCTGGACGTTTCCTTGAGTAAATATACCGTAAGTTCCATCTATGTAAGCACCAAGCCCAAGTTGATATCCTATGGGGTTTTGTGAGTTTTGAGATGTTTCCATGCCAGGATCTTTTACAGTTTGGTATATAAGATCGTCAAATACAGGTTGAAGCTGTTTATAGCCTACCGTATCTACATTTGCCATGTTGTTTGATATAACATCAAGGTTTTGTTGTTGAGCTGTCATACCAGCCGCCGATGTCCACATAGCTCTAAACATACACTCTTACCTCCAGATTTATAAATATATGCTTTGCTATAAACTTTTCAATGCTTTTAATATAAAGTAACAGCATTAAGCATAACCTGCTGCTGTCCTTGGGAATAGCAATTTATGGGGTTAAATAAATTAGGAAAAGCACTAGTAATTGTTTGTAGTATAGCATAGTTAAAGTTGATGGAAGTATTACCGCTTAGATTAATCCCATCGCTTGTATTGTTAACATATAAAGCACCATTAACACTTGAATTTCCTATGCTAAAATCTGATAAATTATTAATCATAAAAAGGCCGTTTATGCTAGCAGTACCATGCATATCTATGCTTGCATTGTCAGCTATTAAAGTTGTAGGGTTTGGGTATCCTATTTGAGAGTTTCCATGGGTATCAATTGTTAATGTGTTTGGAGTATATAGCAATCCACCGGTAATAGATAATGTATTACCAGTAATGTTTATACCACTGTTTGCATAAATTATTTGATTGTTTCCGAAAGTAGCAGAATTTACAGTTAAATTACCGCCTATGTAGTATATTGAACAATTATTGCTTAATGGTTGTGAACCGCAACTAATACTGGATCCACTAGCTGTAGCATTACCATTGCAATAGCAACTTTGATTTTGAGTGGGTGCGTTTATAGAACTCCCATTTGTAGTAGTGCCAAAATAATTAGCCACTTCTGTTAGTATATAGTTTTGAAGCTGCGAAAAGCTGTTAAAAGGTGTTACAAGTTGAGCTATATCTGTGGATGTTGTTGTTCTTGTATATGGATCTCCTCCTATGCCTTTTGGATTATTTGGGTTTGGATTATTTTGACATGTATATAAATTTGGTAAATTTGGCAATGTTAAGTTAGAACCCTCTAGTAGTCCTGTTGCTTCACATTGGGCTATGTAGTCACAACCGTTAATAGCGGCAGACCCACCTATGCTTACTGAACCATTTATCACTCCCAAAGCTCCCCAGTTTGAACTACCAGTGGATATAGCTATTGCTCTTACTACTTCTCCTCCTGTTTGGCCAGTACCTATTGATTCTATAAAGCAGGTTTTGTTGTTAATATCAGATTGTGTTATCACTTGCACTGTCCCGCCGGTTGGAAGTGTTTGAGATATACCACAACCGTTGTTAGTACAATTACAAGTGCCATTCATAACGTTGTAAGCTACTTGCTGAAGTCCATAATCTGCGTTGTAATAGGCTTTTGAATAGTTTATCATAGCCCCCGATGTCATATTGCCGTAATATACAAGCATAGCACCTGCTATGCCTATTACAAAAAGCACTATCATAACAAGCATTGTAGTAATTAACGTATACCCTCTTCTAAATTGCTTGACTACACTCATAAGCTACCCTCCTACTTGTAAAAATCAAAACTAAAAGTTATAGAAGTTATACCTCCAGAGGCATTTTTAGCTTGAGAATTTACGCCTATGATAGCCTCTATCATATTACATGAGTTTGTAGCAATGCAGCCTTGCGGATATGCACTAAAGCTAAGGCTTTGAACTGGGACTATTGGCTGCGTATTGGTGGTACCAGTGGCTTCGTTAATAGTTTGTAAATAAAGCCAATTGTTGTTGTTATCACTTGGATTTGGCTGGCAAAAAAATGATATTTGATAGGGAACTGAGTAAAGCACATCTCCTGGGCTTAAACTTAGATTTTGGCCTGTAGTAGTATCGTATATAGTATCGTTATATATTGTAGCATTTGAAGCTGTGGTATATATGCAAGATACGTTGTTTGGAGATATGTTTATTGTAAATATATCAGGGGTCGTATTGGAAGAATTGGAATAGTAAAAGCTTCCACCCCTAATTAGATAATAGTATGCAGTGCTACCACTTGGATTTGTATCTGAAAGTCTACAGCTTATAACATCTGCATTGGAATTGCTGTCTATATTTTGCACCATACCAAAACCATACAAACTACCGTAGAAACTTATGCTATCACAAGGACAAGTCTGCCACGAACAGCTTCCTGAAGATATGGATATATAGCTTGGTGCTGGTGGTGGATATCCTCCATTTGTATTGTTTGTATTTGATGGTACTCCTACACCACCTCTATCAAAATATTTTTGCATTACCACGTAAGCGTTGTAAGCATTTTCCTCTGCTCCTGAGATTGAGTTTGTGTTAAAGAAAATCTTTTGAGTGGATTCGTAAAGCTCAAAAAGTGCTAGCATAAGGACTACGCTCATAGCTATTGCTACAAGCATCTCTGTTATGGTAAAAGCCTTAGACTTAGAATTGACAAACATTGTCAGTCTCGCTGTAAGATAGATTATTGTAAGAGGCTGTAGATGTTATTGTGCTACATCCACTTGTAGGTTGAGTACAGTTTACATTTAAATTCACTTGTATCCCACCGCATTGGACTGTAGAAGGTATTGGTTGTCCACTCATACACATGGCTATAGCATTTGAAGCTATAGTTGTAAGACATCCATATATAAACCTATTTTTTGTATCGTTGGCAAAAAAAGACTGCATCGCTGCAAATGTGATAACCCCTATTGCTAAAAGGGCGATGGATACCATCACCTCTGTGACAGTAAGCCCTAATTTTTCATGTTTTTGAGTTTTTATCATAAACTCCTCTGATTAAAAATATAATACTTTTATAAATTTTTGTCTATGCTTTCTTCTGAAGAGGATAAATCTATCTGTTTTTTTACAAAATCTTTGTTTGTGCTGCCATAGGTTTTTTTTCTTAAGATAGAAGATTCTTTGGAAATTATATCTTTTGCGTCTTTGTCAAAAGCTTTTGAGAAGTTGTTTAGTTCTTCTTTGGTTAGAGATTCTAAGGGTTTTTGGTTTTCTATGGCGTAAGCTACGATATTACCTACTATGTGATGAGCTTCTCTAAAAGGTATATTTTTTTCTACAAGATAGTTTGCCAAATCTGTGGCTAAAAGAAGGTTTCCCGCTTCTATATTTTGTCTAAACCTTATATCTTTTATAATCAATATCATCATTTTTAAGCTGTTTAAGATGGTGTTTGTGGCGTCAAAAATAGGCTCTTTGTCCTCTTGAAGGTCCCTGTTGTAAGTCATTGGAAGCCCTTTTAGGTTTACCATAAGATTTATAAGGTTTGCGTAAACTCTTCCAGCTTTTCCTCTTATAAGCTCTAAAACATCTGGGTTTTTCTTTTGAGGCATGATGGAGCTTCCTGTGCAAAGACTATCTGGTAAATCTATAAATTTAAACTCTTCTGTGTTAAATATAATAAAATCCTCTGCCATCCTAGAAAGATGCATCGCTATAGAACTAAGGCAAAACATGTATTCTATGGCAAAATCTCTATCTGCTACAGCATCCATTGAGTTTCTTGAGATTTTAGAAAAGTTCAAAATACTTGCTTCTAAAAACCTATCTAGTGGAAAATCTGCCCCTGCCAAAGCACCGCTTCCAAGGGTTAGAGTATCTATCCTTCTGTAAGCATCTATAAGTCTTTGAGAGTCTCTTAAAAAAGCCTCTTTAAAAGAAAGAAGATAATGAGCCACCAATACCGGCTGAGCCCTTTGTAAGTGCGTGTATCCTGGCATTATAAGATCTTCATACTCTTTTGCTTTTAAGACAAGCTGTTGTTTTAGTGCTTTTAAAAGCTCAAAAATCTTTAGAATATGGTCTTTTAAATAAAGTCTTAAATCTGTGTTTACTTGATCGTTTCTTGATCTTCCGGTGTGTAGTTTTTTGGCATCTTCTCCTATTAGTTCATACAACCTACTTTCTATATTCATATGTATATCTTCTTTTGATATATCAAAATAAAACTCGTTTTTTTCTATCTCTTGTTTTATCTTCTTTAGACCACTTTTTATATTTTCGTAAGAGTCTTTTGATATGACACCTGCTTTTAAAAGAGCTTCTAAGTGTGCAAAATCTTGCTCTAGATCATACATTGCTAAGGCTTTATCAAAGCTTATAGATTCTGTAAAAAGTTCTACGTCTTTTGATGTATCTTCTTTAAACCTTCCAGACCACGCTTTGCTCATCCTGTTATTATACTATGTTTTATGAATATAACAGATATAACCGTTATGGTGCTTCCCAAAGCTGATAGAACCGAGATTGTGGTGGGTTTTGAAGATTTAAAGATATATGTATGGACAAGTATTGCATAATAAAACCATAAAAACGATATTACTAAGATTTTTGGATCTAAATAAAGGCTTTTGTCGTAATAAAAAGACCACATAACACCAAAAAGGATAGTGATGGTTAAAAATATAAAACTCATATTTATAGACAATCTTTCTATAAATATTAAAGTATATATAGGAACGTAAGTTTTTGAAAACTTTTTTTGTTTTATCTGCTTTTCTGATATAAGTTTTAACAAAGAAAATATACCTCCAAGCATGATAAAAGAGTAAGAGAGCCCTGCACTTATTATATGTATTAAAAATATCGGGTTTAAAAGGCTTGGTTGTTGATGTAAAAATACGTTTCTTAAATTAGCCATGCTAAACAGCGCTCCTATAAAAGATATAATAAAACCTATGTTTTCTAAATTTCTAAACTTAGTAAGAAGGATACCGTAAAAAAGCATTATGATGTTACCAGAAAAAGCAACTATAGCATCTATGTTGCTAAAAGCGACCCCAGATTTTACATTTAAAATAAGCTTTATAAGGTAAAACAAGTTCCCAAGCATTATAAAAATTAGACTGTATTTTATCGTGTTTTTGGCTTTTAGTGTATAAAGCAAAAAGCTTATAAAAGCCATAAGGTAAAATAGTATATTAAATATATAAAATATCATATATCCACCAGTAAATCGGTACCGATGTTTGCTATAACCTTTGCTTTTTTAATAATACCAGTTTTAGGGCTTGATTTTTCAAGGAACACTATCCCATCTATCTCCGGGGCTTGAAAGAAAGCTCTTGCTCTATCTTTTTTCTCTATAAGTATATCTATCTCTTGCCCTACCAAAGCGCTGTTTTTCTCTTCCAATATCTCTTGGGACAGATTAAACACCTCTTTGTAGCGTCTTTGTTTTTCTTCTTTTGGTATTTTATCATCAAACTGATATGCATATGTGCCCTCTTCGTGGGAATATTCGAAAACCCCTACAAAGTGAAAAAGTTCTTGGCTTATAAAATCTAAAAGCTCCTCAAAATCTCTTTCCTCTTCCGTTGGATAACCTACTATAAAAGAGCTTCTTAGTATAGGTTTTTTATGCTTCATAGCGTTTATTTGTTCTAAAAGCCTAAAAACATCTTTTTTTGTATATCCTCTTCTCATGCTTTTTAAAATATTATCAGATATATGCTGAAGTGGTATATCAAAATAAGGCAATACGCTTTTAGAATTGTCTATATAATCTATAAAGTCTTTACTTATGCTGTTTGGATACAGATACATGAGTCTTATCCAAGGAAAATCGAGCTTTTCAAGGGCATCTAATAGTTTTATTATGCTTTTAAAAGAGTTATCTTCTTGATAGTAAAGAGTATCTTGAGATACGATGATAAGTTCTTTTACACCCTTTTCTTTTAGATATATGGCCTCTTCTACAAGCTCTTCTATGGATTTTGACCTATGATGACCTCTTATATTTGGTATGGCACAAAAAGAACATTTTCTGTTGCATCCTTCCGCTATCTTAAGGTAGGCGTAATGCTTGGTGGTAAGTTGTCTTTTGGGTGTTTGTAAAAGCTCAATACCTTCTAAATCTTTTATATTTTCAAAAAATACAGCTTCTGGTATCTCCTTTTGAAGCTCTTCTTTGTATCTGTACACAAGGCATCCTGTCACAAACACTTTTTTGCCGTCTCCTATAGCTTTTAGTATCTCTTCTATAGACTCTCTTTTGGCTTGTTCTATAAACCCACAGGTGTTTATAACAACGGTGTCAGCCCTGTGATAAGAGCTTATGTTTTCTTTTTTAAAAAAGCCCATAATATTTTCTGAATCCACAAGGTTTTTTGGACATCCTAAATTTATAAAATTTATTTTCATATCAAGAAAAATACTCTAGTTTATCAAGCTTTTCCCATGGAAGACCTTCTTTGCCAAAATGCCCATAGCAAGAGGTTCTTTTGTATATAGGCTTCCTAAGATCTAAGGTTTCTATGATATCTTTTGGATATAGGCTAAAAACTTCTCTTATTCTAGATTTTATAAGATCTATTGGTTTTGTTTCAGTGCCAAAGGTCTCTATGTCAAAGCCTATAGGTTCTTTTACACCAAAAGCATAAGCTATTTGTACCAAGATTTTTTTAGCCCAACCAGCTGCCACTATGTGCTTTGCTATATACCTTGCCATGTAGGAGGCAGCCCTGTCTGTTTTTGTAGGGTCTTTGCCAGAAAAAGCGCTTCCTCCTGAGAAAGAAATATCACCATAAGCATCTGATACAATTTTTCTGCCAGTCATACCCGTATCCGCCACAGGCCCACCTATTATAAATCTGCCAGCTGGGTTTATCTTTATTTTTGTTTCTTTTCTTAAAAGCTCATTGGGTATATGTTTTTTAATGATGTCCTCGAAGATGAGTTCTCTTAGATGGTTTAGGCTTATATCTGGATCGTGTTGTACAAACATATTTATAGAATCTATATAAAATTTGTTTTGATTTTCGTATTTGATACCCACTATCGTTTTGCCATCTGGTCTTAAGAAGGGCATTATACCTTTTTTTCTAAAGTCTGATGTGGTTTTTGAGATTTTATGAGCAAAGTAAATGGGGGCTGGTAAAAAGCTTTCCGTCTCATCGGTGGCATAACCTACCACTATGGCACTATCACCTGCTCCTTCTGATGCTATGCAAAGGGCTATCTCTGGGCTTTGCTCGTTTATAGAGCTTATAACGCCTATAAGATCTCCGTCAAAACCATACTCTGGTTTTGTATATCCCACTTCTTTTATAGCTTTTTTTGATACTATCTGCAAATCTACATATGCAGAGGAAGAGACTTCCCCTGCTATAAATACAATGTTGGAGCTAAGCAAGACGTTTATAGAGACCCTAGAAAACGGGTCTTTTCTCATGAACTCATCCAATATCTCATCGGATATAATGTCTGCAAGCTTGTCTGGATGCCCTTCAAAAGGTGATTCCGCAAACCTTATCCTATCCATCTTGAAGCCTCTTTTTTACATAGGTTATTATATCTACAGGCAACGGGTCATAGCCGTACATGTTTGCCAAATGATAGCTGGCAAAATCCCCTATGTATATATTCTTTAAAAGCCTTGAAATGTAGGAGTTTCCTTCTTCGGATATGAGTATTGGGTTAAAGCCCTTGTCTTTTAAAATGTCTATTGTCATATTTACTCTTAGGCTTACCCTTGGGTGTTCTTTTTTATCTGCTACTATAACAAACCTAAGGTATTGGTTTATGTCTGGGTTTGTATAACCTACCACTTCGTTGTGATGCATCTCTGGTATATATGCGTTGTAAGCTGGTGTTTTTGAGTTTTCGTTTATTTGGGTTTTAAACCTGTAAGCGGCTGCTTCCATAAGCGGTGTTCCATATATTATAGGCACATATCCAAACAAGCTTTTTGCTATGTCTTTTGAGATTTCCTCATAACGAGAGCTTGAAGCTTTTAGATCTTCTTTTAAGTCTAATATTTCTTCTTCTTTTCCAAAAAGCCATAAACAAGCATTAAGCATAAATCCAAGAGCATACCTCGGAGGATAACCAGTGGGTATTTTTATGTGTGGTACACCGTGCTTGTTGGACAATTCTTCTAACTTTCCGCCAGAGCTTATAGATATTATTTTCGCCCCTACTTTTATGGCTTGTTCAAATACAGATATTGTTTCTTCCGTATCGCCACTATAAGATATACATACCACAAGAGCGTCTTTGTCTACAAAAGGCAAAAGTTCATACCCTTTTATGGAGAATACGGGCTTGTTAAAACCATTTTTTATAAGGTAGGATTTCATTATTTCTCCTACAATACCAGACCCTCCCATACCGCTAAACACAAGCATGTTGTAGCTTTGTGGCAACATGTTACCAACATCGACTTTTTCAAAGTGGTCTCCAAAACCCCTCAACATTTCTAATGCGCTTTTCATTTTCAAATACCTCCTTAAGTAATATTTTACATCAATATATCCTCATTGATAAAGATAAATTTTGTATGTTATAATGTCTTTTCAATGAAGTATATTCTAAAAGGAAAGGTTTTTGGAAGAGTTCAAAAAGTAAGTTTTAGGGCTTTTACCAAAGATATAGCGGATAGTTTGGGTATACAAGGCTATGTTAGAAACGTTGAAGATGGTACGGTAGAGTTTGAAGCTATAGGAGAGAAAGAAGCTCTTGAGATGTTTTTAGAAAAGCTAAAAGAAGGTCCAAAACATGCCTTTGTATCTGATATAAAATATAACATGGAGGTTTTTGAAGATGAAGATTATCCAAAAAGCTTTGATATTTTGTATTAGTCTGGGGCTTTTGACGTGGCAAGCTAAGGCTTATGAGTGTCATTATTACAAGATAAGAAAAGGGGACACTATAGACGGTATTGCTCTCAAGTTTCACGTTTATACAAAATCCATAAAAGAGGCAAACCCTTCTCTTAGGAGACATAAATTTTTGTCTATAGGGCAAAAAATCTGTATCCCTTATAAACCAAAAAGACCAAGAATACCTACCATGGGCTATAAAGTAAAAAGCGGTGATACATTGTCGGTTTTGGCGAAGCGTTTTGGTACATCTATAAGGGAGTTAAAAGAGCTAAACAACCTTCATAGAAATTTTCTAAGGGCAGGAGAGACTATAAAAGTTCCTTACAATACGAAGTATGTAGAGAGATACGAAGGCAGAAAGTACAAACTTTATATTATCAAAAACGGTGGTACCCTAAGAGACGTTTCAGATGTTACTGGTGTACCTTTAAGAATACTTGAAAAATTAAACCCAGACTTGATGGACAAATACCTTGGCAAAGGAGTTGTAGTAAAGCTTGGCAAAAAGCATATCACCTATAAAAAAATTATAGCAAGAGCTAAAAAGCGTTATAAAGAACATTATAGGACTAAACCGCTACCAAGCCAACCAAACAATCTAAAAGCCCTTACTCAAGAAGAGGCTAATTCTCAATCAACGTTGCATAAACATGTAAATATACCACTACCCGTAGAAGGCCAGATACAAAGGGCCCAAAGGGGCATAAATATCGTTACCGCCTGTGGAAATCCGGTAAAAACTATAAACTCAGGCATAGTGGTATATAGTGGTGATGATTTGGTAGCTTACGGCAATATGGCTATAGTGGATGGTGGAGGTATTATAACGGTTTACGCTTATAACCAAAAGCTTTTTGTAAAGAAAGGTCAGATGGTAAATAAAGGTCAAACCATAGGTTTGGTGGGGACAAAGCCTGGCACTTCTATTTGTGAGCTTCACTTTGAATTAAGAAGCAAAGACGGCACTCCTATAGACCCTATTACTTACTTTGGTAGATAGTTTGTTATAATATATTTAAACTTTAAAGGAGGTTTGTTATGGATTTAAGCAAGATAGTAAGTAAAAATCCGCCTGATGATATCTACGCTTTTATAGAGATACCCAAAGACAGTAACATCAAATACGAGCTCGATAAAGAAAGTGGCGTTATATTTGTTGATAGGGTACTTTTTACCGCTATGTACTATCCTTTCAACTACGGTTTTATACCAAATACACTAGCTGAAGATGGAGACCCTGCAGATATTCTTGTAATATCGGAGTTTTCTGCTGTGCCTGGTTCTGTAATAAGATGCTCTTTGGCGGGTATGCTTGAGATGGAAGATGAGGCTGGTATAGACACAAAATTTCTAGCAGTGCCTCACAAAAAAGTAGACCCTTCTTTTTCTCATATAAAAGATGTAGACGATATACCTCAACATATAAAGGACAAAATAAAGCACTTCTTTGAGCATTATAAAGAATTAGAGCAGGGGAAATGGGTGAAGATAAAAAATTTTATATCCAAAGAAAAAGCTTCTGAGGAATTGAAGAAGGCCATAGAACGTTTTAACAAATGAGCCTTGTAAAAGACACGGCTTTAGAGACTATCTCAAAAGAAATAGAGGCCGTTGAAGGTTTAAAGCTTTTAATAAACGAAGATTTTGAAAAAGCTATATATGTTATACATCGCTCCAAAGGTAAAGTTATATTGACTGGAGTGGGTAAGTCAGGTCATATAGCTAGGAAAATAGCTTCCACTATGGCAAGCGTTGGTACCCCCGCGGTGTTCTTGCATCCAAACGAGGCTTTACACGGAGACCTTGGTATTATTTCAAAAGAAGATGTTGTTTTGGCATTGTCCAACAGCGGCGAGTCTGCTGAAATACTCTATATGATTCCTTATATAAAAATGATGGGATGCTTCTTGATATCTGTTACAAACAATAAAAACTCCACTTTGGCAAAACAAAGCGATATATCAATAGTACTTAATATTGAAAAAGAAGCATGCCCCTTAAACTTGGCTCCCACATCTTCCACCACTGCCATGCTTGTACTTGGTGATGCTATGGCTATGAGTCTTTTGAGGCTTTCTGGTTTTAAAGAAGAGGATTTTGCTCTTTTACATCCGGCTGGGTTTTTAGGCAAGAAGCTAAAGCAAGTAAAAGATGTGGGTCATTTTGGCGATGAGCTTCCTATTGTAAAAAAAGATGCAAAGATCTACGAGGCCATTATAGAGATAACTCAAAAGGGCTTTGGGGCTACAGCCGTAGTAGATGAAGCTGGAAAGCTGGTGGGCATATTGACAGATGGTGATATAAGAAGGATTTTGGAAAGTAAAGTAGATATAAACACCACTAGTGTGTATGAGGTTTGCACTAAAAACCCAAAAACTATATCAAAATCTGACATACTAGCAAAAGCTCTATCTTTGATGGAAAGTTATAAGATAACCGTTCTTATCATAGAAGAGGACGAAAAGCCCATAGGCATAATACACCTTCACGACATACTGAGGTCTGGTATAAATTGAATACTTCAAATATTTTTACAATCCCAAATCTTTTATCATTTTTTAGGCTTTTAATATCTCCATTTTTTTTATTTCTAGTAAAAGCCGATATAAAGCTAGCGTTTTTTCTATTTATTTTAGTTAGTATCACGGATGCTTTGGACGGGCTTATAGCAAGGCTTACAAACAGCATAAGCCTTTTGGGCAAACTGCTTGATCCTGTAGCTGATAAAGTTTTGATATTGTCTTTGTCTTTTGCTTTTATAAGACTAAAGTACCATATGCCAGCTATTCTTTTTAAGCTAATATTGGCTAGAGAGGTGTTTATAATCTTAGGGAGCTTTTTATTGCTCTATCTTGGTGTAGTGCCAAAGCCCTCTTATCTTGGAAAACTTGCCACGTTTTCTATGATAGTGCTTTTTTGTGGGCTTTTTATAGAAAATATTAAGAACTACGAAATAAAATTTATAGACTTGCTTTACGATGTAGTAGGTATTTTTGTAGTGCTTAGTTTCTTAGAATATTTAGAGCGGTGCAACCGCATTTCGGGGCAAAGGAACAGGCATAGCCTCTCCAAAGCGCAGAGAGCGGCTTGGAAGCACACTTTAAGTATAGGTGTTAGAAATATAATAAGCGCATTAAACCGTAAAGTTTTAAAATAGATTCATGAAGCTTTTTATAAAGAAGCTTTTTATACTTTTTGTATTTATACTTGTTTTGTTGGCGGCTTCTGGTATAAAATCCTTTGGCGTAGGCTCAAGTTTAAACGCTTATTTAGAAAGAAAGCTAAATCACGCTATAGAGCTTATACATCTAAGGGACTACCAAGACGCTATCTCAGAGTTTATGGATGTGTACTCTATGGCTCCAAAAAGTAAATACGGTGAGCTTTCTTATCTTTACATAGCAAAGGCTTACGCTTACGAAAACTACTACAGCGCAAATATAAAAGGTGTTCAGAATGCTATAGTTATGCTAAACATGTACCCATTTTATTATAAGGTCCCTTCTTATATAGCTCTACAAAGAGAAATAATAGGTGATATATATCTTCTTTTGGGAGATTTCAACAAAGCTGGTGGTGTTTTTATGGTTTTATCAAGCAAACACCCAAATGTAAATAAGTATAAAATCAAGTTAGCCTATGCAACCCTTAGAAACCACGATAAAAGCGGTATAGATTATATTAAAAGCATTCAAAACAAAGATATAAAAACCCCAGAAGATACGGCTCTTTATTATTTTGATTACGGCATATACTATTTTTTGACTGGAGATTATAAAAACACTACCTTCATGCTTCATGAAGCTTCTAACTACGATAGTTTTTTGTCTTATCACCCCTATTACGAGTTTCTTTATGGATACGCTTTTTATAAGTTATCAGATTGGCAAGATGCCATGTTTCACCTTGAGCTTTCAAAAAGAAGGGATATATATGGAAGGTATAAAAACAAGGTAAATTATATACTGATGCACATATATCTTATTACAAAAGACTATCTTGATGCTCATAGGATTTTAAAAGAATTTTTAAAGCATGACGGTGTTTTCTACAATCCAGTTGCCTATATATCGCTTAGTTCTTTATGGATGCACCCTGGTTATTTGGCTACTTACAAGATACCGTTTTATCAAAATACCTTAGATAAGCTTATGTGGCTTCATTTTCCAAGCGTTTTATCTTTGTATCCAGATTTTGGCCTTCTCAACTACTACCTTGAAGGCGGACTTAATTCCGAAGAGATCCAAGATATGTTTATAGGCTTTTTAAACATAAAATTTCCAAAAAAAACCATAAATTTTGATGATATTAATGTATCATTTGAAAAGCCTGTAAACTATATATCAAACCTTATATCAAGAGAAAACCCCTACAATGAAACCTTTGCCTATAGGCTTTATAGCGTTTACAAAGAAGACCCCTCTTTATTTGCAATGTTTATACAGCCAAGCACTTATGAGAACATATCAAGAGTTTTTGTGTATGTAGGTGATACCAATGGACTTGGATTTACAAGTGGCACCCAAGATCAAAATATAAAGACGTTTCTACAAGGAGAGTTTTATATAGAACAAGGCGATATAAAAGACGGCATAACCGACTTAAATTCTGTTTTAAACAATTTAAAAGGCGACGATAAAGAAGAGGCAGAATTCCTAATAGGCTATTACAACAATGACGATGCTATGTTAGATAGATTTTTGTCTCATAAAAATATTTACGCCTCTAATAGATTAAAAGACTATGCTAAGCTTGGACTTTTAAAAGACGGCATATTAAAGTTAAACAAAAAAGATTATCAAAATGCTTTAAAATATTTTGAAACCTATATAGAGATTTACAATAAAACAAAAGATGACACATATTGGTGGGCTTTATATAAAGCTGCCTACATTAGCCACTTGCTAAAAGACAAAAATGAGTTAAAATATATATTAGGTTTGGCTAAAAATAGCCAAAACCTTTGGGCGAAGGCTGCTATTATTTTGTGGGGTGAATAGTTATGGGGCTTTTTAATGGCGTAGATGAAGTAGTTCCTTATTTGGATTATACTTGGTTAAAGCATAAGGTTATACTTAGTAATTTAGCAAATGCAGATACGCCTCATTATAAGGAGTTAAACGTTAGGTTTGTACCTTTTGAAAAAGAGCTTGCCCTAAAGATAACAAACCCCAAAAAACAAATTCAACCTGTACAAACAGGGCCTCATTTTGATATATTGGAAAAGGAATCTGGGCTTATAGGAAACGATAGAAACAACGTTAGTATAGAAAAGCAGATGGCACAGGCAAACGCAAATTATATAGCCTACGAGACTTATATGAAAATGATAACAGACAACATAAACGAACTAAATACAGCTATAAAAGGGCAATAAAGGAGGTGTAAATTATGCTTGATATATTTAACGCTTTTGATGTATCTGCTTCTGGTATGTATGCAGAGCGCATAAGAATGAACACTATCGCTTCAAACCTTGCAAACTACGAATCTTACAAGACAGATGGCACTCCTTATCAAAAGCTAGAGCCAGTGTTTCAAGCGGTTTACGATAGAAATATGCTTTCAGATGGTTTAGTACCGGTTAATGTTAGCGAAATTAGACAATCAAACGGTTTTAAGCTTATATACGATCCTTCAAATCCTCATGCAAACACTCAAGGGTATGTGGAAGAGCCAAATATAAACGTTACTACCGAGATGGTGGATATGATTACAGCTACACAGAGCTATCAAGCTAATCTCAGTGCTTTTAATATGACAAAGAATATAGCTCAGTTTACTATTAATAGCTGGACCTGATTATGGATAACATAATAAAAAGTATACCGGACCTGTTTGGAAACGTAAACAACAACACAGAAAAGCCCAAATCACAAAACCAAGGGGCAGAGTCATTCTTCGATGTATTATCAAACTTTTTAAACTATACAAACGATGTGCAGCAAACTGCCGAAGCTACTAAAAAGGCTATATTGGAAGGCGCTGATATTCCGCTTCACGATGCTGTAGTCCAATTTGATAAAGCTGGTGTGGTATTAAACTTGTTGGTGCAGGTGAGAAACAAGCTTTTAGATGCTTATCAGACTCTTATAAATACTCAAGTTTAAATAATCTATGGACTACAAAGAAATATTAAATAATTTAAAAGAGCGTTTCCAAGCTTTAAACAAAACTCAGCAAATTATAGTTTTGTCTATACCTGTAGTTTTAGCGCTTTTAACTGGATTAATATTTTTTTTGACATCAAGAGTACATTATGCGGTCTTGTATGGAGATTTAAACAACAGAGACATGGCTGCCATAGCGGAGCAGCTTGAAAAAGACAACGTAAAATATAAAATAACTCAAGACGGTAGGACAATTTTAGTCCCAAAGCAAGAAGCCAGACAGCTTAGATTAAAACTTGCTGCTATGGGGCTTCCGACAAAAGGCTATCCAGGTTTTAAGCTTTTAAACAAAATGCCTCTTGGAATGACAGATTTCATGCAACATGTAGAATATCAAAGAGCCCTAGAAGAAGAGCTGTCAAATACGATATTAGGTTTTAGAAATATAGAAAAAGCAAAGGTAAATTTAGCTATACCAAAACCAAGCATATTTATAACCCAAAGCCAAAAACCCTCAGCTTCGGTATTTATAGAATTAAAACCGGGGGCTTCAATCACAAGACGTCAGGTGATAGCTATAAGGAATTTGGTGGCCGCTAGTGTGCCCGATTTAACTCCCAACAGGGTGACTGTGGTTGATAGCAACGGCGTGGACCTAACGGAAGAACTAAACAACCCCTCTTCCTATCTTACAAATGAACAGTTAAGGGTAAAAACAGATTTAGAAAACTCCATAACAAAACATCTTGAACAAGTGTTGGGTCAGGCTCTTGGTTACAACAACGTTAGGGTTGCTGTGGATGTAGAACCAGATTTTTCTCAAGTGGAAACAAAATCAAAAAATTACAATCCGAACACTACAGCAATAGTTAGTCAACAGAAAAAACAAGAAACCACCACAGGTACCAGCGTATCCGGAGTACCAGGTACAGCTTCAAACATACCACCAATGAGTGGACTTAGACCAAACGCCAATTTTCAATCTACGAAAAAAGAAGTTACTACAAACTACGATGTTAGTGTAGAAAAAACTCATGTTGTAGATAAGACCATACGTATAAAGAGAATGAGTGTAGGCGTCATAGTAAACGCTGATCTTAAAAACGTGAATCTAAACAGTATAAGACAATTGGTAATTGCGGCGGCTGGGGTAGATCCAAAAAGAGGTGATACCGTATCTGTCATAGCGGTACCTTTTTATAGACCAGTTGTACCGAAACCCCCTATATATGTTGTTTATGCAAAGTACGGTATAGCTGGTATCTTACTTCTTTTGTTGCTTGGAATATTGCTTTTTGTATTCTTAAAAACCAGAAAAAAACCAGAAGTTCGAGAATTACCAGCTGTAAGTGCAGCTATGGAAGCTTTAGAATCGCTTGAAACTGAAGAGCTAAGAGAAAAAGCCAAGGAGCTTATTACCGTTGATAAGATGATAAAGGTAACTAAGGAAAATCCAGATAAGGTGGCAAAGATTATTAAGCATTGGCTTAGTAGCACCAAAAAGACTTAGAGGTGAACAACTATGGCTGAACAAGTATTAGGTCAGGAAGAGGTAGACCTTCTTTTAAAGTCTTTAGGCAAAGAAGAAGAGGTAGAGGAAAAATCTTTAGAATACGAGAAGTTTGATATAGATGATTTAGAGCGTATTTCTCTAGGCACAATAGCAGGACTTGAGATTATATTAGAAAAGTGGAGCAGGCTTTCAAGGGTAAAGTTATCTAGCTTAATAGTGGCTATTAATAACATTTACAAAGCTGAAACATCTCTCATAAGATTTGAGGATTTAATAACTAAATTACCAGTTCCATCGTGTATAAATATGTTTAATATTACTGGGTTAAAAGGTACGCACTTTTTGATATTAGATCCTCGTATGATTTATAGCATAGTAAGTGTTATATTTGGTGGTTCTGCTAAACCTTATAGGATAGAAGGTAAGGAGTTTACAAAGTTAGAGTTAAAAATTATAAAGAAAGTGGTGGATTTACTTTTAAGCGCTTTTCAAGAAAGTTGGAATAGTATATTGTCTGGAGAAGTTATGTATTTGGAAACGGAGGTAAACCCAGCCCTTATAGCTCCTATGAATTCTAAGAAGGAAATGTTTATACAAGCTCATATAAATATAGAAATAGATGGCATAGATTATCCTATTTTTCTTGCTATACAAAACTCTTCTTTAGAACCCGTTGTAGATAGATTAAGAAACGTATCAGAAGTATCAGATTATGTTGATTATGATAGTATAAATAAAAATTTAATAAAAAATTTAACGGTTAGTTTGTCTGTAGCGATAGATGGTGGTGATTTTATGGTAAAAGATATACTAGAATGGGAAGTAGGTGATACTATAACACTCAAAACTTCTGCTAACAGGCCAGTAAAGGTAAATATAGAAGGGATGCTTAAGATGTATGGTGTATTGGGGCGCTCTAATTCTAAAAAAGCTGTTAAAATACTAAAATTATTGGATAACAAGGAGAGTCAATAATGGCAGAGGAAGAAAAACAAGATCAACAACCTGAAGAGATCAAGGAAAAAGAAAACAAAGTAGAACCTACACCTCAAAACGATGAAGACTTGATGAAATTGTGGGAAGAGGCTATACAAGCCCAAGCTCAAACCGAGTCCAGCGCTGAAAACCAACAAGCTCAAGCTACTACACAAGATATATCTAAAGATTTACAGCGTATACTTGATATACCTCTTTCTATTACTGTAGTTATAGGGACAACGGTAATAACTATAAAAGAGTTGCTTAATCTAAGGCCCGGTTCTGTGATGGCGTTGGATGAGTCTATAAATAGTTTTGTATCCGTTTATGCAAACGGAAAACTCATAGCTAAAGCTGAACTTGTGGTAGTTGGAGAAAACTTTGGCATAAGGATAGCAGAAATAATAGAGAAAGAAGAGCGCGTAAAATCTTTAGCAAGTCATTAGTTATAAGTATCTTAACTTTACTTGTTCTTTTATGGCAACAGCATCCTCTAGCGTAGCTAACGCTGTACCAGATTTAAGCGTTGTGGCTGTTCCTGTTGCTACCGCATATTTTAAAGCTTCTTCATCCGAAAGCCCCATATGCTTAGCGTATATAAAACCAGCTACCGCAGAATCGCCAGCTCCTATAGTGTTTACTACCTTGACGGCTGGAGGTGTTGCATGCATTATTGCATTTTGACTTACATAAACTATTCCGTCTTTACCTAAAGATACCAAAACTATCCTTACACCCATTCTATTTATCTCTTTTGCAGCTATTACGGCGTCTTCTATAGTTTTTATATCTCTTCCTACTACCCTAGAAAGTTCGTGTTTGTTTGGTTTTATAATGTCTGGTTTGTGGCTTATGTTAAATTTTAAAACATCTCCGTCTGTATCTAATACTACTGTAGCAGATTTTGATTTTGCCATATCTATTATCTTTGCGTATACAGCCGGTTTAAGACCTTCTGGTAGTGAACCAGATATTACTACATAAGAAGGGTTGTCCAGGTTGTTTATTTTCTCTATTAATTTTGTAAGTTCAAACGGTGGTATATTGGGCCCTTTTGCGCTTATTATAATTTGGTTGTTGTCTGTATTTATAATGATGTTTGTTCTTGTCTCTTCTGATATTCTTATAAAATCAAAATTTACCCCTTCATTTATCAAAAGCCCCTCTATCTCAAGCCCTGCAAACCCACCTACAAAACCAAGAGCTACGTTAGGCACACCAAAATTAAACAACACCCTCGATACATCTATACCTTTACCGCCGGCATATTTTTCTTCTTTTAATATTCTGTTGGTATCATCTTGCTTTAGCTCGTCAAGCCATATAGTCCTATCCAAAGCTGGATTTAAAGTAATTGTATATATCATAATGGGTTGTCTTGAAAAATTTTATATGCTTCTTCTGGTGTTTTATCGTAAAGGGTTATGGCAGATATGGCTTTTGTCATTGCTATGGCTTCTTTTAAAGGTCTTTGGTGTATATTTCTACCAGTGCCATTTCCTCTTACACCAGCTTCTTTATAGAGATATAACTCTTTTAAAAACTCTAAAACCCCTTCTTTCGAACCTCCTTCGCATATAAGTCCAGTATTACCAGCTGCTTCTACTGCTATGTGAAGCAGCTCTTTTACATCTTTTCCTTCTTGTTTTGGTACTTTTATTTTGGCAAAATCCGCTCCAAGACATGCCGCTACACCGGCAGCTCCAGCTATAAGCTCTGGGTCATGTTCGTTTTTTACGGCTTTTCCTTTAGGATACATCCATAACACCGCTATCATGTTGTTTTTGTGCGCTTTATAAACAAGCTCTGAGGCTTCTTTTAGCATTACATGTTCAAACTCACTGCCAAGATACACTGTATACCCTACTCCTAATATCTTTATTCCCTTTTGTTTTATATCTAAGATTTTATCAAAATCATGAAGACTCAAGCTTATTGGATCTCTTTGCTCAAAAGGTACTAGGTTTGTCTTAGAGTTTACTTTGACAAGATAAGGTACGTTTGGATATTTTTTTGCATATCTTGTGATAAGTCCAAGTTGTGTAGCAAAAATACCTATTTCTCCTTTTGAGGCTATTTTAAAAAGGTGCTCTGGGTTTGCATCATCTTTTGCTATACCTTCTCCATAAAAATCTTTATTTAGATGTTCTATTTTTTGGTCTCCGGCAAAAAGCATGAGATTTCCGGTGTTTTTTGTGGCTTCGTTGAAGTTCTTAAGAAATTCTTCTTCGTTTGATACATTTGCAGGTATGATTACTTCAAGCATTTTTGCCCTCCTTAATGGTTATTATAGCATCTTTTATAAAGCTATTTAATTTTTTTGCCATGGTTTGTAGTGCCATGTTTTCTTGTTCCATAAGCTTACTAAAATCTTTGACAGAAAAGGCTTTGTTGTAGTTAAAATCTTCTATCTTATAGGTGTTTTTATACTTTAAATAAAACCTTGCTTTTAGTATCATATTACCGCTATTAAATGTTTTGAAGCTTGGTTCAAAGTCGTAAATGTATATTGAAAGCTTATAATCTGATATGGGTTTTTCCACTAAGTAAGGTAGTGCTTCTAAAAGATAGTTCTTGACAGTGCAGTTTAAACTACAAGGAAAACGGTGTTTTGCAAAATATCTTAGTTGATGTTTATAAATGTAAGCCATATCGTCAGTGTCTAAGTATCTTGGAGAGCTAACGCTTGATATGTAAACTTTTTTGACGTTTGTATAGCTTTCTTTTGGTTGTATAAATTCTATAGTTTTTTCTTTTTGGACAAAAGCACAGGAAGTTATGAGTATCATAACAAAGGCCAAAAGAATGTTCTTCATTTTGTTTCCTCCAGTGGAAAGGGTTTTTGGCGGTTTATGATAAAAAATGCATTTGGATGATTTTTTATATGTTTTATTAGAATCCTCATCTCTTTAGATGTTTTTTGTATATCTTTCAATGTTTTGTTTATTTGAGGGTATATGTTGTTTGTCAACATATCTGAATTTGTTTTTAGGCTTTTAAGAAGGGTATCTAATTTTGTCGTTTCTTTGTTTAAGTTATCCGCCAAGAGGTTATATTTTTCTACAGTATTGTTTATATCTTTTACATCTAATTCGTTTATCTTTTTGTTAAAAGCCGTTAAAACTTTGTTGGTATTAGATAAAGAGTTTTTGGAATCTTTTATAAGACTATTTAGGTTTTTTATGGTATCATTGATGTTGTCAAACAACGTATCAAATTTTTTGGTATTTTTGTAGGATGTTAGATTGTTTAGATTTTTTATAAGGTTGTAAGCGGAATAAAGTATTTGAGGTATGTAATTTGATATTTGTTGAAGTTCTGATGGTTTCATAGGTATCACGTAGGCCTCCAAATCTTTGTCATAAAAAGCTTTTACCCCTTTCTCATGTTCTAAATCTATATATGATAGACCAGTTATACCAGTTATCCCTAAGCTTGCTATTACATCTTTTTTTAAGTCAAGATTTCTCTCTACGGATATTTTTATCTTTATGGTTTCTTGGTCTTTTGCTATTTTTATAGCGTTTACTTTCCCAACATCAACACCTTTGTATTTTACCGGTGAACCTATGGATAGACCAGCTACTGAGTATTTTGTGAAGATGTAGTAAGTGTTTAAGTTTCTATTTTTAAAAAAGCTTGTAGAAAAATATATTGTGGCTACTACAACACCTATTCCAAAAACTATAAAAAATCCTATCAACGTGTATCTTGGTTTTCCTTCAATCATAGCAATGACCTCTTTGACCTTTTATAAAAGATTGTATCCATGGGTGGTTTTGAGCTTTTAACAAATATGGGTTTCCATTGAAGATAATCTTTTTGTCATAAAGCATAAGCACTCTATCAACTATTTTTAAAGAGGCTATATCGTGAGTTACTATAACGACGGTGGTACCTAAGCTATCTCTTGTAGATTTTATAAGGCTATCAAACTCATCAGCAGATATTGGGTCTAAGCCAGAGGTAGGTTCATCAAGTATAAGTATATCTGGTTCCAGCGCCAAAGCCCTTGCCAAAGCCACTTTCTTTTTCATGCCCCCAGAAAGCTCACCCGGATAAGCCCATATGTTGGTAAAACCAACCATGTTTAACTTCACTATAGCATTTTTAAAAGCAATGTCTTTTGATAGTAAAGTCTTTTTTAAAACTGGATACATCACGTTTTCTACACTTGTGATAGAATTAAAAAGGGCGTTAAATTGAAACACCACCCCTATTTTGTCCCTTATCTTTTGTATGGTTTTCTCATCGTCAAAATCTATCTTTTTCCCATCAAAGTATATCTCCCCAGATTTTGGTTTTAAAAGAAAAAGCATCAATTTTACCAAAGTACTTTTACCAGATCCGCTTCCACCTACTATAGCCACTATCTCTGATTTTTCTATTTTAAAGCTTATATTTTCATGGACTATATAATTGCCGTATCCAGAGTAAACATTTTTAAATTCTATCATATGCCAATCTTTGCAAAGATGATAGAGAATAAAGCATCTATTACTATGATACCAGAGATGCTTATCACTACACTTTTCATAACGTTTAATGTGACGTCTTCAGGCTTTTTACCAGAATAAAAACCAAAGTATGTGCCTACAAGTCCTATATATGCTCCAAAAAACGGAGCTTTTACCAAACCCACAAACACCTGGTTAAATCCTACAACCTCTCTTAGTCTATCAAAAAACATATCAAAAGGGATATCTAAAGAAGTATTTGCTATTATAGCCCCGCCTAGTACCATTACGTTGCTGGAAAAAAGCACCAGCAAAGGCGTTATCAATGTAAGAGTTATGATTCTTGGTAAACCAAACACCACGTAAGGAGATATGCTCATCACCTCTATAGCATCGATTTCTTCGTATACATTTCTTATGCCTATGTTCGCTGTATATCCACTGCTTACCCTACCAGCCAATATTATACCGGTGATAAGTGGACCAAGCTCTCTAAAGGCCGATATACCTATTAGATTTACTATAAATATATTTGCTCCAAAGCTTATAAGCTCATTTGCGCTTTGATAAGCTATCACTATCCCTACCAAAAACGAAAGCACCGCCAATATAAAAAGAGAGCCAATACCAGAACTTTCTACTTCTTTTAAAAAAGATTCAAATTCTATATCTTTTATATTTTTAAAACTATGGTAAACCAATATTCCTATATACTCTAAAAACGTTAAAGATAAGTTTATATTTGAGTCTTTTTTTGTCTTTTCGTTGTTGTATTTTAATAGCTCTTTTACTTTTTGTATAAACTCTATATGTTCTTTTTTGCCTACTAGTTCTTTATCTTTATATTTTTCTAAAAGCTCCAATACAAAAATGGCTCCGAAGGTATCTAATTTCTCAATATCTTTTATATCTATTGTGTGCTCTTTTATAAAGATAGATACATCAATTTTCCCCTCAATGGTTTCTTTCGTTAAGTCCATAGCCTAATTTTAACAAAATATGCTTTGCAGTGATATAATTAAAATTATGAAAAAGTTTTTTTGTATATCATGTTTACTTAGTTTTTTGGCTTTTGGTGAAAATGTGCAAATTGTCCAACAACCTATACAACCTTCCCAAAACGCTAATCCACCCCAAGCCAATACATCTTCTCCCGCCCAGGCACCATCTAACTCTCAATCTTCAAATTCTCAAAATCAATGTCCTACCGAAGATGCTATAAAAGGATATCTCGTATCCCAGAATTTAGCCACATATACGATATTGGCTATTGTTCCCTCCCAATCTGTGCCAGGATATTGTGATGTTATACTAAAGAGCATGAACAACAAGACATTTTTTATTAGAATAAGAAACGATATGGCTTACGTTATATCTGGAAGCGTTGTCAATACAACTACTGGCAAGGTGCAAGTACCAGATATGAGCAAATTTAACACCACAGACAACACTACAAACAATCAGCAATGATATCTTCTTTTGTAATAACGGGGTTTTTAGGTGCTGGTAAAACTACTTTTATGCTAAAAGCTGTAAAAGAGCATTTTAAAGATAAAAAAGTAGCTGTTATTGTAAACGAGATTGGTGATGTAGGTGTTGATGGTAAAATACTTCAAAATGTTTATTCTAACGTGCTTGAGCTTTCAGAGGGTTGTATATGCTGCACTTTGCAGGCGGAGTTTGAAAAAGGCGTTTACGAGATTTTAGAAAAATACAATCCAGATTTTCTTTTTGTAGAAACCTCTGGAGCTTCAAATCCCTTTCCTATCATGTTAAGCCTTCAAAATATAGGTTCTTTGTTAGAAGGTGTTGTATGTGTTGTAGATGCAAAAAATTTTCATAACTATAAATCTAACGAAACTTTTAAATATCAAATAGGCAGCTCAAATATAATAGTTATAAATAAGATAGATTTGGTATCTGAAAAAGAATTAGAAAATATAGAGAACGAGGTAAAAGTCATAAAGAAAGAGTATAATCTAAGAGATTTTCTAACCTCAGAAGAATTTTTTAAAGATTTTAAAATCTATAAAAGTAAATACGGCCAAGTAGACGAAAATTTGTTTAAACACGTCTATCCTATAAGAGATTTACCAAATCTACCAGTCAATTTAGCTGGAGTAAACCATCTTGAAGAATCCCATATAGGGGAGTTTGTGGTATTTTTAGAAAAAGAGATATTTTACGATGAATTGGAGCAGAAGTTAAAAAATATACCTAAAAATATATACAGGATAAAAGGTATCGTGAGGCTTAAAGATTTTCAAACTCCTATGGTTGTCAACTATGTGTTTGGTTATACGGAGTTAAGCCCCATAGAAAAATACGATGGTAAGTCTTTTTTAGTATTTATTGGTGAGAATATCAAAAAAGAAAATGTTTTTGTATTATAATTAATGTATGGGTATATTGTTTGATAAGAAAGATTTTTTGTCGTTGGTGGGATACTCCTTTTCTTTGCTTGGAAGGATAAACAAAGAGCTAAGTCTAGCAGAAAATTTAAGCGTACTAAGAAATATAACGCTCCTTGGTATAAGGTTTGATAAAAAAGACGAGAGCATTCTAAAAGCTTTGATAGATTCAACTAGGACATCAGATGCATTTTTTGTGTTTGAAGATTTCCTGGTGCTTTTACTGTTTGGTACTGATAAAGAAGGGGCTATACACATAGTAAACGAGCTAAAAGAATTTTTTGGACAAAATATGTTTTACACTATGGCTACATCTCCGGAAGATGGTGATAACGCATCAGCTTTGGTAGAAAACTTTAGGGGTATGGTAAGGCTAAAGCTTTCTTTAGATATCTACGCTTTATAGTATTTTTTATATTTTATTGTTTCGATTACCATACTAGACAAGCCTATTCCCATAACTGTTATTATCACTAAAAAAAATCCTATATCAAGGTTGTGAAGGTTGTGAATTCTCAAAGGTGTTTTTATGCTAAACCCTAACCATTCTGGTTTTGAAAGCCCCAACACCCCAACTATAAAAAACAAAATACCACCAAAAAATAGCGTTCTTGCAGCGGTAGTTCTTGCTATTTTTCTTGATATCTCTTGTGGTAAATTTAAGGATTTACCAAGAAGTCCAAACAATGTACCCATAATTACTTGCACCGTTGTAGTACCAAGCCCAAACATAAATCCCGGCAACCAACCAGCGTAGGCGTTTGGCATAGAAGGAGCCAGCACGGTATATATAATTATTGCAAAAGCCCCAAAACCCCACCCTGCTATAAATCCATGCAACATTGCCATCTTTATAGTTATAACTTCGCGAGTATCATCTATGGTATGTCCAAGAAGTGCCTCTTTGTGATGCGAGGTGTCTATCTTGCCAAAGTGTATATGAAACATGTCTTTGTATTTGAATATATATAGCCCACCGAAGGCCATAGCTAACCCTACAAGTATGTATATGATGTATTCTAAGATAGGTATTTTTAGGAAGTTTACCAAAGAAAAATAAGCTAGCTCGCTGGCTATAGCCCTTTGTAGCGTAAAAGCTAGCGAAAAAGATAAACCCACTAAAAACCCTTTTTTCGCTGAGTAGCTTCCAACGGAATAGCTAAATGTTATAGGCCAAGTATGTTCATCCGGTGTTATGCCGTGTATTATCCCCAACAAGTAAGCTGTTAGTAGCGTTACCCATATGTTAGAAGATGTCGTTACGTTGTATAAGTCTATCATCTGCAATTGTATATACTCATATAAACTCTTGCTATGGATTCGTAAGAAAAGTATATGAGTATCACACCTATTAATTTATATACAGCTTGATGTTTCAGTTTAATAAGGTATTTTGATAAAAATCCAAAGCTAAACATTGTAAACATGGTTCCCAATCCAAAACTAAACATTATGAGGATGCCTTGTATCGGGCTTTTAGAAAGAGCTGCCAAAAGCAAAAACCCATAAACCATAGGGCATGGTAAAAACCCGTTAAAAATCCCTATTAAAAATGGTGAAAAAATGCTTTTCGTGCTGGATAAAACGTTTATTATATATATGATACCTTCGTAAAGAGGGTTTAAAAAGCCTATGCTACCTATGGCTTTCCCAAAAATCAGCTTTAGACCTATGAAGGCCATTAATATGCCTATAGCTACCGAAAATACTCCGGAAATATACTTTATATTGCTTACAAAAACCCCAAACTTCATACTCCCGAAGCTTACCAAAAAACCAAGAAACATATAAGATAGCATTCTACCTAAGTTGTAAAGAAAAAGATAAATGATATTTTTTATATTATTTTCTTCGCTTAGCTTCGATACGCTAGCCGGAAATACTCCACACATGCCGTAGCAGTGTACAAACGATAGAAATCCCGAGATAAATATAAGCACATAGTTTGTGGTTAAACCGAATATGCTTGTTATCATACTTCTTCAGCTTCTAGTCTTTTTATAGCTGAAAGCGGTATCCTATAGGCTCCATTTAACTTCACTATCCTATCTCCATCTTCTGTCCAAAACCTACCGCATTGTATCATGCGATAGACTGTTTTTGTGCTACAGCCAAGTAGCTCCGCCAATTCTTTAACGCTAATATACTTCTTTTTAGTATTCACGGCTTTACCTCCTACTAACCATTTAATATTAGTATAACCAAATATGGTTAGGAAGGCAAGCCCTAAAAATGTAGCTAAATCAACAACTTACTTTCTTGTAGTTTTCGTGCTCTTAGGTTTTCGGCTTTTCTTGGTGTTTGAATCTGCCTTTTGGTCTTCTATATCGGGAATAATCTTGAGGAGCTTTGGTTTTATCTCTTCTATGTATTCTCTCATACCCCTTATGCGGTAGTGAATAGACGAAAAGTCTGGTACCTCTATACCTTTTGGTACTATGTCTTTTGTCTTTTTCTCCAAATCTCTCAAAGACCAGCCGTATTTTTCTCTAAGGGCTATCAAAAACAATACCAGCCTATCGTCGTATTTTTTGGGTCTGCCTGGTCTTTTGCTTTTTTTAGCCGACACCTTCGGCACAAAATCTTCAAGCTTAGCCAAATGCTGTTCTAACTCTTTTTTTGTCATCATAGATATTATTATAACACATTTATTTTTTAAAAGCCAAAAATATGCCTTTTGGCGTAAGAAATTTGTCTATGGTAAACATGTCCTCAAAAAAATTTGCATCTCCTCCTGTGATAACAACTTCCACGTTTTCCTCGCTTTTTATTGTGTTTATAGTACTAAGAAGCTCTTTTGCTATGCCGTATGCTATGGCTTCTTGTGTGTTTGACGGTTTTTGGAAATTTCTTGCTTTTTCTAATTCGTTTGTTGGCATCTGTAAATGCGGTACGCTTATACTTAAACATTCTTTTCTTTGGATCAAACCAAGTGTTATATATCCATACTCTATTTTGGAATTTTTCACTATATCGTATGTGATAGCGCTTCCCATACTCACCACTAAAACGTTGCTGGAGTAAAGCTTTGAAGCTGCGTAGGAGTTTATGAGTCTATCTATGCCATATTCCTCGTATGGACTTTTGAAGTCTGTAAGCTTTTCAAATAGAGATGTGTCTATTTTTCTTAATTTATTTATTATGATAAAATCTTCAAACTCCTTGTTGGTGGATATGGCGTAAATTTCTTCTTTATAGTTTTCGATATAACATTCTAACGTTGGTCTTTTTGCAGATATGTCAAATATAACATCTATGCTATCTATAGACTTTACCTCATAGTACTTTATCCTAGTGTTACCTATATCCAATATCTTCAAGGTTCTAAAGAGTAGTTTGGAGCTTCTTTTGTTATTGCCACATCGTGAACGTGAGATTCTCTATACCCTGCTTGGGTTATCTTTATAAACCTCGTGTTTTCTTGTAAAGCTTTTATGTTTGGACTTCCGGTGTATCCCATACCAGATTTAAGCCCACCTACAAGCTGATACAAAACATCTATAACACTGCCCTTGTAAGGTACTCTTCCTTCTATGCCCTCTGGTACAAATTTTTCTAAATTTTCTTGGGAGTATCTATCTGCTGAGCGTCTTGACATCATAGCCCCAAGAGAACCCATGCCTCTATACACTTTGTAAGCTCTGCCCTGATAGAATATGTGCTCGCCAGGTGCCTCGTCTGTACCAGCCAACAAGTTCCCGAGCATTACAGAACTAGCACCTGCTGCTATAGCCTTTACTATATCCCCTGAGTGTCTTATACCAC
Source organism: Hydrogenobaculum sp. Y04AAS1 (assembly GCF_000020785.1). Classification (NCBI taxonomy): domain Bacteria; kingdom Pseudomonadati; phylum Aquificota; class Aquificia; order Aquificales; family Aquificaceae; genus Hydrogenobaculum; species Hydrogenobaculum sp. Y04AAS1. The sequence continues at coordinate 167,654 of NC_011126.1, forward strand.
CATCCGCTATGATTGGTATATCGTATTTTTTGGCGACTTCATAACAATGTGCTACTGCGCTTAACTGCGGTACCCCTACGCCACTCACTATACGGGTAGTGCATATGGACCCTGGACCTATACCTACTTTTACCGCATCAACTCCTGCTTTAACAAGGTCTTCTACAGCTTTTGGAGTAGCTATGTTGCCACCTATAACCTGCAAATCTGGGTATTTTGATTTTACTTGCTCTATTACTTCTAAAACTCTTTTAGAATGTCCATGGGCTGTGTCTACTGCTATTACATCAACTCCAGCGTTTACTAAAAGCTCCAAACGGTGCATTGTATCTGGACCTGTGCCTATGGCAGCCCCTACCATAAGCCTTCCATATTTGTCTTTTACAGCTTCTGGATATTGAATACGCTTCATTATATCTTTTATGGTGATTAGCCCTTTCACTTTACCTTCGTCGTCTACTATAGGTAGTTTTTCTATCTTGTGGGCTCTTAATATCTCAGTGGCATCTTCGAGGGATATTCCCTCTTTTGCTGTGATGAGGTTTTTAGAGGTCATAAACATAGAGATAGGTTTGGAAAAATCCTGATGTTTTACAAATCTTAAATCTCTGTTTGTAAGAATGCCTATGAGTTTTCCGTCGTCGTCCACCACTGGAAGACCAGATATTTTGTACTTATCCATGAGCTTTTTTGCTTCCTGGACTGTATCTGTGCTTTTTATAGTGATTGGTTTTAGTATCATGCCGCTTTCGGATTTTTTTACGAGTTCCACTTCTTTTGCCTGTTCTTCTGGGGTCATGTTTCTGTGGATAATACCAATACCGCCTTTTCTTGCCATGGCTATAGCCATTTTGTACTCTGTGACAGTGTCCATAGCGGCAGATACTATTGGTATATTTAGTTTTATTTTCTTGGTAAGATATGTAGATACATCCGCTTCATAAGGTAAAAATTCAGCGTAAGCTGGCTCCAGCAGCACATCGTCAAATGAATAATATTCTCTAAGGTTATGCTCTAACATAATCTTATTATATAATAAATACTTTTTCAGAGTAAAGTTTTCTTTTTTTTAAAAGCCTAAAAGTAAAATTAGTATTATATTAATAATATAGGAGGTTTTTATGTTTGGAGATTTATTTGACAATCCATTAAAGCTTGTGCTTATATTTGCAATAGTTTTGGTGCTTTTTGGAGCAAACAAACTACCAGAAATGGGTAAAGGTTTAGGAGAAGGTATTAGAAACTTTAAAAAGGCACTTTCCGGAGAAGCAGAGGAAAAGAAAGAAGAGGAGAAACCAAAAGAAGCCAATTAATTTTGTAAATTTTTATCTTCATAATTATGATATAATTTGTTAGGAGGTTGTATTATGTTTCATATGCCAAACATTACTGAGCTCATTGTTATATTGTTTGTGGTATTTCTTCTTTTTGGTGCAAATAAACTGCCAGAGGCTGGCAAAGGTTTAGGAGAAGGTATTAGAAACTTCAAAAAAGCACTTTCGGGGGAAGACGATAAATCAAGGGAAAAAGAGGTAAAAGCAGAAGAGGTGAAGTAAAGATGGGGGTAAGTGATTTGAACGATATCATAAAGCAACTGCTAGAAGAAATTAAAAACTTAGAGACCAAAGTAGAGGATATAAAAGCTCCTATAGAGGAGACATCTAACTTACTTCCATCTGCTAGCGCTTCTTTGCAAGATGTGATTGAGTTTACCGAAAAAAGTACACATCAAATCATGAGCCTTTTGGATGCCATAGAGACGAATTCTAAAAAGATAGATGAAGATATAAGTACCTTATTAAAATTAAAACCCACAAAAACCATAAACGGTATTTTGGAAGAGATAAAATCTTTAAACCAAGATAATCTCAATAAGCTTATAGAAATATACACTGCAATGTCTTTTCAAGATATTACAGCTCAGCAGATAAAGAAAGTAATACAGGCTATAGAGGATACAAAGAGAAGGCTTCTTCAAATGGTGGTAAGCTCTATAGAAGCCAGCGAAAAGGATGAAACTACCAAAGAAAAAATTATAGGTAAAGCAACGGAGATTTTAACTGGAGACCGCATAAACCAAGACGATGTAGATGAACTATTAAAAGAATTTGGACTTTAGAGGAGGTGCTTTTATGCCTTTACCACCAAGAGATATTAGAATACTGGTAGTAGACGATATGTCCACTATGAGAAGAGTTATCAAAAGCATACTAAACCAGCTTGGATATTCAAACATTGAAGAGGCTGAAAATGGTAAAGATGCCCTTTCAAAACTATCTTCTTCTAATTATGATTTTGTTTTGACAGACTGGAACATGCCAGAGATGGATGGTTTGGAGCTTGTAAAAACCATAAGACAAGACCCAAATCTAAAAGATTTACCTATATTGATGGTAACAGCGGAAGCTAAAAAAGAAAACGTGCTTGAGGCTTTAAAGACCGGTGTAAATAACTATATAGTGAAGCCTTTTACAGCGGAAATTTTGAAAGAAAAGATAGAGAAAATTTTTAAATAGGTAAAAGGAGGACATTTATGAAGGGAATCTTTTGCAAGGATTTAATTGACGAGAATGCTGAGCTAAAGCATAAGTTAGAGCTTTTAGAAAAAGAGAAAGAGGAACTCTCAAGAAGATATGAAGAACTAAAAAACAAACATCAATCGGAGCTTTCAAGTGTAAAAAGCTCTTTAGAAGATTATAAATCAAAGTTTGACAACATATTGAGAGAGAAAGACACCCTTGCTGAAAAATTAAACTCTTTACAACAAGATTTATCCACCTTCAAGGAAAAGGCAAAACTTGGTTTTGATCTTTTAAATGCCCTTCAGTCAGAAGGTGCTTTTGTAGTAACACCAGATTTTAAACCGGGCAAAGAAGGAAATGAGCTTGTTTATATAAATAAAAGAGGTATTGAGATACTTAAAAAAGAAGGGGATACTATAAATAGAACATTTGGCTACAACATAGACTGGTCAAACCCGTTGGGTACATCTATCCATAAATTCCACAAGGACCCAGAGCGTATAAAAGAGCTTTTTAAAGCCCTAAAACCCGGTGAGGTCTTGAAAAACACAGATATTCATATGGGCAATACCGTTGTAGAATCTTACAGAACAGCCATATACGACGATGACGGTAACGTTATAAACTACGCCGCTGTTTGGAAAGACGCCACTTCAGATAGAATGGTGGATAACATGTATTATTCCACATTACCCACATTAGCCAAGCTATATCATACTATGTCTTTGATAGAAGGATACAGATATAGAGTAGAAACCCAAGTTAGAAACTTTGAAGAAGACCTTGGTGCTGTTATAAATGCTATTACAGAGGTAAACCAAAGCATATCTGATCTTACCAACGCTATCCATAGTATAAAAGAGGTTCAAACAGAGCTTTCAAACAATGTTGAATCTGGTTTTAAAAAGCTTGAAGACACTACCAAAAATATAGATCTTTCCGTAAGTGCTATAGAAAATGTGTCCAGCAGCTCTGAAAAGCTCAGAAAAAGTATTGCCTCTATAAATCAGATAGTAGAGGTAATCATGGATATTACAGAGCAAACCAACTTGCTATCTTTAAATGCAGCTATAGAAGCAGCTCGCGCTGGTGAGGTAGGAAGAGGTTTTGCCGTTGTGGCAGATGAAGTGAGAAAACTTGCAGAAAAAACATCAAAATCTGCCATAAGCATAAAAGATCTCATAGAAAATATCGTAGAAGAGACAAAGATCTCCATATCAAAAACCGAAGAAGCCAAGAAAATCATCGTCAAAAACAAAGAGTATGTGGAAGACCTAAAACAAGGTTTTTCAAGTATTAAACACAGTTTTGAAGAGCTTTCTATGCTTATATCAAAGCAAAGCACCGCTACGGAAGAGCAATCTGCTGTTATTCACAGCATAACCCAAAATATACATTCTCTTGGAGATTCTTTGGGTAAAATAAAGCAAACCATAGAACAACAAGAACCGGTTGTTGAAAATGCCATCAATTTTTCAGAAAACTCGTTTGTTTCTCTAAAAGCCATAAAACCAGGGTACTTTGGAGAGATATATCAAAGAGCAGTGGATCACGGAAAGTTTATGCTAAATGTACTTAAGATGGTTGAAGATAAGATAAGCTTTAGTGTGCCAGATCATACTCAATGTGCTTTTGGAAAATGGTATTACGATCCAAATACAAGAAGTATGGTGCAAAAATGCAGTTCATCTGCAAGTGCAATATTTGAAGAGACGGAAAATCCTCATAAGTATTACCATCAAATAGGTATGGATATAGAAAAGCTGAAAAGACAGGGTAAGAAAAATGAGCTTTATGAGAAACTTATAGAGCTTACAGATTATTCTTCTACTATTGTAGATAAAATAACAAGCCTTGCAGAAAGTTTAAAAGGATGTTAAAGTAAAAGAGGAGGTGTAAATATGGAAGAGCAATTTCAACAACAAGCCCATGATTTAGTAGATGCGGGAAAAAACGAGACGACACTAACACGGGATGAAAATTCTAATCTAAGCAAAAAAGATATTGTAAAAGAGGCTGTTAAAGAGACCGAAGAGATAAAAGAGATGGTAGATAGTCTTTCTAAGATAGCCAAGCAAACAAACTTACTTGCTTTAAACGCTGCCATAGAGGCAGCTAGAGTCGGTGAAGTTGGCAAGGGCTTTGCGGTGGTGGCTTCTGAGTTTAGAAAGCTCGCAGAAAATACAAACAAAATAGCCACCAACATAAAAAGGCTTATGCTTTCTATAGAAGAAAAGCTTGACACTCTTAATAAAGAAGAGGTCTAAGGAGGGCTTAGTATGGAAAGCGGCATAGTAGATCGTGGCAGACTTGATGATCGTGGCACCCTTGATGATCGTGGCACCCTTGTAGCTCCTAAAAAATCAAACAGCGGCTTACCGGAAGTATTGAGGACTGGTGCAAATGAGCTTGAAATAGTAGATTTTAGAATCTTTGAAGATAAAGAAGATGGTTCTCGTTATGAATGGATAATGGGAGTTAACGTAGCAAAAGTAAGGGAAGTGCTGAGGCTTCCAGAGATTACGAAGGTTCCAAACATGCCTCCTCAAGTAGAGGGTATGGCGGAGATAAGGGGAGAGCTGATACCTGTTGTTAGTTTATCAAAGTGGATGGGCTTGGCTGAGCCTCTTAAGTATAAAAAATACGTTCTTTATATGGAGTTTTTAAGAGAAAAAGTAGGCATCATAATCCACGATGCTAAGCGTATAAGAAGAATATCGTGGGCAGATATAAAAGAGGCTCCTGTTATATTAAATCAAAAATTGAATGGACGTATTACAGGTGTAGTGGAAACTGAAGAGGGTCTTCTTCTTATACTTGATTTTGAAGGCATACTAAACGATATGGGTCTTTTAAATGTTTTTGATGCAGATTATCTTGAAAAGGCAAAAGATGAGCAAGAAGAGACATTTACTATATACATGGCCGATGATTCAAGCACCGCTAGAAATTTACTAAAGAGTATGCTGACGAAATTGGGTCACGAGGTGGTTATATTTGAGAATGGAGAAGAACTTTGGAACGCTTTAGAAAATCTATTAGAAAAAGCAAAAAAAGAAAATAAAAATATATCAAACTACGTTCAGCTTGTGATAACAGACCTTGAAATGCCAAAAATGGATGGGCTTACCCTTACTAAGAAGTTAAAATCCACACCTGGACTTATGCATATACCAGTGGTAGTAAATACTACTTTAAGTGACGAAGCAAACAGAATGAAAGCAAAATCTGTAGGAGCTGATGATTTTATAGTGAAGTTTGATGCAAAAGAACTAGCAGATATTGTAAATAGAGTTGCTTTAAGGGTAAAAGGAGAGTGATGTATGATACCTAATGAAATGCGTGAAATATTTGAAGAGTTTTTGGTAGAGGCAAGAGAGAATTTAGAAAAGTTAGAAACAGATTTATTAGAATTAGAAAAAGATCCTACGAATCAAGAAATTTTAAACAGTGCTTTTAGAGTAATGCATACTATAAAAGGAGGGGCTGGTTTTCTTGGGCTTGATCCTATAGTAGAAACTGCTCATAAAGCAGAAGATATACTTGGTAAGTTAAGAAATGCTGAATTTATTATATCTCCTGCTATAAACGATTTACTTTTAAAAGCTGCAGATAAAATAAAGGAATATTTAGAAAAGGCTGAAAATCAAGAAGAGTTGGAGCCTGATAACGAGCTTTTGTCTCAGTTAGAAGATGTTTTGAAAAACCCAGATAAATATTCTGACAAGTATACCACGATTAACAAGTCTGCCACGGTCTCTGACCAGTCCGTATCTTCTAAAGAGAAGGAGGCTAAGCCGCAGATTGGTGAGAAGAATTTTGAAGAATCATCAGATGATCCAGTATCAAGGCTTTTAAAGAAATACGGTTTTGAGCACCTTATTGGCAAATCTATAGAAGAGATATTAGAAGAGCTTGTGTTGATGCCACCAAGTGAAAGACCGGAAGGTCTCATTCAAGAATTAGATGCTCTTATAAATGGGACATCTTCAAAAAGCACGGCAGAGTCGTCTAAAAAAGAAGAAGAGATCGCAAAAGATAAAATTGCTACAAGTATGCCACGGTTTACCTCTCAGATGGAAGCGCAAGTGGATGCTGGTGCACAAGTATCCCACGGTATAGTAGAACCTCCAAAGCAAGCTGGAGCGGCTGATACGCATTCTCGTACTCAACCTCCAAAAGAAAAAGAAGAAGAAAAAGTTTTAAGGATAGATGTACAGAAGATAGAAGTTCTTATGAACTTAGTAGGTGAACTTGTCCTTGATAGAAATAGACTTGTAAAAGTGGTATCTACTATTATGCAAAGTGCTTCAGAAAACAACGAACAGATAAAAGGTTTGGATGACCTTGAATCTGTATTATCTTCCATAGATAGAATAGTGGGTGATCTTCAAGTAGCCGTTATGAAAACTCGTATGCAACCTGTTAAAAGATTATTTCAAAAGTTTCCCCGTGTTGTTAGAGATTTGGCAAAACTTTTAAACAAACAGATAGAGCTTGTTACCGAAGGTGAAGATACTGAAATGGATAAGTCTGTTTTGGAAAAGCTTGAAGAACCTCTTATACATATTATAAGGAATTCTGTAGACCATGGCATAGAATCTCCAGAAGAAAGAGAGCTTTTAGGCAAACCAAGAAATGGTATTATAAAACTGAAAGCTTACTATCAGGGTGATAGAATCATAATGGTTATAGAAGATGATGGGCGCGGTATAGACATAGATAAGGTAAAGAGGAAAGCTTTGGAAAAGGGTATTATAAGCCAAGATAGACTTGAAAAAATGACTGAAAAAGAAGTACTTTCTCTTATATTCCATCCTGGTTTTTCTACAGCGGACCAAGTCTCTGAGGTCTCTGGTAGAGGCGTAGGTATGGATGTTGTGATGACTACCGTCATGAATTTTAGGGGTACCATAGATATAGAAACCCAAAAAGGAAAAGGCACAAAGGTTACTATGGCATTCCCTCTGACGGTAGGTATTATAAGGGCTCTTATGGTATCTATAGGCAACAGAAATTTTGCCATACCCATATACTCTGTGTTAGAGATTATACAACAAGAAAATGCTACCATCACTACCGTATCTGGTGAAGATGTCCTTATATTGAGAGAATCTACTATTCCACTTGTAAACCTTGCGGACGTACTTGGTATTAGAAACAGCAAAATAGGGTATGTTATCATATCACAGCTTGGCAATCAAAGGGTGAGCTTTACCGTAGAAGAGCTTTATGGAGACGAGGAGATAGTGGTAAAACCTCTTGGCAAGATATTTGGCGAAGTAGAAGGTATATCTGGGGCTACCATTACAGGTGATGGTAATGTAGTGCTTATACTTGATTTGGCTGGTATATTAAAAAGAATAACTCATAGCGCAAGAGTTTAATGTTGTTTGATAGAGCGCTATCAGCGCGTTTCGATGCTAAAGAACAGGCAAGTATGCCACGGTTTCAAAGGTACTCAATAGCTCTGAAAAATGCCGTTGACACACTATGAAGCTTATATGGTTTAATAGCATAGATTCTACGCAAGATTATATTAAAAGCCATATAAAAGAATTGATGGATGATACTTGTGTTTTAGCAAACGTGCAAACCAAAGGTAGGGGTAGGTATGGACATGTTTGGTTTTCTTATTTAAAAGATGGGCTTTACTTTAGTATGCTTAAGAAGAATTTGCACATAGAACCATTTTCTCTCGTAGTTGGTGTTTCTCTTTTTAAAACTATCAAGACTCTATACGGCATAAGAGCTTTTATAAAATGGCCAAACGATATATACGTTTTATTGGAAAAGCCAAGAAAAGTTGCAGGTATTTTGATAGAGAAAATAAGGGAAAATACTATAATAGGTATAGGCGTAAATCTAAATCAAGATGATTTTCCCCAAGATATATCAGACAGGGCTATATCCTTAAAGCTTTTCACTGGTATATATATATCAAAGCAACACTTTTTAACAACGTTTTTTGATTTTTTCTATCAAGATATAGACTATTTTAACTCTCATGGTTTTGAAGATTTTAGAAATATTATAAACAACAACCTTCTTTACAAAAATAAACTTATAACGGCAAACGATGGAAAGGTGTCTGGGATTTTAAAAGAGATAGATAAAGATGGCTCTATAGTGATTGAGAAAGACAATACGCTTATTAGTTTAAATGCCGGTGAAATAGAGTCTATGATACCTAAAGAAACGTGGTAAAATATTTATAATTTTTAAAAGGAGGCAAAAATGAAAAATCTTAAAAAGATGTTAAAGACTTCAGCATTAGCTGTAGGGCTATTGTCTGTTTTATCGGCTTCTTCTTACGCTGGTGGTTTTGCATGTGTGGATACTCAAGAGGTAATGCAAAAATCTACCTTTGCCAAATCCCTTGGTAAATCTTTAAATGAGAAAGTGGTCGAGATAAGACAAAAGCTCAAAAACTATGAAGCAGAGCTTCAAAACCTTCAAAGGGAGATAGAGAGCAAAGCTATTTCCAAGCAAGCCAAAAAACAGAAGATTAAAGAATACGAAAACGTAAGGTTAAAAGCTTTGGAATATCAGCAAGACGCTCAAAAAGAACTCCAAGCTATGCAAGAAAAGGCAGGCAAGGAGTTTACCGAAGGCCTTAAAAATGTGGTTACATCTTACGCAAAATCTCATAGCTTAGAAGGCGTCTTTGATTGCAATCAAATGCTATATACTGGTAATCTTGATATAACACCATCTATTATAAAAGCCTTAGATAGCGCACACAAATGAAATTATCTGAAATAGCCTCCTTGCTTGGGGGCATTTCAAGCTATACCGTTGATATAGATGTTGTTGGCGTTAGTTCTGTTTTATCTCAAAAGCCAAATACCATAGTGTTTGTAGATGAAAAACATAAAGATATAGATTTCAAACAAGACATTGCTTACCTATCTGATATAGATTTACAAGCGCCAAACTTTATAAAGGTGCAAAATTTAAAGTATGCAATGGCTATAGTCCTTGATACTTTTTATAAAAGCGAAAAACCAAAAGGTATATCGGACAAAGCTTTTATAGAAGAGAGTGTACATATTGACAAAGACGTTTATATAGGGCCCTTTTCTTATATAGGCAAAAACGTAAGCTTAGGAGAAGGAGTGCTAATATATCCTTTTACTTACGTGGGAGACAACACCATTATAGGGGATAACAGCATTTTGTATAGCGGAGTTCATATATACAAAAATACCGTTATAGGTAAAAATGTAATAATACATTCAGGGGCTGTAATAGGAGCGGATGGATTTGGATACGCTATAGGACCAGAAGGTATAAAAAAGCTAAATCATATAGGAAACGTTATCATAGAAGATAATGTAGAGATAGGGGCAAACACCACTATAGATAGGTCGCTTCTTGATAGCACAATCATAGGTAAATCTACAAAGATAGACAACCTTGTAATGGTAGGACACAATTGTAAGATAGGGCAAAACTGCTTTTTGGTATCTCAAGTGGGGCTTTCGGGTAGCGTCAATATAGGGGATAATTCAATACTTGCTGGACAAGTGGGAGTTGCAGATCACGTAAACATAGGCTCAAACGTACAAGTAGCAGCCAAATCGGGCGTTGCCTACGATCTTCCTTCTAACAACACTTACGGTGCAAACCTACCATCTATAGAATGGAACAAGTGGAAAAGAATTTACGTATCTTTGTTAAAACTTCCAGATGCCTTAAAGAAGCTAAACAAACTTTAAAACCAGTTTGCTCTTTGTATATCAAAAACTCTTTTTAAAGCGTAAAAGCTCATAAATACATATATCACTACAAAAAATAAGGGATTCATATTTATTTTGGAAGATAAGCTGTAAGGTATTACTATACCTATACCAAATAAAGAAGCATGCCATAAAAACGCTTTATACCAATCTATCGTATTTTGGCTTTTAGCTATATAAAAAGATGCTATACACACCATCAGGAAAGGCAAAAAAGAAAACTCCAGCTTAAATATAAACGTTGATATGTATGGAAACATGTTTAATCCTTCTTTTCTCATTACGATAGCGGTTTTAACAAGCTCTGTAAGAGATTGCTCGTCTGGGGTTTTTATCCAAAGGTTCAAATCTTTTGGATTTATTTCTGTTTTAAGGTGTAATGTCTGGAAATGTATCTCTCTAAACGGGCTAAAGGATGTTTCTATCCCTTGTTCTAAATCCATATAACCATTTTTCACTATGGCTTTTTTAGCTTTTATGATATAGTTAAATTTGTTGTTTTTTACATTTATTATCTTTATGTTGTAAAATAAGCCGTTTGATGTGGCCAAAGATGTTCCTATGAAAGTTTTTTCGTTGTTTTTTTCTTTTGCTATCCAGAGGTTTCTAGCTATTCCAAGCTCGTATTTTTGATTTTTTTTATAGACGTGCTCTATGTATTTTAGTTCTTTTGTAGCGTTTGGTATGAAAAATTCGTTTAGCATCAAATTTCCAAAAGATATTAAAAGACTTACTATGATAAAGGGCTTAAATATATGGCTTATTGGTATTCCAAAGCTTTGAGGTACCAAAAACATCTTTATCCTTTTTAAGTAATGGCTTAATACAAAAACTGATATAGATACATTTATTGTAGCAGTGTAAAAAAGCACTATCGGTAAAAAGTTTAATATTGTTTGAAAAAGTATTTTTGGGCTTTTCATATGATAAGTGATAAAAAAATTTGAAATTTGATATATAAAAAATAATGCTAAAATAGATAGATAAACCAAAAATATAGTAAACAAAAAGCGCTTCGTTATAAATCTTAGAAGCATTATTTTTTGTTTTGAGTGGTTTTATAAGGAATAGGTATGTACTGGACAGAGGGTACTTGAGAATTCGTGGGTTGGTCGTAAAGCTCCATGAGTTCATAAACCTCTTCTGGTACATCGGTGTTTATATTTAAGCCCATGGCTTTTAGCTGGTCTACATCAAGAGGATAATCATGTGTAAATTTACCTGTGGATAACTCTTCTGCTATCTTTTTTGCAACATCATCAGGATGTCCTTTTTTCTTTAAAAGCTCGTATACATAGCTTTTCATCTGCTCTATTGCTTTTTTGGATACATCGGCCATTATCATAGTTTCATCATCTATGTCTTCTGGTTTTTTTACATCAAGCACTTTTAGTATAGAAGCAGCCGGCATTTGCCCTATTTGTGGGTCAACGGGTCCCAACACGGCGTTATGGTCCATCGTTATCTCGTCGGCAGATAAGGCTATTAGTGTACCACCACTCATGGCGTAGTGAGGTATTATGACTATAACTTTTGACTTGTGTTTTGCCAGTGCACTAGCTATTTGAGAAGCTGCCAGCGCTAAACCACCGGGTGTATGAAGTATCATAACAATGGGCATATCTTCTGGAGTCATCCTTATGGCTCTTAACACCTGTTCAGAGTCTTCTATGTTTATAAACTTCATAAAGGCAAACCCAAAAAATGACAATCCTTCTTGTCTATGAATCATCGTTATGACTCTGGCGTTATATTTTTTTTCTATAAGCCTTATCATTGCCTCCCTTTCTCTATTTAAAAGGCTTCTTTTCAAAAAAGGCCAAACTACAAAGAAAAATAAAAATAAAAACCAAAATAGATTAAAAAGCCCACCTATATCTTGATTCATATGTAAATTATACCATATTTAAAATTAATTTAGAATTGCTCATCTATTATAGGGCTTAATATAGCACTAATCCAAAGGCTTAGTCTTATGCCTCTTGAAAGTGCTCTTTTGGTGTTGTTTAGGCTTTTAATAGCTTTGTCCATGTCTTCGTTGAAGCCAATTTTTAACATGTGTTGCTCTAGTTTTTCTACTAGACAGTCTATAAGCTCTTCCTTTTCTTTAATATCTTTTATGTTGTCTATCTGGGGGATTGTTTCGTAAAAGCGTTTTGAGATAAGCTTCTCACATAGAGGATGTTTTGAAGTTTTTCTTTCAAAAAGCTCTAAAACGATGGATCTTGATACTATCGTAGGTATTATGTTTGATAAAGAGTCCGCTGTGATGATAAATTTTAGGTAAGAAGGCGGTTCTTCTAAGGTTTTCAAAAGGGCGTTTGAGGCTTCTTTTAACATGTTTTGGGCGTTTGTTATAAGACATACTTTGTTTGGACTATAGTTTGGTTTTAGGTTGGCAAAATTTGATATTTCTCTTATATCGTCTATCTTTATAGAGTTTTCTTTTCCTATCCATATAAAATCTGGATGCTTTTCATAAAATATCTTGCAACTATAACACTCTTTGCATCCCCATGGTTGCTTGTTTTCACAAAGAATCCCCTTTGCATAAGAAAGGGCTAGTTTTTCTACATCTTTTTCTATAGATACAATAAGGGTAGAGGTAGGTATTCTTTGGTTTAGCTGGGCTTTTTCTAAAAATTCTTTTGCGTTCATGTTATCCGTCGACTTTTTTTATAGCTTTTATATGGTTTTTCAGGCTTTTATTAAAATAGATGTTGCCAGATTTATCGCTTACAAAGTAAAGGTAATTGGATTTTGCAGGGTATATGGCGCTTTTTATAGAGTTGATACCTGGGTTGCAGATAGGGGTTGGTGGAAGCCCTTTTACAAGATACGTGTTGTAGGGGCTTTTTATAGAAAGGTCTTTTTTGGTGATAGTGCCGTTCCATTTTCCTTCTATTTTTAAAGCGTAAATTACGGTAGAATCCATTTGAAGTGGCATATCTTTTTTAAGCCTGTTGTATATAACAGATGCCACAAGCGGTTTATCTTTTAAATACTTTGCTTCCTTTTCCACTATAGAGGCTATTATAATCTGATCTTTTGTGGGGTTTAGGTGATTTTCCTTCATCGTTTCTTTAAAAGCTTTATACATAGAATATATTATATATTTTGGATTTTCATGCTTATAGAAAAAATATGTATCTGGAAATAAATACCCTTCAAAACCATCTGAGTTTATACCAAGCGCTTTGGCATAAGATTTGTCTTTGGCGTACTTTAAAAAAGCTTTTTTAGAACATATACCGTTTTCTTGAAGCCTATTTGCTATATCGTATATATCAAAACCTTCTGGTATTGTGATTTTATGAAGCAAAAACTCTCCCCTTGTTAGCTTTCTATACACTTCAAAAGGGCTTACGATGCCTTTAAATCTATACTCTCCATATTTTATATGGGCGTTTGTAATATAAAGAAGGGCTTCCAATATGTATTTGTTTACTATGCCGTTTCTTGAGAGTTTGTTTATAGCCTCTTCTTTGTTTAATCCGTATATATCTATTGTTTTATTTACTATATGTGGTCTTAAAAGCCAAAAACCAAGCATAAGCACGGTGCCAAGGATTATAAAAGATATCTGTTTAAAGGTTTTCTGCATACTCTTTTAATATTATATATGCACTTATGTGGTCAATCTCTTTTTCATCGCTTAAGCTTTTGGCTTCAAAGGTTGTGTATCTTTCATCTTGTAATACTATATCTATATTTAACTCTTTTTTTAAAAGCTCGTAAAACTTTTTTACCTTTTTCGCCCTTTGGCCTTCCTTTCCAGAAGGCGTTAGTGGGTATCCAAGCACTATTAGCTCTATTTTGTAGGCTTTTACTATATGCTTTAGCGTTTGTATTAGATTTTTATCGTTTTTTATTATCTTAAAGGGTTTATATATCTTTAGATGCTTATCTCCTAAGGCAAGCCCTATTCTTTTTGTTCCGTAATCTATGCCAAGTATCATCGTGATATCTCTTCTTTGTTATACCCTCTCCCACTCAAAACTAACTATATTCTTCTTCTCTTTGCTAAATTCTATACCTATCAAATAAACTTCTTTATCTTTATACTTCTCATAATACCTTTTATCTTTTATCTGTTTTAAAGCTTTTCCTCCTTCTTCTTTATCTTCTAATACCTTAAACTCTATAATATAAACGCTGTCTTGGTTAAAGACACTTAGATCTATCTGACCCTTATTGGTATTGTCTTCTGCTATCACGTTTAGTCCTGCTCCGTTAAAAAGAGCATACACGATAGATGCATAAAAGCCCTCATATGATGATATATCGTTTTTCCTATACCAATCATGAGGAATGCTTGCAAAGAATGTGTATATAGCATCTTTTAGTTTGTCTATATCTTTTGTGAGTATAGCCTTTTTTATATTTGTTTCTGTTTTGCTTACACTTACTGGTTCTCTAAATACATATATCAAAAATGAGCTGTTAAAGCTTTTTCTTACTTCAAGGTTTGGATAAGACAATATGTATGTTCCGTATTCTTCCATAAACTCTTTTATTGTAAGATAGCCCGCTTGAAATAAAAGATTCTCAGGAAATATGTTATCCACATCAAGGTTTGATAAAATCTCTTCTCCCACTTCAAGGTTCTCAAGCTCTGGTAGGTAGTATCTGTTTTTCATAAACATCTTAATAAGAAATGTGGGCGTTCCTGTCTCAAACCAAAAGGCTCTAAACCTTTTCTCTGAGAAAAGAAGGAGTATATCAAAAGGATTGTAAACACTCTCTCCAAGCCAACTATAGCCGTTGTACCAGACTTTTATCTTTTCTTTATCAAAATCCTTTAGCCTGTCTTCAAATACACTTTCAAGCTCAGATTGGGTATAACCGCATACTGTTGAAAACTCTTCATTTAAAGTGATATCCTGAAGCTGATTCAGTCCACTAAATATTGATACTTTTGAAAACCTTGATACACCTGTTAGAAAGGCAAGCTTTAGATAAGGATCCATACCCTTTAATACCGAATAAAAATCTTTCAATATTTCTCTATTTTCCCTTGCTACTTCTATATTTTCTATTGCATCTAATATCGGTTTATCGTACTCATCTATGAGTACTACTACTTGTTGGTTGTATTTTTCGTATAGTTTTTCGATGAGTTCTAAAAACATTTGACTTGGACGCTTTTCTTTTAAGTTTATCTTTTCTTTTTCTGATATCCTATTTACTTGAGATGTCATTAGATCCAATAAAATATCTGAAGTTCTTATATTTCCACTTGCAAAGCTTATTTTTATGATAGGATATCTTTTCTCCCAATTCCAATTATCGTATAGATATAACCCTTTAAATAATTCTTTGTTGCCAGAAAAGGCTTCTTTTAGGGTATCAAGAAAAAGGGATTTACCAAACCTTCTGGGGCGAGATAGAAAATAATATTTACTTGTTAGTTTTGGTATAAAATGTGTTTTATCTACATAGTAAAAACCACCTTCTATGATATCTTTGAAGGTTTGTATGCCTATTGGTAAAAGTTTCATAATATGATTATATCAAATATGACTGGATACGATAAAATCTTATGTTACTACCACCTTGTTTCTACCGGTTTTCTTTGCTTCGTAAAGAGCTTCGTCTGCACGTTTTAAAAGCGTTTCTTTTGTATCGTGCTTTTCTAACGATGCCACGCCAAAAGAGCAAGTTACGTTGATCCCTTCTTCAAAATGAAGATTTCTTATAAGACTTCTTAGTTTTTCAGCTAATATTTTGGCATCTTCTTTTGTGGTCTCTGGAGCTATGATGACAAACTCCTCACCGCCATATCTTGCAAAGATATCGGTATTTCTTATGTTCTCTGATACCACTTTTGCTATGGCTTTTAGCACTTTATCACCTACGTCGTGACCAAAAGAATCGTTTATATGCTTAAAAAAGTCTATGTCAAACATGATAAGACTTAAAGGCCTGTCGTGTCGTTTTGCCAATTTTACATATTCTTCCAATTTATTTTCAAGATACCTTCTATTGTAAATACCTGTAAGAGGATCTTCAGTGGATTGTTTTAACAACATATCAGATAACTCTTTTTCTTTTGTGATATCAACAAATGTGAAAACAGCCACAGGTTTGTTTTCAACATCTTTTATGAAGTTTAAAGAGCCCTTTACATAAAGTGTTTGGTTTTTCTTGTTAAGAATATGAAACTCTTGTAAGATAATAGGTGTTTTATTGGTTAAAGCCTTGATTATATCTTTAACATGTATAGGTGATAAGATATCAAAGATGCTAAGTGTTTTTATATCTTCATGAGTGTATCCTAAAAGTTCAAGAAGATAATCATTCTCATAATAAATATTATCTTCATCGAATACCAAAACGCCTACTTGTGTGTTTTTAACAATGCTATTGACAAGATCGTTTTGATAATTTAGTTTTTTCCTTAATTCTATGGTTTTTAGTGCATTTTCTATCCTATCTTTCAAGTTAGATAAAATTTCTTTGTAATCCTCAAAGTAATTTTTCACCTTAGAGCATATACATATAGACCCATAGATGTTGCCATTTTCTGATATAGGCATGGCAATGGAAGATAAAGTTTCTTTTTCTATCAGTTTTTGTCTTATTGCATCATCTTCAATTTCATTTGAATTTTCATAGTATACGGTGCTTTTGGTGTTAAAAGCTTTGATGATAGGAAAGTTTATTTCTTTGTTTACATCTTCAATGCATGTTTCCGATGTAGAGTTTATGTAAAAACCATTTTTTTGTTTTCTCAAAATACATACATCTTTAAACATATCCTCTTTTTCAAACATATCTAAAAGCTTTTCAAAAAATCCATCTTCACTATCCGATGTAAGGCTAAGATGTTCTATCTCTTTAAATATCTCAAAAGCTTTTCTTATTCTCTCTTCTTTTGTAATATCGTTTATTATTGACAGTAAGTAAGTTTTGCCATTTAGATGAACAGGGGACGAATAAACTTCCACATCTCTTATCTCACCAGATTTTAATCTGTGCTTAAGCTTAAAGAAGTTTAGCTCTTTATATTTTGCTTTGCGAGCAAGCTCTTTCATCTTTTCTTCGCCAAGCGTGTTTATATCCCAATTTTTCAAAGTAGTTATTTCTTCTTTTGTGTATCCATAAAAATCAAGAGCAGCTTGATTGGCGTTTGCTATGCTGTAAGTATCTGGATCTACCAAAAGTATAGGTATACTATGGCCCTCTAAAAATGTTTTATAAAACTCCATTTCAGATTTCAAAGTGTATATTGATATAGCAGTTACTATTAAGATATTTAGATATCTCATACGCCAGTATATACCGTATAGATTGTCAATATCACCTTGTTCTATAAGCTTGTAAAAATACTTAGCCACATAATGAAGCCTCTCGTGTGCTTTATGAACATCTTTTTTAACATCTTCTGGCATTGCTGAGTTTTCTATTTCCTTGTAGACTGGGCAAGCGTGAGAATCAAAAGTGATAGAAGGATTTTTGCTAAGTTCAATATAGTCTTTTGTGATAGCATCTTTAAAGTATGCACTTGGTTTAAGAAGCTCTGGTAATATATCCTCAGTATAAAGCATCGATTCTAATTTGTCAGACTCTTCTACGCAACGGAATGAGTAATATCTTGAAATCGTGTTTTTTAGCTTTTCAAAGAAAGATATAAGTTTATCGTAAGTCTCTTCTGTAAGAAGACCTTTTTTGATTAGGCTCTTGGTGATATCATTTTTAATATATTCTAAGTTATGTTTCATATAAGTTATATGGGTTTTATCGTAAGCTTCTTTTCCTATATTCTTCAGCAGCTCTTGGTCTACCGTATCTGTTTTTAGGTAATCTTCCCAAAGGGCTTTTATAGTATTTTCGTACGTGCAGTTTAACATACTCATTTGCTTTTTTTCATATCCTCCAAGACAAACTCTATAGCCTCATTTTCTGGCATGGGTTTAGCAAAATAAAATCCTTGAAAATAATCCACTCCCATCGATGAAAGCATATCTACTTGTTCTTTTGTTTCTACGCCTTCTGCTATAGTCTTAAAACCAAAATCTTTGGATAAGCCGGTTATAAACTTTACTATGGAAAAATCGTGCCTATCGGTTGCAATACCTCTTATAAAAGATATATCTATTTTAAGTATATCTATCGGAAGGTGTTTTAGATAAGCCAGCGATGAATAACCAGTGCCAAAATCATCTATTGATATTTTAATATGTTTGTTGAATTCTTTTATACTTCTAAATATCTTTTTGGATTTTTCTACATTTTTTATAATGTTTCTTTCTGTAATTTCTAAAACTAAATTATCTTGAACATCCACAGGCACAGAAGCCAATTTTTCAATAAAATCCTCATCTGGTAAGCTTAAGATCCCTTTTGCCGATAAGTTCAAAGATATAGATATATCTTTGTCTAAAGATTTAAATATTCTTATCTTATCAGATATCTCTTTTAAAGCCCATTCTTCAAAATGCATGATATACTTACTATTTTCAAGGTAATCTATAAATTTATAGGGTGCATAGACAGTACCGTCTTTATCTACTATTCTTATAAGAGATTCAAAACCTACGATTTTCAAATCTTTTGAATTAAGATAAGGTTGAAAATAAAACCTAAACAAATTCTCTTCAGAAGCTCTTTCCACAAGATTTTCTGACGTTATATACTCTTGTAATCTTGTGTTTACCTCAGATTCATAAAACTTTATAACGTTTTCACCCTCTTTCTTAGAAAGGTTTAGGGTGACAACGGCGTTGTTGTAAACTTCTTCAAAATCAGTATTAGCAACATCAGATAATACGATAGAAACGTTGTAGGATATGCTAATATAGTTTTTAGAGGTTTTTATCTTTCTATCCAAAAGGCTTCTAATCTTATATATCAAAATAGATTCACTTTCTATATCTGGGACAAATATGCCAAATTCATCGTTTCCGATCCTTGCCACAAATCCCTCTTTAAACTCTTGCTTTAAGATATTTGCTACCTCTTTTAGTACTTCGTTGCCCACATCAAACCCATAGGTGGAGTTAACAAAAGACATGTTGTAAATATCTATAAGTATCAAAGCAAAATCTTTGTATCTTTTGCTTTCAACGACATCTGAAACATAAAACTTAAAAGCTAAAAAGTTTGGCAGTTCGGTAAGAGTATCGTAAAATTTGTATTTATCAAGCTCTTGGCTCAATACTTTTTCATTGGTGATGTCTTTGCCAACGAATAAAAATTTCATGGTTCCGTCGTTAAGCACCACTGGATATATAGTCTGATCTATGTATATAACATTTTCATTTTTTGTCTTGTATGCAAATATTGCAGAAAAAGGTTTGTTTGACGAAACGGTTCTCCATACCTCATCGCAAAAATTATCACTCTGATATTCGGAGTTAAACATTTTTGGGCTTTTGCCTATCACCTCTTCTTTTTTATAACCTGTCAAATCTAAAACATGTTGATTGACGTACTCAATCAGACCCTCTTTGCTTGTTATAAGAAGCCACATTTTTGCATCGTCTGTGGCTTTTCTTAAAACGATACTTTCTTTGTCTTTATCAATCTTCTCCAAAGCAAAAGATACATCTTTTTTAAGCTCTTCAAATATTGTCATAAATTCTTTTTTAAAAGAAAACGGTATAATAGAATAAACGCTTATTACCGCATAAACTTCTCCATTTTTTTCTATAGGTACAGCTAACGATGAATATATATCTCTTTTTAAAAGCTCATCTTTCCAAGCTTTCATAAGATCTGATGTTAATGTGTTTTCGTTTATAACAATCCTATTTTCCCTATAAGCTATGCCAGTTTGTCCTATCCCTTCTGGGACATCTTCTCTTACGCTTATTTTAAGACTATCCACATATCCATCGTCTTCACCGCATTTATGCACTGGTTTTATGAACTCTCCTTCTTTTTTCCCAACCCATACAAATTTAAAACGGCTTTTATTTACAAGATTTTGGCATATTCGCTCAAAAAGCTCTTCTTCCGTATCAGCAGATATTATCGCCTGGTTTATATCTTTTAAGCTTTCTACAAGCATGCTACGGATTACAGATTCTCTGATAATATTTCCAGATTTTTGATATATCTTTAGTTTATTCGTGTTTTCTTCAGAGATTTCTTCCAGTTCCAAGGCTTTTATAAAAGCCTTTATACTATTTTGATGTGTTTCATAAAATTCTTTTGACACCAAGAAGTGATGACCTGCATCCAAAGATATTTCCTTTACGATGTTTATGCTGTCTTTGGTTTCTTGGTCTAATTGATCGTAGTATTCTTTAAATATTAGCCCTAATTCTACTTCGCCGCTTATCACCTTTTTTACAACATCATCATAGAACTCTGACAAGACTATATTTTTGTCGTAAAAATCCATATCGTATAAGACATAAAAAGAATTTAGCTTATCTACAATTGTTATATTGCTTGGTTCTTCATCGTTAAACTTTTTTCGGCTTACCAACAAAAAAACATCATTTTCATTTTTAAATTTGCCTATGATCTTATAGCCCTTATCTAAAAGCAAAAGCGTCATATCAAAGCTTGCGTAATAAATATCTGGTTTAAAATCGTCCTTAGAAAAATAAGCGTATTCTTCGTCAAAGTTTTTAAAAGGCTTAAGCTCCACCTCTTGGCCAAAAATTTCTTTTATCTTTTTAGCTATATTAAGCCATTTGTCAAGTCCTTTTTGTGTATCATGGGGACAAACCCTAAACTCAATCATAACAATACCTCAATTATTATTAACATAAGGATATTTTATTATATTATAATTTGATAAGGTTGCAACGATAAAGTTAAACCTTTACGCTTTCGTCTTTTGGGTTTGGTTGATAGCTTGACATACTGGTATCCCGTGGCAGACTTGCAGTAAGCTTTTTGTATTCTTCTTCCAAAGCGTTTGGTTTATGAAGGTAAAACCCTTGGAAAAACATAAACTCTTTTGGAAAATGAATAGACGAAGCAATGTTTGTGAGAGCTTCCAGTATTTGGTTGCTGTCTACAAACTCGTATATCACCCTAAGCTTGTTTCTTTTACAAAACATGGTGATAGTTTCCACCATAGACATATAGACCTGTGAATCCAATATTTTCTTTACTATAGCACCGTCTATTTTTATGGTTTTTATGAGACCAGACTCCGAAAGCTCTCCTATGAGCTCGTAATTGGTGTATCCTGTGCCAAAATCATCTAAGGCAAGGTAAAGTAAATGATCTTTCATATCGTTTTCAAACAATTCTTTGTTGGTGGTGATAGCGTATTCGGTAAGCTCTAAGTTTAGCATAACCTCATTTTGTGATAGTGTTTTGACAAGTTCTTTTAAAAGCCCTACTACTTCACCGTTTTCAAGAGAAGGTGGATATATGTTTAGATAAAGCTCGTTGGTTATAGCTTTTATCTTATCTACATTTTCCAATACTTTACCGATAACGGCTATATCAAGTAGCGTCATCGCATTTTCTCTTTGGAGAATGTTTATAAATTTATAAGCTGGTATGTAATTATCACCTTGTTTTATCCTTACAAGCACTTCAAAAAATCTGTTTTTCAAGTTTTTATCGTATATCCATTGAACAAAAATATCTACATCTTTATTTTTTACTTTCTTTAAAACGATATCTTTTAGCTCTAAGTTTGCCTTTGCTTTTTCCAAGAGCTCTAACTTTCTATCACTTACATCTACTATCACCAAAGGTGGTGCAAGTTCTTTAAATTTTGTTTTTGACTCTTCTTTTATTATATTTATAATCTCATTTAGTTCTTCTGAAGACACTTCAAGAAATCTATTTATATCAAACTTATATATATAAAATACTGGATGGTTGCCAATCGCAAAATTTGATGTTTTTAAATCTTCTGCAAACAATTCTATATCTTTTATTAGATCGTTGTAAAAGCTAACAAAATTGTAAGTTAGATCGTTGTTTAAAAATACATAGAGCTCATTTTTAACTCTGGTGAAAAACAGTTGGTTGAAATTTTCCATATGTTTGACAATAACGCTTTCTAGCATTTCTAAAATTGTTTCACATTGTTTGCCAAGCTGTCTATCTGTCATGGATCCAAAAAAGTTTACCACTAAAAGAGACAATTTGTCCTTATACTTTTTGTTGTTTAATATCTGTGGTATAAGTATTTCTTTGTCTTGATTCCAACGATTTGAGATAAGTTCATAGTTGTATATAAGCTCATATACAGCGTTTATAACGTAGTTTGATATAGAAACAGCATGCCTGTAATCTTTTGAAATATAATAACCTATAAGCTGGTTCATATAAGTGTGAACATCTTTGTGTATTTCTATGGTTTTGACCTTAATAGCTTCTGCACCAAAACTCATTATGTCAAAACCAAGCCCATGAAGAATCTGCCCTACTTTGCACTCAATGTGGCTTTGCATCTCAGCTTTGAGATGCTCTTCAGAAACTTCTTTAAAAGCTTTTTGTATAGATTCTAATTTATTTTTTATACCTTCTTTAAAAAATAAGTCGTATTTTGAAGAAGTATGTATGTTGTCACCGTTTATTATAAAGTTGATAGCGTAGCCTATTATACCTTCTATATAAGCATTGGCAGTGGTTTTGTCAAGCATCTCTTTTAACCTCATTATAGTAGTACTTTCTAACCCAAGCTCTTCTTGATGAAGTTTTAAGAGATCTATGTAATAATCTATGGAATCAAGCATGGTATCTTTATTTACACCAAGCTGGTAATGTCTTCTGGCTATAATTTCAAGCTCATTCTCAGCTGTTTTTAGAGCGGTATCATCGCATTTCGACTCTGAGGACCAGGCGTTGCCATTTCCTTGCTCTGAGAACGGCCTTTGGCACACTTCATCTTTTTCTTGGATAAGTTTTATTATATTGTAAAGCACTTCAGATTGGGCTTTTATTAGTTTTTCAATTGTAAAAGGTGAGTTGAAAAACGCTGATG
Source organism: Hydrogenobaculum sp. Y04AAS1 (assembly GCF_000020785.1). Taxonomy (NCBI): domain Bacteria; kingdom Pseudomonadati; phylum Aquificota; class Aquificia; order Aquificales; family Aquificaceae; genus Hydrogenobaculum; species Hydrogenobaculum sp. Y04AAS1. The sequence goes on from NC_011126.1 coordinate 190,828, forward strand.
CATGGTAATCTTGTAAAAAGTGTGAGTAAAACTCGCTGAATATCTTATGCGATATGGTTAAGAACTTCTCTTTTTCTGCAATCATAAGACACCTCTATCTTATTTATAACATAAATTACTAATTTTTTCCATAATACGTATCAGTATTTTTATTTGGACTTCTTTGGACAAATGAGACTTTTAGTTTTTGGCTTTTAACGATATTAAAATTTATGAGAGATTTAAGTTTAACGGCGGTAATTATCAACGTGTTTGTGGGGCTGTTTTTGTTCTTTTTCAAGAATAAGCTTGAAACTCTTGAAAAGGAGATAGAAAACCTAAGGCAGAAATCTGTGATAAAAGAAGACTATCACAGGGAGCTTGATAGGTTTTTCAAAGAAGTGTTTAGAAGACTTGACAGATTGGAGGCTTACTATGTGGGACAAAACCAAGCTAAAAAGCGTTAAAAACCTCTACAAGGAGGAAGTGCTGCAGATACCGGCTATTTTTAAAAACAAAGATGACTACGTGGCGTTTTTGATGGCGCAGTCTTATCAAGAATCTGGGTGGAATGAAGAAAGCGTTTCTAAAACAGGTTGTAAAGGCTTTGCTCAGTTTGAACTATCCACTTGGAAATTTGTTTGGAAAAAGCTCCTAAAACATGAAGAAATACCAAGCATATGGGACATAAAAGCTCAAATAATAGCCCAGCACACTTATATGAAATACCTTATAAACGCCGTTTCCAAGAAAGAACCCATGTTACCAAGGCAGGAGATACTAGCCTATTCTTTGATGGCTTACAACGGTGGTCTTAGCGTGGTGGAGTGGTGTCTTGAATATCACGGTGTTGTTTCTGTAATAGCTTTAAGAGATTATAGAAATTCTCACAAAAGCACATACCCCGATGAAAATAAAATTTTTGAAATTCTAAACTACCCAATATCCATCTTTAACATATGGCGTAGCCTTCGAGAAATTGCTGTATAATATGTGATAAATGAGGTTTTACATTAAAGAATGGGATGAAATCATACTTGTAAGTGTGTTGCTTTTATACATAATAGGTCTTGTAAATATAGCAAGTGCAAGTTTGGTGGGTAGTGTATTTATAAAACTTGGCTTTTCTGCTTATAAAAAACTTATATTTCAATTTGGTATTGGTATTGTAGGCTTTTTTATGGCTGCTTTGATTACTAAATTTGATTACGAAAAGCTTAAAAACCCAAAGGCCATATATAGTATCATATCTTTAAACATTTTTCTACTCATAGTGGTGCTCTTAATAAAGTATGCCAAACATATGCCTGTAAATAGATGGCTTTTTGGTGGAAGTTTACAAGTGTCGGAATTTTCAAAGATTATAAACATTGTTTTTTTAGCTTACTATATAAGTAGAAAAGGTGAGGTTAGTGCTACGAAGGAGCTTTTGTTTGCTTCCTTTTTGGTGGCCTTACAGTCTTTTCTGATATTTTTAGAACCAGATAGGGGAAGCGCTATTTTTTTACTTTTTATTGCTTTTATAATGCTTTGGATAGGCAACGCTCCTCCTAGGGTTTTATATCCGGCAACGTTTATGTTTGGTGTGCTTGGGATTCTTTTTTTACTTTTAAAAACTGGCGGAAACTATGTGGAAGGTCGTTTTGCGGCATGGTTAAATCCTTTTGCCAAGGCAAACACAAAAGGCTATCAAATTATACAGTCTCTTTTTGCTTTTGCCCACGGTAAACTCTTGGGTGTTGGTATAGGGGAGGGTATTCAGAAAGAGGGTTATCTTCCAGAAATAGATACAGATTATGCTCTTGCTCTAATAGGTGAAGAATGGGGATTTTTGGGGGTTTTGTTTGTGGTTCTTTTATATGCTGGACTGGTTTACAGAATATTTAAAATATCAAATTTTGCTGAAAATAGCTTTGGTAAGCTTATTGCGTTTGGCATAGGTATGTATATAGCTACGGAGTCCATATGGAATATGATGATGGCTATGAATGTAATACCCTCAAAAGGTATAGCTCTACCATTTATAAGTTATGGAAGCTCAAATTTGCTTGCCAACCTGTTGGCTATAGGTCTTGTGATGTCTGTTTATAGAAAAGAAAAGAAACCATGGAAAAAACTTTCTTAGTATCAGGCGGTGGAACCGGTGGACATTTTTTCCCTGCCATTAGTTTTTTAGAGCTTTTAAAAGAAAAGAATATAAATTCTTTCTATGTGGGCTCTTCTTATGGTATAGAGAAAAAACTTCAAGAAGATATACCCTCTAAAAATATTTTTCTTGATACAAAAGGCTTTGTTGGTAAAAGATATCTTGATAAGTTAAAATCTCTTTATCTTATGGGAAAATCTGTATACTTTTTAAATAAAAATATTAAAGACGATTTTATAGGAGTTGTGTTTGGTGGATACGCATCTTTACCCGTAGGGGCTTTGAGTATATTAAAAAGAATGCCCCTTTTTCTTCATGAGCAAAATACCATTCCAAGCCTTACGAATAAATCTCTTTCCAAAAAAGCTAAATTATGCTTTACGACGTTTTCCTATACCTCTAAGTTTTTTAAAAATGCTTTTAGAGTAGGTATGCCTATTAGAAAAGAGTTTTTGAGCTTTTACGATAAAAAAGAACTTCAAAAGGAGTTTGGTATAGAAAGCCCTTGTGTTTTGGTAATGGGTGGTTCTCAAGGGGCAAAGGTTTTAAACGATATAGCTATAGATTTTTTCAAAAAAACAAACTTTAATGGCATCATCCTAACAGGTGAAAAAAACTACGAAGAGGTTTCAAACGCTCTTAAAAGCCTAAAACGAGTGAAGGTTTTTCCTTTTTTTAAAAAGATGTATAAGCTTATGAGAGCTTGCGATGTAGCTATATCTCGTGCTGGGGCAAGTACTGTGTATGAGATGGCTACGCTGGGTCTTCCGGCTGTGCTTGTACCATATCCGTATGCTGCATACAACCATCAGTATTTCAATGCTTTGGAGATAAAAGATTTAGGCGGGGCTCAGCTTATAGAACAATCTAAATTAGATTATGATAGTCTTATAAAAGCCTTAGAAAATGTTCTAAATGATTTAGAAAGCTATTCAAAAAATATATCTTCTTTTTGTATAAAAACCGAAGAAAATGATATAATATTACCACAAGAGCTTATGCTTGAAAAAATACGGGGTATATTATGATAGACTATAAAACTAGATTGTTTGAGCTTTTAAAGAGATATCATATTAAAAAAGATGCTGCTAACATATTCTTGGAGCTATTTGAAGCGCAAAATAATGCTGGGATTTTTGAAAACCATAACCAGCAAACTTATTACGATTTGAATATTTTGAAAAATTTTGGGATAACCGATAAAGATATTAAGAATTTCTGTAGAGTTAAACATATAATTTTGGACACCGACGAATGTCTTAAAAAACGCATAAGTCCAATGTTTGATTATCTAAAGGATTTTATATACAAGTTTCTGGATTTATTTTGCAATTTTACTGAAGGCGCTGTTTATAGCTTTATTTTAGATTGTATAGAACTTGGCTTTGCTTTGGAAAAAGAAAGTGAAAATATCTTTGATTTTTACAAAGCTCAAAATATTTTATCCTCGTATACTATAGACGCTATAAGAAAGTATAAAGATGATCATCAAAATGAATCCATTGATATCTTTGGTCTTACCGCTTCTTTTGTAAAGTTTTCCCATTTTGCTTCAGAAGTAGTTTCTTTATCTTACTATGAAAAGCTTCTTACAGACAAAGTATATGAGGTTTATGAAAAATCTACAAAAGATCAGCTTTCTAACCTTTACAATAGGGCAAAGTTTAACGATATCAAAAATTATGAATTTGCTAGGTCAAGACGGTATAAAATACCGCTATCTCTATGCATGTTTGATATAGATGATTTTAAGAAAATAAACGATACTTACGGCCATCCTATTGGTGATAAGGTGATAAAAGAGCTTGGCAAGGTTGTTTTGGATAATGTTAGAAAATCCGATATACCCTTTAGATGGGGTGGTGAAGAATTTTTAATATTGTTTACCCATACTCATTTAAACGAAGCTAAGTTAGCCTGTGAAAAGCTACTTAACAAGATAAGAAATATTGAAATAAAAGAAGGTGATAATATTGTTAAGTTTACCGTAAGCATGGGTCTAACGGAGTTAAAAGAAGAAGACGATAGTCTTGAAAAAGCCATCGAGAGGGCTGATAAAGCTCTTTACTACGCAAAAAGAAGCGGTAAAAATCGTATTGAGATTTTGATATAAATTAAGTTGCAAAAATAACTATAAAAGCTTAAAATGTATATATGCTAACTCAAGAGATAAAAGAGGCTATAGAAGGTCATATAAAGTATTTTGGGTCTAAGGAAGAGGCTATGCTGCTTTCTCTTCACTCTATTCAAGAGCACCTTGGCCACATACCAGAAGAGGCTTTGGAAGAGCTCTCAGAGATTTTAGATATACCGCTTCATCATATAAAAGGTGTGGTGGCTTTTTATGAAATGTTTGACACAGGCGAAAAAGCCAAGCACCGCATATACGTATGCAATAGCATAGTTTGCTATCTTCTTAAAAGCCACAAAGTTTTCAACGCTGTAAAAGAACTTCTTGGTATAGAGCCAGGCCAAGTGACAAGAGATGGCATGTTTAAGCTTGTGGAAGTCCAATGCCTTGGTGCTTGCTCAGAAGCACCGGTTTTCATGGTAGACAACGATACGTATAGGTATGAATCAAAGGAGAAGCTTCATGAAATACTTGCCAAATATAGCTAATATACACGCTGAAACGGAGCTAAACCTTCTTCTTAAAAGAGCCAAACGCAAGCGAACCGCCGATATAAAAGAATACTTAAAAGACAATGGATATCTTGCGTTAGAGAAAGCCCTAAGCATGAAGCCTGAAGACATAGTAGAAGAAGTAGACAACAGCAATTTAAGAGGAAGAGGCGGAGCAGGTTTTCCTACTGGTAGAAAGTGGAAATTTTGTCTTCAAAACAAAGCTCCTAGATACTTGGTGTGCAACGCCGATGAATCAGAGCCAGGCACTTTTAAAGACAGGCTTATTATAGAAAGGGATCCTCATCTACTTTTGGAGGGTATGATTATATCCGCTTACGCTCTTGGGGTCAACAGAGCTTACATATACATAAGAGGCGAGTATCCAGCCGGTTATTATATATTAAGAAACGCCATAGAAGAAGCAAAAAAAGAAGGTTTTTTGGGTAAAAATATACTAAACTCTGGTTTTGATCTTGAAATACTTGTTTCAAGAGGAGCCGGTGCTTATATCTGCGGTGAAGAGACGGCTCTTCTTAACTCTATAGAAGGTAAAAGAGGGCATCCAAGGCTAAAACCACCTTTTCCAGTCCAGGTGGGCTTATGGGGTAGGCCTACAGTTGTAAACAATGTAGAAACGTTGTCAAATATTCCTATTATTATAAATTTAGGTTCTGAAGGCTATAAAGAGATAGGCCCTATGGATTATCCTGGTCCTAAGCTTTTTCCAGTGAGCGGGAAGGTGAAAAAGCCAGGTGTTTATGAACTCCCCATGAATACAACCCTAAGAGAGGTTATATTTAAATACGCTGGTGGGACTATTAGAAACGTTCCTATAAAGGCTGTATTTTCTGGAGCTCTTGATTGTCTTAGCGTGAGTGAACTAGATACTCCTATGGATTACTCACAGTTTGGCTTTGGTGGTACTGGTACTGTGATAGTGCTAACTGAAGAAGATGATATAGTGAATGCTTGTTATAAGATAGCTGAGTTTTATGAACATGAGACTTGTGGCTTTTGTACACCGTGCCGTATAGGTTGCCACGAGCAAGCTTATCTTCTTGACAAGATAGAAAAAGACGAAGCCACACCAAAGACTTGGGAAGGTCTTAGGTTTGTGACAAAGTATATTCAACCCACTTCTGTTTGTGGTCTTGGCGCTGTGGCTAGTAGACTTATCAAACAAGCTATGGAAAAGTTCCCAGAGGATTTTGCCAAGAAAGAACAAAAATCCTTTGTAAATATTTAAAGTTTGGAGGTTTTTATGAGAAGCGATATAATACAAAAAGGCTATGACAAAGCCCCGCATAGATCTTTATTGAGGGCTTGTGGTTTTAAAGATGAGGATTTTGGAAAACCCATCATAGGTGTTGCTAATTCTTATATAGATATTGTGCCTGGGCATGTGCATCTTAGAGAATTTGTAGAACCTATAAAAGAAGAGATTAGAAAAGCCGGTGCTATACCAGTAGAGTTTAACACCATAGGTGTAGATGACGGTATAGCTATGGGACATTACGGTATGCACTACTCTTTACCTAGTAGAGAACTTATAGCAGATGCTATAGAAACCGTTGTAGAAGCTCATCAGCTTGATGGTCTTATCTGCATACCAAACTGCGATAAAATAGTCCCCGGTATGCTAATGGGTGCTCTTAGAGTAAACGTGCCTACGGTGTTTATAAGCGGCGGTCCCATGGCTGCTGGTAAAATAGGAGATAAAAAAGTAGATCTTATATCTGTTTTTGAAGGGGTTGGCAAGCTAAACAAAGGTGAGATAACAGAAAAAGATCTTCTTGTTATAGAGCAAAACGCTTGTCCTTCTTGCGGTTCTTGTTCTGGGCTTTTTACGGCAAACTCTATGAACTGCCTTACTGAAGTGCTTGGTCTTGGACTTCCAGGAAACGGTACCACCTTAGCCATAGACCCAAGAAGAGAAATGCTTGCAAGGCAAGCTGCTAGACAAGTAGTAGAACTTGTAAAGATAGATTTAAAACCAAGGGATATAGTTACAAAAGCATCTTTTGACAATGCTTTTAGAGTTGATATAGCTATGGGTGGATCTTCCAACACAGTGCTTCATCTTTTGGCTATTGCAAGAGAGGCTGGTATAGAGTACAAAATGGAAGATATAGATAAAATTTCAAGAGAAACACCTACGCTTTGCAAAATATCCCCTTCTTCAGATTATCATATGGATGACCTTGATAGAGCTGGTGGAATAAGTGCTATCATGAAAGAACTTCTTAGAAATGGTTTATTTGACGGTAAACAAAGAACGGTGACTACAAAAACCATAGAAGAGATCGTAAAAGATGTAGAAATAATGGATGAAAACGTCATAAGACGTATAGACAACGCTTATTCAAAAGACGGTGGTCTTGCCATACTATTTGGTAATTTGGCACCCAAAGGAAGCGTGGTAAAAACTGCTGGTGTTGCCAAAGAGATGCTGCAGTTCAAAGGGAAAGCCATATGTTTTGATTCCGAAGAAGAAGCCATAGAAGGTATAAGGGGTGGAAAGGTAAAACCCGGCCATGTAGTGGTCATAAGATACGAAGGTCCAAAAGGTGGTCCTGGTATGAGGGAGATGCTAAGCCCCACTTCCACCATAATGGGTATGGGTCTTGGAAGTTCTGTGGCCCTTATTACAGATGGAAGGTTTTCAGGTGGTACTAGAGGTGCTTGTATAGGGCATATATCTCCAGAAGCAGCAGCTGGTGGCCCTATTGGTATAGTTCAAGACGGTGATGAAATACTTATAGACATACCAAATAGAAAGCTTGAGCTTTTGATATCTCAAGAAGAGTTTGATGCTCGTTTAAAAGCTTTTAAACCAAAGGAAAAACTTATTAAAAGCTCATGGCTCAAGCGTTATAGGAAATTTGTAAAAGATGCTTCAGAGGGTGCTATTTTATCTGCGGATTGACATTTAGTTGATGTTTAAGATAGAAAAAACCAATGGTTTAGCAAGGGCTGGTATATTATCAACTTTACATGGTGATATATTAACACCTGTTTTTATGCCGGTGGGTACAAAGGGTACTGTAAAAGCCATGACTCACCGTTTGTTAGAAGAGCTTGGTACTCAAATCATCCTTGGAAATACCTATCATCTTTACTTAAGGCCAGGACCTGAGCTTATAGAAAAGTTTGGTGGTCTTCATAAATTTATCAACTGGAATAAGCCTATTCTTACAGATAGCGGTGGTTTTCAAGTATTTTCTTTGTCTAAGAAAAATAGCTCAAACGTCAAGATAACAGATGATGGAGTTTATTTTAAAGACCACCTTCAAGGGGATAAACATCTTTTTAGCCCTGAGAAAGTGATAGAAATTCAAGAGATATTTGGCTCAGATATCATGATGCCAATAGATGAGTGTATCTCTTTACCGGCTTCTTACGAATATACCAAAGAAGCTCTTTATAGGACTATAAGATGGCTAGAGCGTTCCAAAAAAGCCAAAAAACGAAAAGACCAAATGCTTTTTGGCATTGTTCAAGGCGGTGAATATAAAGATTTAAGAAAGCTTTCTGCAAGACTTACTGTAGAATTTGATATGGATGGTTATTCTATCGGTGGCTTGTCTGTGGGGGAGTCAAAAGATATCATGTATTCTATGACCTATTACGTTGTAGAAGAACTGCCGTTTGATAAACCCCATTATCTTATGGGCGTTGGAAAACCAGAGGATATATTGGAAGCCATTTCTCTTGGAATAGATATGTTTGATTGTGTGATTCCTACAAGAAACGCCCGTACTGGGCTTTTATACACATCAAAAGGTGAACTTGTTTTAAGACATGAGCGTTATAAAGAAGATCCAAGACCTGTGGATGAAGAATGTGAATGTTATACCTGTAAAAACTTTTCAAGGGCTTATTTGAGACATCTTTTTATGATGGAGGAAATATCTTCTTATATTTTAAATACTATTCACAATCTTCACTTTTTCTTAAATCTTACCAAAAAAGCCAGAGAAGCTATAATCCAAGGTAGGTTTTTGGATTTTAAAAGCCAAATGTTAGAAAAGTTTAATATGAAAAATCATAGCATAAACTTAAACTAAATCTAAATTTTAAACTATGAATTTAAAATCTTGGAGTTATTATATACAGCTAAGAGCTTACGATGAATCTGGAAATGTAAAAGAGGATTCTGCCATAGTGTGCTTGGCATTTCTTACATCGTATATGCCTGTTTTTTCATCAACCTACGACAAGTATGCCACGCAATAGTAAAATGCGGTTTCACTGCTCTAAAGTTATGGCATATTATCTTAAATAAAACATTTCTTTTAGCTTAAGCATCTCTTCTAAAGAAAGCTGTCCAGGGGCGTTTGGTTTTTCCAAGTATGCGTAGCTTATGAAAGAACCGAAGATAAATCCAGCTATTCTTGAGATTTTGCCAAACTCTCCCATAGATATGAGTATTTTTGGTGTTTTTATATCGATAGCACTACACATAAGCCTTGCCACATCTTCATAGGAGTTTGCTTTTAGGGCGATTTTTGGAATATCTCCATATCTTAAGGCTTCTCTTATGGTTTCTTTTATAACAAAGTTTGCCGGTGTCATTTCAAAGTTGTGATAAGAGACGATAAGCTTTTTGTTGTACTCTTTAGAGAGTCTTGATATATAGGCTATTATATCTGTGGAAGAAAGCTCTATATCTGTATAATCAGATAAAGGCATAAGTTTTTCAAACATTTCTACTCTGTTTTCTACATAAGCCCCACCTTCTTTTTCACTTCTTATAGTAAGTATCGTTTCAAAACCATTTTCTTTTGCTTTTTTTAAAAGCCCAGATACAAAGCTTATATCTTTGTTTGTAAAAGAATCTACTCTAAATTCTAAGATATCCGCATTTCTGGCTTTTAATAAAACCTCATCAAAATTTTCATCGGTTATTGGTATAGCTATTTTCATTAAAATGACCTCACGTATTCAAGGTATTGGTTGTAATTTATTATAAGCTCTTCCATGGAATCTGCGCCAAATTTTTCTAATATATGATGAGCTATTACAAAACTAAGCATGGCTTCTCCTACCACTGAAGCAGCTGCTATGGCTGTTACATCGCTTCTTTCTTTGCTGGCTTTTATCGGTTCTTTTGAGATGATATCTACGCTTCTTAAAGGGTTCATAAGAGTAGGTATGGGTTTCATGGCAGCCCTTACTACTATAGGCATTCCATTTGTCATACCACCTTCGGTGCCACCGAGATTGTTTGAATATCTCATATAACCGTTTTCGTATCCTATCTCATCCATCACTTCTGATCCAAAAAGCGTAGCCCCCTTAAAACCAAGCCCTATCTCCACTCCCTTTATAGCTTGAATGCTCATCATAGCTTTTGCTATATCCCCATCTATTCTTTTGTCCCATTGTATGTAAGACCCAAGCCCAGGCGGTACATTTACAGCTACTACCTCAAATATTCCCCCAAGACTTTCCCCTTGTTCTTTAGCTTTGTCAATATACTCTATTGCTTCTTGGTCTTTGGCTGGGTCTACAAACCTTAAGACAGATTTTTCAGCTTCTTTGGCATTGATAAAAGGATCGTCAGATGGTGGCGTTGCAGATATTTTCCCAACGCTTAAGACATAGCTATAAACTTCTATGTTTAAAGCTTTTAATAAAAGCTTACAAAAAGCACCTATTGCTACTCTTGAAGCGGTTTCTCTGGCAGAAGCCCTTTCTAAGACGTTTCTTAAGTCTTTTTGATTGTATTTTATACCACCTACCAAATCAGCATGTCCAGGTCTTGGCCTTGTAAAATCTTTAAAATCTTCTGGTTTTTGACCAAAAGGAGCCATTTTGTTTTGCCAGTTTTCCCAGTCTTTGTTTTTTATCTCTATGGCTATAGGAGCACCGGTGGTTTTTCCAAACCTAACCCCAGATAAGATATTGGCTTTATCTTGCTCTATAGCCATACGCCCGCCCCTTCCGTATCCGCCTTGTCTTCTTCTTAGTTCGTTGTTTATAAAATCTATATCCACTTCAAGGTTTGATGGCAACCCTTCTAATATAGATATAAGAGCTTGTCCATGAGACTCACCAGCGCTTAAAAATCTTAAACCCATTTAATAATTATATCAAAAGTGTGTATAGCATTTCTTACATCGTAGTGTGCGTAGCATTTCTTACACTACCAGTGCCTATTCCTTCATCAACCCCCGAAGTAAAATGCGATTTCACCGCTCTAGTGTGCGTAGCATTTCTTACACTACCAGTGCCTGTTCTTTGCTTTGTTCACGACGAGTCTGCCACACAATAGTAAAACGCAGGCGTCACCGGTCTAGTGTGCTTGGCATTTTCACCTCGTGTATACCTGTTCCCTGTTTTGTTCACGATGTAAAATGCGATTATATCGCTCTATCTAAATCCTAAAAGCTATAACTTACGCTAGCGCTAAACATGTAAGGAGCCACCTGTTGATATCCGTTTACGTATGTGTATACAGGTATCTGAACATTTGCACTAAGATCGTAATTTCCAAATTTGTACTCTATTCCAGGAGCTACAAAAAGCCTTTGAAATCCGCTGCTTGGAGAACCGCTGTTTGTGTATGCGGCGTCTGATCCATCGTCTTTATTTCTTACTGAGTATATGGCTTCTAAAAACGGAGATACATGGTATTTTTGCATAAACTTAAGATAGTAAGCTCCCAAAGATACATTGAAACTATCTCCCGGTTTGTAAGTTCCGCCGTCTGATTCTGTGACAGCGTAAAATTGGTGTCTCCACATACCTTCACTAAACCACTGAACATTTTTTGTTAGATATCCATAATGATAAAAGCCTAAAAGACTACCCAAAGAACCATAACCTGGCTGAGTATCTGGATCTTCTATCTTTAGATTTGTAAGGTTATGCGGTCCTGTTGGTAGTATAAACCCAAAAAGAAGCCCAGTACTCATATCTGGTGAAAAACCAGAGTATATACCCATTATTCTTATATCTGCTAAGGTAAAATGCTCAGTGGATTGTACGTTTGGATTAACGCCAAGTTGTTCATCGGTAATACCGGGCGTGCCATTTGTATCAGTGCTAAAATATCTATCCCAAAATGGTATTTCTATGTGAATTCCCCAACTTCTATTAAACATATGTTGATATCCTATGGTAAAGAAGTCTGTTCTTATCTTTTGGTCTGGATTTAAAGCGCTATCGGCTTTGGAACTACCGTGCCAAGTCTCATTTTGATCCATAAACGTATATTTAAAAAATACCGTGTTTTCCGTGTTTCTTGGCATCATGCTTGGTAGTGTAACTTCAAACACACCACATCCGCAAGCGCACGCAAAAACCGTTTTTGATACGAACAAGCTCAACCATTCCCACCTTCTCATGTTCAACCTCCTAAAATAAATTTATGTTATTATAACATAAAATATATGTGGTATTAACATTATTTTATACGAAAATTAAAAATATGTTGTTTTGGTTTTTTATAGGTTAAAATAAATATCAAAGGATAAAGTGTCTGTAGCTTAACGGATAAAGCGCAGGTCTCCGGAACCTGAGATTGCGGGTTCGAATCCCGCCAGACACGTTTAAGGACTTGATAAGTGTGCCGAAGGCATTTCTTACATCGTGAGATAAGCGTTTATTAAGAAAATAGGCATCTGAAATATGGTAAACCACCCTGTGTACAACATTTCTTACACTACCAGTGCTCGTTCTTTTGTCTTGCTACGACAAGTCTGCCACGGTTCACAAGTCTGCCACGGTTCACAAGTCTGCCACGGTTCACAAGTATGCCACGCAATAGTAAAATGCGATTACATCGCTAAATAATTATTTTTATATCTTACATAGTTTGAAGCAGATTCTTTTATAAGCTCTATCTCTTCTGGTTTTAAGTCTCTTACTATTTTAGCTGGGCTTCCTGCTACCAAAACACCGCTTGGTATATGTTTGTTTGGTGTTATGAGGGCTCTTGCCCCTACCAATACAAAATCTTCTATTGTAGCTCCGTCCATGATGGTAGCTCCCATTCCCACCAGTACAAAATTTTTTATAGTGCATCCGTGTATTATAGCCCCGTGTCCTATAGTGACATCGTGTCCTATGATGGTTGGATGCGTGTCGTGGGTTACATGGATTACGGAATTATCTTGAATGTTTGTTCTGTTGCCAATTTTGATATAATTTACATCTCCTCTTACAACGGTGCCAAACCATACACTAACATCATCTCCAAGTTCTACATCTCCTATTACAAAAGCGTTATCTGCTATATATACGCCGCTACCTATTTTTGGATAAAAGTCTTTGTAAGCTTTTAACATGAAAAGTATTATAGCAAATTATCTTTTAATGATGATGCTGATGATCACCGCAGCTAAAGTGTGCTTGGCATTTCTTACATCGTATAGTGTGCTGGAAGCATTTCTTACACTACCAGTGCCTATTCCCTCGTCAACCCCCGACAAGTCTGCCACGCAATAGTAAAATGCGATTTCGTCGCTCTGCCTGTCCCTTCATTAACCCACGAGGTGAAATGCGGGCGTTACCGCTCTACCTATTTTTTAGCTTTAGCTCTTTTGCCTGTTCTTTAGTCAACCCACGAGGTGAAATGCGGGCGTTACCGCTCTACCTATTTTTTAGCTTTAGCTCTTTTGCCTGTTCTTTAGTCAACCCACGAGGTGAAATGCGGGCGTTACCGCTCTACCTTGTAAGAAGCTCAAATTTATCGGGGGTTATGAGGGTAAGTTCGTTAGATTCGTATTTTTTTAAAAGCTCATCAAAACTTATCTTATCATCTTCGGCAAAATACACCTTCATACCATTTGTTATAGCGAGGTTGTAAGCTCCTTGTCCCATGTGTAGGGCTATAAGTTCTCTTACACCAAGAGATAGTAAAAACCTTATCACCATACCGCCCCTTTCTACCGGGTTTCTTAGGGTTTTAATGGTTTTTGAGTTTTTATCGTAAAAAGCAAAAAACTTCACTTCTCCAAAAAGTGGTGATATTTTGATGGGGCTATTTTCCTTTGGGGCTTTTATTGGTATAGCCACATGGTTTTCATAAGATTCAAAGCCTTCTGGCAATGTAAATCTCTCTACTGTTTTAAGCATTTTCATAGAGCACCTCCTAAAAATTTAAGGTTAATAAATACTAACTATTAAATTAGTTAAAAATTTAGATTGTAGTAGAAGTTTTATCATAATTAGTCTTCTTTGTTTATCCTATCTTCTTCGTGTTTTACGATTTTAGAAAAAATAACTATCAACAAACCACCTATCACAACAGTTTCTACAAGCCTTTGGGCGTAAATCTTAAATACGTTTGGTATTTGCCCTGTTTGAAACATGCAGTTATAACAATGTGTATGCCCTTGATAGGGTGTGCCTTCCAACATATGTATAAAATTCATTATGCTATGCCAAATATCCATTAGTTTATTATAACTCTAGTGTGTGTAGCATTTCTTACATCGTATATGCCTGTTCCTTCATTTTGCTACGATGTAAAATGCGGGCGTTACCGCTCTAGTGTGTGTAACATTTCTTACATCGTAGTGTGCTGGAAGCATTTCTTACACTACCAGTACCTGTTCCCTCGTCAACCCCAGAAATAAAATGCGATTTCATCGCTCTGCCTGTTCTTTTATCAACCTACGATGTGAAATGCGGACGTTGCCGCTCTGCCTGTTCTTTCATCAACCTACGAATTAAAATGCGATTGTATCGCTCTAGTGTGCTTGGCATTTCTTACGTGGTATATGTCTGTTCTTTCATTTTGCTACGATGTAAAATGCGATTGTATCGCTCTATTTGCTTTTTAAAGCTACTGCAAGTATAGCCAGCATACCTATGGCAAATATGATAGAAAGTACTATTACCACTGCACCTGAGTAATGAGAAAATGCCATTTGTTGTTTTGCTAATGCTTTCCATGTGTTCATAGTATTATTTTACAACATCAATATAAAATAAATATAAAAAGAGGGCAAAAGCCCTCCAAGTATTTTGATTAAAATCTCCCAAAGGCATCTTTGTTCCAAGACATGTCTGGAGGTGATTGTTTTACAGCTTCTTTTACCTTGATACCTTTTATCTTTGCATGCGCTGTGTATTCTATCTGCTTGATGGACCCGGATTGATTTTGAGGGTTTTTATAAAGAGTTTGTTGGTGTTTTGCTTTTAAAAGCATGAAACTAAAAGGTTTTACATCAAGACCACTTAGCATAATAAGATAAAGGGCATGTCCTATGTAAGTTATTATGTCTTCTATATAGGGTAGGGCGTTAGCCATATAACCTGTATTTGATATGAGTTCTTTAAACAAGCTTAAAAACTCTTTTTTAGATATTCTGTTTTTGGTGGATTTTATGGCTTGTAAGCTTTGGAGAAATTTTGCAAATTCATCATCTAGTATATTTGCTTTTAATAAAAGCTCTGTTATGTCCTTATCGTATAGCGTTTTGTATCCTACATAATTTACCCAAGCTTCTATTATGCTTGGTATATCGTAGCCTATCAAAGATTTTATTTTTGACCTGATATCTTTGTTGTCTTGGGATACAAATATCTTTTCTAGAATAGCCTTTTCTTTCATAGCTTTCTCCTTTATCCTATTTCTTCTAAATCTCTTAACACGCTTTGGAGTCTTGGTGTTATTTCTTCCAGTATATCCACAATTTCCAAAAGCAAATTTTTTTGATGAGGATCCTTTGTATTTTTTATAAGGACTTCTATATCTTCTACCAGTTTTACAAATTTTGGTGTATCTTCTATCAACAGGCTAATTATTTTAAAATCCATAAAACTACCTCCTTTTAACGCCCCCTTTACAGGGGGCAAATTATGTTTAGGTTAATTGATCGCAGGAGCGATACAAGACCACTTGGCCGGTTTTTCTGTCTTTTTTGCTTCTTATTTCAGATTCTAGTTTTCTTATGACACATCTTCCAACGCTTACTATATCTTGCTTGCCGGAGTTAGATAGTACTGTGCCTAAGCTTGGGGTTTTGGAGCTTGACTTTTTTCTTTTTTCTAAGGAGCTTATGAGGTTTTGTATTGTAGCTTCTTGGTTTTGGTCTTTTAACTCCTTTAGTATGTCGTTTAATATAGCTATCTCTTCGGCGGTTTTTGAGCCTTTTATAGAACTTTTCTTATGAGAAGAAACTCTTAACTCTTTTGCCCAAAACTTGAGTGCATCGGCTATTATAAGAGCTTGGCCGTTTATTACATCGCCAAAGACAAAGTAATAGTTGTCTGCAGATTGGGGCAATGAGCTTGAGCTTCCCATATCTACTACAGCCACAAATCTTGATAAAAGCTCGTATCCGCCAAACCTTATAAGGTTTTGAACAGCGCTTTTTGACCTCTCAAGGTCAAAGGTTTCCGTGATAGGTGCTACATGTGGCATTACAAAGGTTTTTAGCATGGGCCTTACCTCCTAAAAGTGATATGTTAAATTTCTTTTAAAAGCCAAAAAACGAAGGTAAGCCTGTCCAAGAAAGTCCAACATATAATATGGTATATATCATATTTTTCTTTGATGTTTTTCAATATATTTAAAGCCTTATACCTTAAATATTTAAGTTAAAATATTTTTATGAGAAAATTTCTAATAACAGGTGGAAGCGGTTTTATAGGCTCAAGGATAGCCTTAAGGCTTCAAGAGCTTTACCCAAAAGCTTATATCCTTGTGGTGGATAACTTTTCTTCAGGATACTTTAAAACTCTTTATGGATTTAAAGGCGATGTGATAGAAGGGGCTATAGAAGATAAAGACCTATGGGAATATCTTAAAAAAGAATACGCCTCTTTTGAAGCGGTCTTTCACAACGGAGCTATTACAGATACCACAATCCTTGATCAGAAGTTTATGATGGATGTAAACACCAATAGCATGAAATATATAATAGATGCTTGTATAAAATGGGATGCAAAGCTTATATACGCTTCTTCTGCTGGAGTGTATGGCAACACAGAAGCACCTATGAGAGAAGATAGGGGTCTTATACCGGAAAACGTATACGGCTTTTCAAAGCTAATGGCTGATAACCTCGTTAAAAATAAGATGGAAGAATATCCTTCTTTTAGGGCAGTGGGTTTTAGATACTTCAACGTATACGGCATGGGAGAGCAATACAAAGGCAAAACCGCCAGTATGATTTATCAACTTGCCATGCAGATGAAATCTGGCAAAAACCCAAGACTTTTTAAATATGGTGAGCAAAAAAGAGATTTTGTTTATATAGAAGATGTATTGCAAGCAAATATAAAGGCTTTGGAAAGATACGATGCTAGTGGTATATTTAACGTAGGCTATGGCAAGGCAAGAAGCTTCAACGATATAGTAGAGATTTTAAACCATCTCATGGGTGCAAACTACGAAATAGAGTATTTTGACTGTCCATACGAATTTTATCAAAACTACACAGAAGCCGATATAAGTGCTATCAAAGAAAAGCTTGGCTACGAGCCCAAATATGATTTGGAATCTGGTATAGAGCATTATCTTAAAAGCTTGAAGCTGATATGAGTTTAAAGGGTATTTTTTGGGTATTAGGAGAACACGACGAGCCTTATTTAAAACCAAGGGAAAGCTCTTTGGAGCTTGTGGGCAACACACCTTTGGTAAGAATAAAAAAAGTTTTAGAGGCTTTTGATATAAACCCAAATGTGAAAATATATGCAAAGCTTGAATCTACGAATCCAGGGGGCTCTGTAAAAGATAGGGCTGCTCTTTCTATGTTTTTAAACGCCATAAAAAAAGGTATTATACAAAAAGATAAGGCTGTGATAGACGCCACCTCTGGTAATACGGGTATAGCGCTTGCTATGGTAGGAGCTTCACTTGGTATAAAAGTAGAGCTTGCTATGCCATCAAACGTAAGCGAAGAGCGTAAGAAGATACTGGAGGCTTATGGGGCTATAACCCACTATACTGATCCTTTGGAGGGCACAGACGGGGCTATCTTATACGTTAGAGATATTGTAAAAAAATATCCAGATAGATATGTGTATCTAGACCAATACAACAACCAAGCCAACTGGCAAGCTCATTTTTACTCTACTGGTATAGAGATATACAATCAAACTAAAGGTCAGATTACTCATTTTGTAGCAGGGATTGGTACCGGTGGGACTATAATGGGTACTGGTAGAAGGTTAAAGGTTTACAATCCCAACATAGAGGTTATAGGCATCCAACCAGCCTATCCATTTCATGGCATAGAAGGCCTAAAGCATATAGAGTCTTCTATAAAACCAGGTATTTTTGATGAAACGTTTTTAGATAGAACAATCTTTGTAGATACGGAAGAAGCTTACGAACTTACAAGAAGACTTGCCAAGGAAGAAGGGCTTTTCGTAGGACAATCTTCTGGAGCTGCCTTGGCTGGTGCTATAAAACTTGCCAAAGAGCTTGAAAGTGGGCTCATTGTGACGGTGTTTCCAGATGGCGGGGATAGATATCTATCCACTAGAGTGTGGGGTAAGTGATATGGAGATTTTAAACCTTGTAGATATTTTTAAAAGCCAAAAAACTTACTCCTTTGAAGAGGATATAAAAAAGGATTTTTGGAAAGATTTTTTACCTGAGGATATAGAAAGTGTTGAGGCCAATGTGAAGATCAATATATCACCAAAAGGTTATATGAGATATGAGCTATCTTTGAAGTTAGAGGCTAAGGTAAGGGCTTTTTGTTCTGTTTGCCTTAAGGAGTTTGGATTTGATATAGTTTTGGACGAGGTTTTTGAGCTTTTAGATAAAAGTTTAGAAACATATTCAAAATCACACATGTTAAAAGAAGAAGAATTCTACACTTACTACATAGACCAGGAGGAGTTTGATCCTTCTGAGGTTGTTTTGGATGCTCTTATAGGTGCTATGCCTATAAAATTTTTATGTGAAGAGTCTTGTAGTTTGCCATCAAAAGTTGAGCAAGGAAACAAAAGTTTTGCTATACTTAAAGAGTTACTAACTAAGGAGGAAAAAAATGGCGGTACCAAAGCGTAGGACTTCTCGTTGGAGAAGAAACCAAAGAAGGGCGCAAGCTTTTTTTGCGAAGCTAAAATCTTTTAATATGGTAAAATGTCCAAATTGTGGAGAATTTGCAATGCCACACAGGGCTTGTCCTTACTGCGGTTATTACAGAGATAAACAAGTATTAGAAGTGTAATTTAGCTATAAATGGAAAGCTTTCGTATAGCGCTTGACTGTATGGGGGGTGATTATGCCCCCGATGAGATAGTAAAAGGTGGTATACTAGCTTTAGATGAACTAAACTGTGAAGTTTTATTTGTAGGGAAAGAAGAGCTTATAAGACAGGTATTGAAAAAGTATAAATTAAGAGAAGATATAAAAATTATAAATTCTGAAGATTCAATTGAGATTAACTCATCTCCTTCTTCTGTGTTGAAAAGGAAAAACTCGTCTTTATATATAGCTGGTAAGCTTTTAAAAGAAAATCAAGCCGATGCTCTTGTATCTGCTGGCAACACCGGTGCTGTGTTGGTGATAGGTAAATTTGTGGTGGGGGCGGCGGAGTTTTTAGAAAGACCAGCTATAGCTGTAGCTCTTCCAAACAAGCTTGGTAAGAAGACTGTGCTTGTTGATGTGGGAGCAAACGTTGATAGTAGACCAAGGCATCTTTTGGATTTTGCCATCATAGGACATACTTACGCAGAGGAGATATTGGGTGTAAAGAATCCAACCATAGGTATTTTAAGTATAGGAGAAGAAGAAGGGAAAGGCAACGAGCTTGTAAAAGAAACGTTTCCGCTTTTAAAAGAAACAAAGTTAAACTTCAAAGGAAACGCTGAAGGTAGAGATATATACAACGGTACTTTTGACGTCATAGTATGCGATGGGTTTGTAGGAAATATAGTTTTAAAAGCATCTGAAAGTCTTGGTATGGCTCTTATAGATATGATAAAAGAAGAGGTTATGAAAAGAAAAATAAGTAAGCTTGGAGCTTTTTTGATGAAGCCAGCTATAAATGCTTTTAAGAGAAAAGTAGATTTTGAAGAATACGGTGGTACACCACTTTTAGGAGCAAAAAAACCTGTTATAATAACACATGGTAGAGCAAACGCGAAAGCCATAAAAAACGCTATAAAGATAGCTAGAGCATTTTTATCTCACCACTTCAACGAAAGAATGAAAGAAAACTTTGTAAAATATATAGAACCAGTCTTAAAGGAGCAATAATGGGCGTATCTATAAAGTCTATAGGCATTTACGTGCCTTCTCATGTTGTTACCAACAAGGATTTGGAAAAAAACATTGATACTTCCGATGAGTGGATTACTACGAGAACTGGTATAAAAAGAAGACACGTAGCAAAAGATGAGTCTATATACGATATGGCTGTGAAAGCTGGTAAGATGGCTCTTGAAAAAGCCGGTTTAGAAGAAGTAGATCTTATAATAGTAGCCACTTTAAGCCCAGAGATGCTTTTTCCAGCTGTAGCTTGTGTAGTTCAACAGCATATAAAATCAAGATTTGCTTTTGATATATCGGCTGCTTGTAGTGGGTTTTTGTATGGGCTTGATATAGCAAAATCTTACATAGAAAGCTCAAATGTAAATTCAATACTTCTTATAGGAGTAGAAAAACTTTCTTCTATAGTGGATTGGACCGATAGGAGCACCTGTGTGCTTTTTGGAGATGGGGCCGGTGCTGCTGTAATTACAAAAGGAGAAGGGGATATATTATCAAGTGTTATGTTTTCCGATGGTAAGTACAAGGATCTTCTTTATGCTGAGAAATGCGATTTTCTAAAGATGAACGGAAAAGAAGTGTTTAAATACGCTGTAAGAAACATGGAAGCTGCTTGTAGAATGGCTATTGAAAAGGCAAACGTTAGCATAGATGAAATATCTCTTGTGATACCTCATCAGGCAAACATACGTATAATAAACTCGTTGGCGCAAAAACTTGGTGTTCCAAGTTCAAAAGTTTATGTAAACATACAAGAGTATGCAAACACTAGTGCTGCTTCTATACCTATAGCTATGTATGAGGCTTTTGAAAAAGGTATATTAAAAAGAAAAGATAAAATTCTATTAACGGCTATGGGCGGAGGACTTACATGGGGAGCTAGCGTTTTGGAGTTTTAAGATGGGTAAGGTTATAAGATTTAACTCTGATGACGATAGTGAAAAGATAGAACAAGAACAACCTCCTATAGACCAGCAATCAGTTGAAATGCCTCAGTTTCTACAAGAATTAAGAGAATATATACTTGGATATTATCCTAATACTATAAGCGATATACTTGGCTTTAGCGGTTTTATCAAAAACGACAACCCTTATGTATTCGTGGGATATGTTGCATGGCAAGATAAAAAAGGAAGCTATTATACCACACCTTTGATAGCTATGTTTAGAAATCAAGACAAGAGGTTTTCTTTTTTAAACGCCAAGAACCACTATTTTGATCCTACGGTGTTAAAAACAGACATTGAAAACTCGGGTATAAAAATAGATGAGATTTACAAACATCTTGACAAAGAGTTAAAAAAGCCAACCTAAAACACTGCTAAAAATAAAGGTAGCTTGGTCATAACTTATAAAATCTAAGAATGTAAATTTTTTTCTTATGGAAAAAGATAGATTGCCAAAAGGACAAAAATGGATTTCAAAACCTGTTGTTTACGATATAGTAAAAGATATAAAAGATGTTGATTTATCTAAGTATAGGTTGAAGTTTTTTGGATTTTTAGAAAATCCTATAGAAATAACTTACGATGAGTTTGTATCTATGGCAAAAGACAAAGTGGTGGCGGATTTTCACTGTGTTACCACTTGGAGTGTAAGAGATATCGTTTGGGAAGGCGTAAAAACAAAAAAAATATTAGAGATGGTAAAACCAAAGAAAGAAGCTAAGTTTGTTATGGCTCATTGTCTTGAAGGATATACCACAAACTTTCCTATAGAGTATCTTTACGATGAAAACTCTATATTGGCTTATAAAATGAACGGTGAAATTATCCCGAAAAGGCACGGCTTTCCTATAAGGCTTGTGATCCCTTCTTTGTATGCATGGAAAAGTGCAAAGTATTTGGAAGCTCTTGAGTTTATGGATAAAAACGTAAAGGGATTTTGGGAGCTTAGAGGTTATCACGATATAGGAGACCCTTGGAAGGAAGAGCGTTTTAGTGAAGATTAGCTTTATATAAGTCCTGCTGCTTTTAAAAGAAGAGCATGTTTTAGACCAAAGTCGCTTATTATAAGGTAATCTTTTTCAAAAAGCTCCAAAACTTTATAAAATATGGCTATACCAGATACTATAGCCTTTGCTCTTTTATCTTCTATCTCTTTGTATTTTTTTCTTTCTTCTGTTGGTATTTTTGCAAGTGCCCAAAACCATTTTTCTAAAGCATCTAAAGACAGGATTTTACCGTGTATTATTTTGCCGTTGTAAGGATATACACCATAGTGAAGAGCTGCTATAGTTGTAATGGTGCCTCCTATTGCCACTATACTATCTACTAGTTTTAGTACTTGTTTTATGTTTTTTTCAAGAAAATCAAAAAGAGCTTTTATTTCTTCATCGGTAGGTGGGTCATGCTTAAAAAACTCTTCGGTAAGATTTACTATACCAAAAGGAAAAGAGTTTATAGATTTTATATTAGAAGCTTTTCCGTAAACAAACTCTGTAGAACCACCACCTTGATCTATCACAACTGCGTCTTTTTTAAGCCCCAGGGAAAATATGCTTGCTTTAAAAGAAAGCTCTCCTTCTTCTTCACCGCTAATAATATTTACATCTATACCAACTTCTTCTTTTACTTTTTTTATAAAATCATCAGCGTTTTTTGCTTTTCTTAGAGCTTCTGTGCCTACTGCAATGATGTTTGAAGCATTGTAGCTGTCTATGGTGTTTTTAAAATCTTTTAAAGTTTCCAAAGCTTCTTTGATTTTTTCTTCTTTTATAAAGCCAGTTTCTTTTACCCCGGTGCCTAATTCTACTATGTTTCCTTTTTCAAAAATTATTTCAAAAGGTTCTTTGGTGGCTATGCCAAGCCTTATACTGTATGAACCTATGTCTATTGCCGCTACAACGTCTTTCATGTCTATTTTTTTAAAAGCCCCAAAATATATCCTATTATAAAACCTATCACAATAGCGCCAGTAAGCCATACTCCAATAGGATAATAGATAGTATGGTAGTAATATCCATCTATTGCAGGGCTTAACTTTATGGAAAATAAGCTATCTTTATTTAGCCACGTGATATAAGCTAATACAGCTACTATAAGAAAAAACAATATTCCATAAAACATCTTCATAACTTAACCTCTTTTACTATCTCTTCTATTATAATAGAATTTTTCTTTTGGGTGGTATCGTCTGTCAATATTCTATGTGGAAAAGCTATGGGAGCTAACTCTATTATGTCAAAAGGTGTTACAAAATCTCTATCCATCAAGAAGGCATAAGATTTGGCCAGATTTATCATTTGCAAAGTACCCCTTGGAGACACACCTACATATACATCTTTGTGTTTTCTTGTTTTTTGTACTATAAACATAAGTACGTCTGCCACATCCTCTGATACGTGTATATGCTTTACATGTTTTATAATATCTAAAACATCTTGTTTTGTAAGTACAGATTGTATATCTGCTAACCTTTCCGAAGGGTCCCCGTTCAAAATCATCAATTTTTCTATATCGTAGGATGGGTATCCCATAGATATTTTTATCATAAACCTATCCAATTCTGATTCTGGCAATGCAAACGTGCCATAGTTGTCCATTGGATTTTGAGTGGCTATTACACAGAAGACATCTTCTAACTTGTGAGTTTTACCCTCTATGCTAACGGTTTTTTCTGCCATGGCCTCTAGTAAAGCGCTTTGAGTTTTTGGTGGAGCCCTATTTATCTCGTCCGCAAGTATTATGTTGCTAAAGATAGGACCAGGTCTAAATACAAAATCTCTTTTCTTTTCGTCGTATATGTATATGCCCAAGACATCCGAAGGCATCAAATCTGATGTAAATTGTATTCTATTAAAAATTAATGACATAGCCTTTGCCATAGATATAGCCAACGTAGTTTTACCAACCCCAGGTACATCTTCTATAAGAATATGCCCGCCAGCAAAGAAAGCAGCCAATACATATCTTATAACGTTTTCTTTGCCTTTTATAATTCTTGATATTTCAAATTCTACTTTTTTAGGATTAATAGCCATATGAACTGTTATATTTTAACTTAATATTCTTCTTCTTGCCACATATCTTTTTGATATCTAACTACTTTGTTTCTGCCAGATTCTTTTGCTTTATAAAGAGCGACATCTGCAAACTTAACAGCCTGCCAGAATTTATCAGTATCTGTTGGTATTTCAGATACTCCTATACTTATCGTCCTTTTTATAGTGGTGTTGTTTGGTAATTTTATAACTCTGTTTTCCATATTTTTCCTTATCTTCTCGGCAACACTTTCACTATCTCCGGGTTTTACGTTTGTTAAAAGCACCATAAACTCTTCACCACCAAACCTTATAGGAATATCCGATTCTCTTATGGATTCTTTTATAGTTTGAGCTACTGTTTTTAACACCATATCTCCTACATCGTGTCCATATTTGTCATTTATCTCTTTGAAGTGATCCACATCTATCATCAAAACACCCGTGGTTTCACCTTTTCTTTTGGCGTTATTTAATATAGGGTCTATGGCTTCTTCTATATATCTTCTATTGTAGAATCCTGTTAATTGATCTTTTATAGATTGCTCTTTTAGTTTCTCCATTAAAAGCTTAGACTCCATAACAGGTATAGCTTCATCTAGATAGCCTTTTATATAAGGTATCATCATATTTACAAAATCTTTCATGTAGTGTTCATATACAATTTGCAATACGTTGTGCACGTGTCCGTTTAGATATATCGGGATGCAGTAATATTCCAAAGAATCTTCTTGTTTTTGAAATTCATTATAGTCCTTTATAAAACACTTGCATACGTTTGGAAATTCATCGCTGTTTACGTCTGCACCAGTCCTATAGGCTCTGCAACAGTTGTTGTCCTTTAAGATTTCTTCCTTGCACCAGAGTTTGTCGGTGCCATTTGCAAATATTAGCTTCATTTTATCGTAATGCACTTCATATAAGCTAAACTTATCCAAAGACATGTAGTGTTCTAGTATTAATCGTAGTCTTTCGTATATATCTTCTTTAGAGCTATCTTTTTCTATGGTTTTTTTGAATTTATATATATTTTCTAGTTCTGTTACTATTTTATCGGTATCTTTTATGGTGTTGCCAGAATTCATAACATCGTATCCTATTAGAGTGAAAGCTTTTTGATGTATACTGTTTAAAGCGTTATGCAGTATATCGATCATCTTATTGAAAAATATCACCACCTTACCAGCCTCATCTATTATTTCGTTGTTTTCTAATACGCTGCTATCTCTTATCTTAGCTTCTTCGAATCTTCCTTCTTGCAGTGAGTCGAAGCTCTTTATAAGCTTATTAAACATATCTATATATGGTTTTGAGAATCTAAATATAGAGTAAGATAACGCACCAAAAAGCCCAACAAAAATTAACAGCGTAGTTAACATTACTAAAAATGCTTTATATCTTATGCCTGTTACATCAAGTGTTATATCTATTGCGCCTAATACCTGGCCGTTTTGGACCTCGTGGCACTGAAAGCAATTTACTATGCCTTTATTCGAGGCTTTATAGGGTATTATGTCTCTAACAAGCACTTTTGATGGGCTTTCATATATTTTGTAAATAGGCTTTCCTGTTAAAAGTACAAGTTTTTCTAAGTTGTCTATTGGTTGTTCTGTCGGAAGCCCTGGACCAAACTGTTTATCTACAGCTTCTCCCCTTACTATATGTATGTTTGTTACACCTTTTACTCGCTCAAGCCTTTTAATATAAGACTCCCTATCTTTTATAACGCCCATTACCATCAAAGATGTTAGTCCGTCTCTTACAATACCAGCCACAGTATTGGCTTTTGATAAAGCGTATCTAATACCTTGCTCTCTAAAAGAAACAGCAAATATTCCTTCCGTTATAATGACTATTGATGTTATAAGTACAAACAATCTAAATATAAGCTTATGTGTTATAGACGTAACTATAAACTTCTTTATTTTATAAAATAAATGCATAATTTTTAATTATATTACAAAATAACTTAAGATGATAAACTATTTTTCCTTATATAGGCTAAAGATAAAAAATCCTCCCAATAAAAACATTATTACCAATATGGCTACCAAAGCTTTTATATATATCATTCCATTTTCGTAAATACGTATATAAGTCCAAATACTATGGGTATAAATATAGGCGCTATTACAAAAGCCCAAAAGCTAAATTCTTCCATAAAGAATATACCTCCTATGTATTATTATAGCCAAGTATTATGCAAATTTTATAAATTTTTGTGATATAATCTTTACCTATGGATATAATAAGTATGATGAAACAGCTTAAGAGCTTAGAGCTAGAGTATGAAAAGCTAAAAACTGAACTTGCTTCTAAAGAGCATATGTTAGAGCGAGCTGGTATTACCATAAAGTTTGACGGTCTTGGCAATATAAAGGATTTTAGTATATCAGAAGATGTGTCTTCAAAACCTATAGCAGAATTTAAGGATGATCTTAAAAGCCTAATAGAAGAATACCAGGATATGGTAAAAGAGAATCTTACTAAAGCTATGAAAGATAGATTGTTAGGGAGTATCCCTTTTGGCCTTTGAGGATTTTATACCAAGAAATCTTCTAAAAGCTTTGGAAAACATAAAACATATACCTGGCTATGGTGAAAAAAACGCTTCAAGGTTTGTATACGGCTTTTTAAAGCTTGATAAAATCAAAAAAGAAGATATCGTAAAAAGCTTAGAAAATCTTTTTTCTATAACTACATGTAAAGAGTGCAACATACTTACAGATCAAGAAGTTTGTGCTATATGCTCTAATCCAAAAAGAAGTAAAAAGTATATAGCTGTAGTAGAAGAGTCTCAAGATGCTTACAAGATAGAAAAATTGGAGCGTTTTAAAGGTGTTTATCATATTTTAGGTGGTCGTATAAGTCCACTGGAGGGTATAGCACCAGAAGATTTGAGTATAGAGCTTTTAAAAGAAAGAATAAGAAAATACAATCCGAAGGAGATAATAATAGCCACAAATCCAAACCCGGAGGGTGAGGCTACAGCTAACTATCTTATAAAAATAATAAAAAGCTTAAACAATAAATCTGCTACAAGTATGCCACGCACCACAAGTATGCCACGCACCACAAGTCTACCACGGTCTACTACACCGAAGATAACACGCATAGCCACCGCTATCCAGTTTGGTACGCTTATAGAGTATGTGGACGATCTATCTTTGGAAGAGAGCATAGAAAAAAGGGAATAGTGTGCCAAAGGCATTTCTCTGAGCTTTTGAGTGTCTTTGCATGTTCATTAGATCCGAAACGCGCTGATAGCGCTCTAGTGTGCCAAAGGCATTTCTCTGAGCTTTTGAGTGTCTTTGCATGTTCATTAGATCCGAAACACGCTGATAGCGCTCTAGTGTGCTTTAGCATTTTTCATAGTTTTGAGCGGCTTTGTCTGTTCTTTAGCTTTGAAACGCGCTGATAGCGCTCTAGTGTGCCGATGGGCATTTCTTACATCGTATATGCCTGTTCTTTCATCTTGCTACGACAAGTATGCCACGCAATAGTAAAATGCGGGCGCTACCGCTCTACATCTCTTCATAAGCTACACCCATTAACCTTGCCAATTCTTTTGGATCTGGACTGTATTTTAGAGCATCTTCTTTTGTTATAAGCCCCATACCGTATAGTTTTCTTAAGTGTTGATTCATGGTTTGCATACCTGTTTGAGCTTGACCTGATTGCATCAAAGCGTAAGCTTGTGGTAGCTTATTTTCTTTTATCAAATTCCTTATACCTGTGTTTGGTATTAAAAGCTCGTAAGCTAACACTCTACCACCGTTTATTTTGGGTAAAAGCCTTTGAGATATAATACCTTGCAAAGAGATAGAGAGCTGTGTCCTTATTTGATCCTTTTCTTCTGCACTAAATACATCTACAATTCTATTTATAGTGGATATAGCGGTATTTGTATGAAGTGTTCCAAATACCAAGTGCCCTGTTTCAGCTGCTCTTAAAGCCATTTCTATAGTTTCTCTATCTCTCATTTCACCTACTAGTATTACATCTGGGTCTTCTCTTAAAGCGCTTCTTAAAGCATCGGAAAAACTTGGTACATCTTGTCCTAACTCGCGCTGGTTTACAATACCTTTACTATGTTTAAAAAGATATTCTATCGGATCTTCCACTGTTATAACATGTACAGGCTCATTATCAAGTATATACTGTATCATCGATGCTAAGGTCGTGGATTTACCGCTACCTGTTGGACCTGTTACTAGAATAAGTCCCATACTCCTTTTGGTAAGTTCTAAGACCTTTGTGTCCAACCCTAATTTTGTAATATCTTTTATCTCGCTGGTTAAGTATCTTAAAACCATACTTACAGAGTCTCTTTGTCTAAATACATTTACGCGAAATCTGCCTAAACCGTGTACTCCGATAGAAAAATCTACTGCATTTTTCTCTTCAAATACTTTTTTATATTTCTCAAGCATAATGCCGTAGGCTAAATGCTGTGTATCTTCAGGTGTTAATGTATTGTATTCTTCTAAAAACTTTATTTTGCCATCTGCTCTTATAGCAGGTTTAGAGCCTGCCACTATGTGAATATCACTTCCTTTGTTTTTTACCAGTATTTCTGTTAACGTCCCTATATCAAGTTGCATAAGTTCCTCCTTAATGTTTGAAATTATCTTAATCTTGTATAGATACTCTTAACACTTCTTCTAAAGATGTAATTCCTTTGTTTACTTTTATTATACCAGACTGAAACAATGTCTTCATACCTTTTTTAATAGCTATTTCTCTTATCTCTTCTGTGGTTTTCTTTTGATTTATAGCCTCTCTTATTTCATTATCTACAAACATGAGTTCTGCTATTACAGTTCTTCCTTTATAACCTAAATAGTTGCAATGTTCACAGCCTTGCTTGCTTGCTTTATATATTGTATTGGTGGTAATGCCGTAATATTCTCTTTTTTCCTTTGTGGGTTCATATGGTATTTTGCAATATGGACACAACTTTCTAACAAGCCTTTGAGCGGATACTGCCAAAAGTGAAGATGATATGAGAAACGGTTCTATCCCCATGTCTATAAGCCTTGCTACCGTACTTGGCGCATCGTTTACATGTAGCGTTGATAGGACTAAGTGCCCAGTAAGAGATGATTTTATCGCTATTTCAGCCGTTATAGCATCTCTTATTTCACCTACAAGCATAATATCTGGGTCTTGCCTTAAAAATGACCTTAAAACCGATTCGAAAGT
This sequence comes from Hydrogenobaculum sp. Y04AAS1, assembly GCF_000020785.1. Taxonomy (NCBI): domain Bacteria; kingdom Pseudomonadati; phylum Aquificota; class Aquificia; order Aquificales; family Aquificaceae; genus Hydrogenobaculum; species Hydrogenobaculum sp. Y04AAS1. The sequence continues at coordinate 219,952 of NC_011126.1, forward strand.
CCTTCCTACTTTTTCATCTATTTGGACTTGATTAAGCCCTGGTATATTTATTTCTACCGGGTCTTCGGCAGTTACTATATTTACATCTTCTTTGTTTAAGTCTTGAAGTATTGAATAAAGGGTTGTAGTTTTCCCGCTACCTGTGGGTCCTACCACTAGTATTATCCCATAAGGTTTGCTGTAAGTTTGTTTTAGTTTTTCCACTTCATCTTCTTCAAATCCAAGCGTTTCTAATTTTAAAGCTGAAAACTCATCAGGAAACTGCACTCTCATTACTATTTTTTCACCGAATATTGTAGGAAGTGTCGATATTCTAAGCTGAACTTTTTTATTTGATATTCTTACTTTTATTGTCCCGTCTTGAGGCTTTCTTCTTTCCGATATATCGAGGTTTGCCAATATTTTAAACCTAGATACTAGTGGTTCTTTTATATTTGTTGGGTAAGTGTCTATTTTTTTCAGCATTCCATCTATTCTAAATCTTAGAACAATTTCTTTTTCCTGAGGCTCTATATGTATATCAGAAGCACCATCTTTTACAGCTCTATAAAGTATGGAGTCAGCCAATTTCACGATTGCACTTTCGCTTGATTGTTCTACCAACTTTTCTATATTGATATCGTATTCTTGGTTTACTTCTATATATACCTCTTCTGTGCTTAAGTCTATAGATCCAGAACTATGAAAGATATTATCTATTACACTTTTTATGTGTGACGGTGCCGCGTACCAGATTATTACATTTGTTTTTTTGGTAATGTACTTTATTTGATTTTCATCTATGTACGGCATATATGTAGCTACAATAATATTATTGTCAGACATAGAAATGGGTATTATTTTATTTTTTACTATAAAATCTTGAGGAAATAAGTTTAAAAGATTTTTATCTATTTTATCTATGTTTACTATGCTACCGTATCTATCTACAAATTTAAACATTTTTGAATATGCGTTAAGAAGATCTTGCTCAGTTATTTTTTTAGTTTCTACAAGATAGCTTACTATGTCTATATCTAGATCTTTTAATTCTTTTAATGTATTGTCATCTATGAGTCCTTCGTTTCGCAAAAATCTTAAAAACCTTAAATTCCTTTCTGTATCCGGCATATTTATAAATTATAAATAAATTTAAGATAGTTATACAGTGTTTTTAGCACCTCTTTATAATCTTCTCCTTTCTCGCTTATTATATCCATTTTGTGTTCTAGTTCTCTGGTAAATTCTTCAGATACCAAATAAGAAAGCTCTTTGTTTTGCTTTAGAAAGTTATATACTTCTATGCCGAGTTTAGTAGATATAAGCTTTGATCTTTTCTCTATTAGATACTTTCTTTCTAAAAGCCTAGAAACTATGATAGAGTATGTGGATTGGTCTTCCTATTCCTTTTTCTTTCATTTCTTTAACGAGTTCTTCTTGTGTATAATGGCATTTTTTTTGTAGAAATACTCTTCCCATAAGTTTAACTCTTTTTCTATATCGCACTACTCTTTTAAAAACCCTCTTTCAATACATCGCATACGTTTTCTTCTTTTAGACATTTTTCGCAAGGTAGACCTTTTGCAACTCTATAAGAGGATATATCACCTCCACAGTTTGGGCATAGGTTTTTAAATATAGCCTATATCATCTATATTTCTATCTGAGCTATAAAGCTGAAGTTTCTTCCAAAGCCGTTGTAGTCAAGGCCGTATCCTACAACAAACTTATCTTCTATTTCAAAACCTACGTAATCTGCCTTTATACTAACCTCTCTTCTAGAGGGCTTATCAAGGAGCACGCATATCTTAAGGCTTTTCGGATGTTTTGATAATATTAGCTCCTTTACTTTACTTAGTGTTTTGCCCGTGTCTAATATATCATCTACCAAGATTACATCTTTATCCTTTATATCAAAACTAATATCGCAAAGGATATTAAGATTTGAAGATTTATCTCCTACGTATGAGCTTACTTTCATAAAATCAACAAACACATTTTTTTGTATATGTCTTGATAAATCACTTACAAACATAAATGAACCGTTTAAAAGCCCCAATATATAAACTTCTTCGTAGTCTTTTTCTATAGTTTTTGATAATTCTATGACTCTTTTTTGTAAATCAAAGCTGTTTATAATAGGTCTTACTTTCATCTTCTAGCCTATTCTCCAATATTTAACATTTTACCATAATTTGTGCTATAATTTAAGGCTACATTTTTGTGGCCTTTAAAAGCTACAAAACTTGAATTTTTTTTGAAGAAATGTTATAATATAACATTTAGTAAGTAGGAGAGATAGCCAAGCGGCCAACGGCAAGGGACTGTAAATCCCTCGGGCTTCGCCCTTCGCAGGTTCGAATCCTGCTCTCTCCACCATTTTAGCGGATGTAGCTCAATGGTAGAGCAGCTGCCTTCCAAGCAGCAGGCTGCGGGTTCGAGTCCCGTCGTCCGCTTTTGTTTTTAGTTTTGTTTTTAGCCCTGGTAGCTCAGTCGGTAGAGCACACCCTTGGTAAGGGTGAGGTCGCCGGTTCAAGTCCGGTCTAGGGCTTTTGAAAATTTTTTTGGGGGTTTAGCGTTTTATGGCAAAGGAAAAGTTTGTTAGAGAGAAAGAGCACATCAACGTAGGTACCATAGGTCACGTTGACCATGGTAAATCTACCTTAACATCTGCTATCACCTGTGTGTTAGGTGCTGGTGTATTATCAGGCGGTAAGGCAAAATGCTACCGTTATGAAGAAATAGACAAAGCACCTGAAGAAAAAGAAAGAGGTATTACCATCAACATAACTCACGTTGAATACGAAACACCAAAAAGACACTACGCTCACGTTGACTGTCCCGGACACGCAGACTACATAAAGAACATGATTACAGGTGCCGCTCAAATGGACGGTGCAATACTTGTTGTATCAGCAGCAGATGGTCCAATGCCCCAAACCAGAGAACACGTTTTGCTAGCAAGACAAGTTAACGTCCCTTACATAGTGGTATTTATGAACAAATGCGATATGGTAGATGACCCAGAGCTATTAGATCTAGTAGAGTTAGAAGTAAGAGACCTGCTAAACAAGTACGAATTTCCGGGTGATGATGTGCCAATTATAAGAGGTTCTGCTTTAGGAGCACTAGAAGAACTAGACAAAGGCAAACCAGACAAATGGTGCAATGCAATAGTAGACCTTATGAAAGCCTTAGATGACTATATACCATCTCCTCAAAGAGAAACTGATAAGCCATTCCTAATGCCAATAGAAGATGTCTTTACCATATCTGGTAGAGGTACAGTTGTCACAGGTAGAGTAGAAAGAGGTGTGCTAAAACCAGGCGAAGAAGTGGAAATAGTAGGTCTAAAAGAAGAATCCCTAAAAACTACAGCCACATCTGTGGAAATGTTTAGAAAAATCCTTGACGAAGCATTACCCGGTGACAACGTAGGTGTGTTATTAAGAGGTGTAGGTAAAGACCAAGTAGAAAGAGGTCAAGTCTTAGCAAAGCCAGGTTCTATAACTCCACATAAAAAGTTCAAAGCTCAAGTTTACGTATTGTCAAAAGAAGAAGGTGGTAGACACACTCCATTCTTCCTAAACTACAGACCACAATTCTACATAAGAACCGCTGACGTAACTGGTACAGTGGTAAAGCTTCCAGAAGGTCAAGAGATGGTAATGCCTGGTGATAACGTAGAGTTTGAAGTAGAGCTAATACATCCAGTAGCTATGGAAGAAGGCCTTAGATTTGCCATAAGAGAAGGTGGTAGAACAGTTGGTGCTGGTGTTGTCACCAAGATTATAGAGTGAGGAAGAAAGTATGAGAGAAATTATTACGTTGGCCTGTACTGAATGCAAGAGAAGAAATTATTCTATCACTAAAAACAGGCAAAAACATCCCCAAAGGGTTGAAATAAGGAAGCATTGTCCTTGGTGTAACAAGCACGTAGTTCATAGAGAGGTAAAATAGGGGCACTAGCTCAATTGGCAGAGCGCGGGACTCCAAATTCCGCGGTTGGGGGTTCGACTCCTCCGTGCCCCGCTCTTACGATGAGTTTTGGGATTTTAGATGGATAAAATTTTAAATTTTTTAAAAGAAGTAAAGCAAGAGTTACGCAAGGTATCTTGGCCTGATAAAAAACTCGTCATAAGGGCGACGGTTAGTGTTATAATATTTTCCTTATTTTTTGGAATTTATTTATGGATTGTAGATTTGAGTTTTACGAAGATTTTGTCGTTTATATTTGGTATTTGGGGTGGTAGTTTATGACTGATATGAAGTGGTATGCTCTGCAGGTTGAAGCCGGAAAGGAGACCACCGCTAAAGAATCTCTTATGAAGGTTATAGAACTTGACAAGATAAACGATCTGGTAGAAGATATAGTGTTGCCTGCAGAGGAAAAAGTAGTTATAAAAGCCCTAGGGAAAGAAAAATATAGATTATCTTTAAGAGGAAACAACAGGGATATAAGTGTTTTGGGTAAAAAATGCGTAACTGTATTTAGAATAGAAGAAGGCACTGTAAAGGTTGTGCCATCGGAAGATGATGAAGACTGTAACCATGACTGTATAAGGGCTGGAGAAATATCTAAACCGGGGCAAAAAATTACTTGCAAGGACAATAAAACTGAAGCAAAAATAGTTTTGGATAATAAAATGTTTCCAGGGTATATATTGTTAAAAGCTCATATGGACGACAGGCTTTTAAGAGCAATAGAAAAGGCACCGCACGTTTACAAGCCGGTCTTGGTGGGTGGCAAAATAGCCCCTTTGAAAGAGGAAGAAGTAAATAAAATATTGGCACATGCTCAGAGAGGATTCAAAACCAAAAAAGCGGTATTTGAAAAAGGTGAGCAGGTTAGAATTATAGAAGGTCCTTTTATGAGTTTTACCGGTACTATAGAAGAAGTGAACTTAGAAAGAGAAAAGTTAAATGTGCTTATTAGCATATTTGGAAGGTTAACACCTGTGGAGCTTGATTTTTCACAGGTAGAAAAGATATAAGGAGTAGCATATGGCTAAAAAGTTAACAGCTACAGTTGAATTGATGCTTCCAGCGGGGCAAGCGACACCGGCTCCTCCTGTTGGGCCTGCTTTAGGTCAGCATGGTATAAATATAATGGAGTTTGTGAAGCAGTTTAACGCTGCTTCAAAAGATATGGAACCCGGTACTATTGTGCCGGTTGTGATTAGTATATATGCTGATAGAAGTTTTACGTTTATAATGAAAACACCGCCTACTTCTTTCTTGTTGAAGAAGGCGGCAAAGGTCCAAAAGGGCTCATCTGATCCAAAACGTCAAAAGGCTGGTAAGATTACCTTAAATCAGTTAAAAGAGATAGCTCAATTAAAAGCTAAAGATATGAACACTCAAGATCTAGATGCTGTTATGAGAACGATAGCCGGTACTGCCAGAAGCATGGGCATAGAAATAGAAGGTTATAAGGGGTAAGTGTTATGAGAAGAGGAAAGAAGTATATAGAGGCTTCTAAGCTTGTAATGCCAGGTAAAACTTATGCTTTGCCTGAAGCGGTAGAGATTCTTAAAAAAATGGAAGACATCTTAAAGCATAAGTTTGATGAAACTGTTGAACTTGCTATGAAGTTGGGTGTAGATCCTAAGTATGCCGACCAAATGGTTAGAGGGTCTTTAGTGTTACCGGCCGGGCTTGGAAGAGAGCTAAAGGTGTTGGTTTTGGCTGAAGGTGATGCTATAAAAGAAGCCCAAAACGCTGGGGCCGATTATGCTGGTGGCGATGATATAATAAATAAAATCCTTAAAGAGTCTTGGGTAGATTTTGATGTAGTGATAGCTACACCAGAGATAATGCCAAAGGTTGGTAAGCTTGGTAAAGTGCTTGGACCAAGAGGCCTAATGCCAAACCCAAAAACCGGTACCGTGACACCTAACGTAAAAGCAGCTGTAGAAGAAGCTAAAAAGGGTAGAGTAGAGTTCAAAGTAGATAAAACCGGTAATATTCATATGCCTATAGGTAAAATAAGCTTTAAACCAGAAGATATTATGAAAAATGCTTATGCGGCTATAGATGCTGTGGTAAGAGCAAAGCCTCCAGGTGCCAAGGGCCAATATGTGAAGAATATAGCTATATCTTTAACGATGAGCCCTTCTGTTGAACTTGATATACAAACAACGCTAAAACAATTGCAAGAAGCTGTAGCTTAAGTGAGGTGAAGTTATGAACAAAGAGACGCTTCAGAAGAAGATAGAAACGGTAGAAGGTTATAAGAAAAAGCTTACCAAAAGCAATTTTGTATTGTTTTTCAACTTCAACGGATTACCTGCGGATGTGGCTACTTCTCTAAGAAGAGAGCTTAAATCTGTAGATTCTGAGATGTTGGTGGGTAGGACTACGCTATTTTTTAGGGCTTTTGAGAATACGATAATACATGATCACAGAGAAATCTTTGTGGGACCAACGGCTGTTATCTTTTCATACAAAGACCTGGCTAAAACTGCCAAGATTGTTTTTGATACATGTAAAAGCATTGACAAAGATAACCCGCTCAGATTTGTAAAAGCTGGTATGCTAGGCAATAAATACCTTACGCCTAAAGATATTGAAGCTCTTGCCAATTTACCAAGTATGGAAGTGCTTGTATCTAAGCTTATGGGTGTATTGCAGGCCCCTGTGGTTGGCTTTATAATGGCGTTAAAAGCTGTTCCCCAAAAGCTTGTACTTACTTTAAAAGCTGTAGAAACTAAGAATTCTTAAAAAATTTTTTTTGGAGGTTTGTAGAGATGGCTACACTTACAATCGATGAAATTGTGGACGCTATAAGCGGCATGACAGTGTTGGAAGTTGCAGAGCTTGTGAAAAAGCTCGAGGAAAAATTTGGTGTTTCGGCGGCCGCTATGGTAGCAGCATCACCAGCAGCCGGAGGAGCTGCAGCATCACCAGCAGCTGAGGAAAAGACCGAGTTTGATGTGATATTACAAGATGCTGGAGCTAACAAACTCAACGTTATAAAGGTTGTTAGAGAGCTAACGGGTTTAGGTCTTAAAGAGGCTAAAGACTTAGTGGACGGAGCTCCAAAACCAATTAAGCAAGGTGTATCTAAAGAAGAAGCGGAAAATATAAAGAAAAAGCTAGAAGAAGCTGGTGCAAAAGTAGAAGTAAAATAAAGCTTTGGCAACTTTAAGGGTTTTATTAAAAGAAGGTGATGCACCCCATGTTAGGGGTGCATTTTGCTTTTTTCAATATGTTTAAAAATTTTAATAAGGTGGTGAAGTTATGCTTAAATTAAAGCATGCTATACCAAGGAAATTTTTTGGTAGACGTAGTGAGCTTTTAGATTTACCATTTTTAGTTAAGGTCCCCACAGAATCTTTCGAAAATTTTATTCAATTTAACGTGCCCCCGACCAAAAGGAAGGAACAGGGTCTTGAGTATATACTTAGAACTTCATTTCCTTTTCAAGATACCAATAAAAATATTACTGTGGAATATATAGGATATGAGATTGGAAATTGGGAATGTAACAAGTGCGGATATAAACCGGAAACGGATTTTTTAGCTGGTGCTGATACGGAATGTCCAAAATGTAAAACAATTCTTTCTTATAAAGAAAAATATACGCCCGAAGAATGTAAAGAAAAAGGAATAACCTATAGTGCTCCTATAAGGATAATGTTAAGACTTAGAAAGAAGACAAAATCAGGGGAGTTTGTAGATACACCAAAGAAAATATACTTTGGCGAAATGCCAATGATGACACCTATAGGCACTTTTGTTATAAATGGAAGTGAAAGAGTCGTTGTGAACCAGCTTATAAGATCACCGGGTATATTCTATTCTGATAAGGAAGATAGGCAAAAAGAAGGTACTGTATCAAGAACAATTTTTACAGCTAGCATACATCCAGACAAAGGTTCTCGTATAGAGTTTGAATTGTCTACTAATTCAGATATAATATCTGCAAGAATAGATAAAAAGCGTATAAGTGCCATTTCGATATTGAGGGCTTTTGGTTTGGAAACCGCTTACGATATATTGTCTCAGTTTTATGAAGATGTTAAGGCTTTTAATGTGAAAGATGGTCTTATAATCGATAAAAATACTGGAGAAGTATATAAACCGGAGGACTTGGAATCTCATTATCTTTTTGCGGTTTTAAGATATACCGCCAAGATAGAAGGCACTGAGAAAGAAGAGGAGTTTATAGAAGAAAGGTATATTGAAGATTTAAATGTACTAAATAGGTTAATAAAAGACGAAAGAGTAAAGATAGAGCTATTGACCGCAGTCCAATCAGAGAAAACCACCAAAAGCTTTTATGGAAAGATAATTCTTGAAACTCTCATAAACGATACAAAAGCAAAGGATCAGCATGGTAAGAGCTTGGTAAGAACCAATTCTCAATTTACTTTAAGAGACATAGGATTAAGAGATATATATGTAAAGCTTAGATCTATGGAAGGTCTCGTTCAGGAAATGGCTGATATCATACAGCGCTCTAGAGCCTACTTTGAAGCTTACTTCCAGGATATCGCAAGATTTGATCTGTCTAAAGTAGGTAGGGTTAAAATAAACGCCAAAATCTATATACACAAAAGAGAGCTTACAGAAAAAGACTTGGAAATTTTTGATGAGCTTCCGGTTTTAGAGTTGGCTAAAGATTATGATAACTACAAAGAAGGCACCATCTTAACAAAGGATATTTTTGAGTATATCTTAAAATCTCATAAAACTATAGAGGTAAGGGATTATACTGGCTTAGAAGCAAGGTTCTTAAATCATAAAGATCTGGTAAATGCAATTAAATATTTGTTAAAGGTAAGGTTTGGTAAGGAAAAGAAAGATGATATTGCTCACCTCGGCAACAGAAGAGTAAGACCGATAGGCGAGCTCTTAGAAAACCAAGCTCGCATAGGCATAGCTAGAATGTTGAAATCCTTTAGGGATAAAGTTGCTACGATAAACCCAGAAGATCCTACGATAAAAGCTCAAGACTTGGTAAACTCTAGATATCTTGTATCTTCTATGTTTGAATTTTTAAAAGGTGGTCAACTTTCTCAATATCTTGATAATTCAAACCCTTTATCTTCCTTAACGCATAGAAGAAGATTATCTGCTTTGGGACCTGGTGGTTTAACCAGAGAGAGTGCTAAATTTGAAATAAGAGACGTTCATCCTTCTCACTACGGTAGACTTTGCCCTATAGAGACCCCTGAAGGTCAGAATATAGGTCTTGTGACTTCTATGACCACTTACGCTCAAACCAACGAGTACGGGTTCTTGGTAACTCCTTATAGGAAAGTTGAGAACGGTATTGTGACAGATCAAATAGAGTTTTTAGCTGCTTATGAAGAAGAAAACTTTGTAATAGCGCAAAGCACCCCTACAGATCAAAAAGGTAAGATATTGGGCGATAGGTTAATAGCTCGTTATAAAAATGATATTCAGATTGTAAAACCATCCGACGTAAACTATATAGACGTTTCTCCAAGGCAAATAATATCGGTATCGGCTTCTCTGATTCCGTTTCTAGAACATGACGATGCAAATAGAGCTTTGATGGGTTCCAACATGCAAAGACAGGCAGTACCTCTTATATTTACACAAGCTCCTTTGATAGGTACAGGAATGGAATCAAAAGTGGCTATAGATAGTGGTGCTGCCATTTTAGCCAAAAGAGGTGGTGTGGTAGAAGAGGTAGATTCAAATCGTATTGTTATAAGGGTAAATCCGAATGAGATAAATGAAAAAGACCCTCTTGATATGGGTATAGATGTTTATAAGCTTTTAAAATTTACAAAAACAAACCAAAACACATCTGTAAATCAAAGACCAATAGTATATAAAGGTCAAAAGATAAAGAAGGGCGATTGTATAGCAGATGGTCAATCTACCTTTATGGGTGAGTTGGCTCTTGGAAAAGATTTGCTTGTTTGTTTTATGCCGTGGCGTGGTTATAACTTTGAGGATGCTATAGTAATATCGGAAAGATTGGTGAAAGAAGATGTGCTTACTTCTGTTCATATAGAAGAACTTAAGGCAGAAGCCAGGGAAACAAAGATAGGTGATGAAGAGATAACTAGACAAGTGCCTGGGGTATCAGAAAAAGCGTTGGCTTATCTTGATGAGTACGGTATAGTTAAGGTTGGTACATATGTAAAACCAGGCGATATATTGGTGGGTAAGGTTACTCCCATTGGAGAAACTCAGTTAACTCCAGAGCAAAAACTCTTACAAGCTATCTTTGGTGAAAAGACTAGAGATGTTAAAGACTCCTCTCTAAGATGCCCACCGGGTATTGAAGGTGTTGTGGTAGATGTGCAGGTGTTTACCAGAAAGTTAAGCGAAAGCAAGAAAAACCCTCTAGTAGAGCATGTAGAGCAAGAAGAGAAAAACCGCATAAAGAAAGAGAAAGAGTTCATGCTTAACCTAGTTATAGAAAAGCGTAACGAGATAGTAAAAGACCTTGTCATTGGTAAGGTTATAAACAAACCTATAAAGTTGGCTAAAAAGACTTACGAAGAGGGCACTGTAATAGATGAAGCTCTTTTTGACAACATAGCCAATTTTGTTATAACGAAGCCAGAAAACTTTTTCTCCGATAAGAAGCTTATAAAGAAGATAGAAGAAATAAGAGATAAAGCTCAAGCTCAACGTAAGGTTATAGATAAGATATACGAAGAAAAGATAGAAAATGTTGGAAAACAAAGCGATTTACCAAGCGGTGTGATAACGATGGTAAAAGTCTACATAGCTCAAAAGCGTAAAATAAGGGTAGGGGATAAAATGGCTGGTAGACACGGGAACAAAGGTGTTATATCTGTAGTGCTTCCAGTCGAAGATATGCCATTTTTACCAGATGGTACTCCCGTAGACGTAGTGTTGAACCCTCTTGGTGTGCCATCTCGTATGAACGTTGGTCAAATTTTGGAAACGCATCTTGGAATGGCTTCAAAATACATAGGTAAGAAAGTTCAAGAGATGATAGACGAATATTTTAATAGAGACGAAATAACGGAGTATATAGCTAGTATTTACGCCATAGGTGATAAGAACAACGAGAATAAAAATTTCATCAAGAACATGCTAAAAAGCTTATCCGATGAAGAGTTTAAAAACGTTGTGAGTTTTGTTGCTCAAAACGGCATTCCTATAGCTACTCCAGCTTTTGAAGGTTGTAGCGAAGATGACTTGAAAACGCTACTCAAAGAAGCTGGTTTGCCAGAGGATGGTAAATTTGTGTTGTACGACGGTAGGACTGGTGAGCCTTTTGATTTTAGAGTTACCACAGGTTATATGCATATGTTGAAGTTGATACATATGGTAGAAGATAAGATACATGCTCGTTCCACTGGTCCTTACTCTTTAGTAACGCAGCAGCCTCTTGGAGGTAGGGCTCAATTTGGTGGTCAACGTTTGGGTGAAATGGAAGTGTGGGCGTTGGAGGCTCACGGTGCAGCTTATACGTTACAAGAGATGCTAACGGTGAAATCCGATGATATAGAAGGTAGAAATAGAGCTTATGAATCTATAGTAAAAGGTAAATATTTCTACTCACCTGGTATACCAGAATCTTTCAAAGTTTTAGTAAGAGAATTGAAATCGTTGGGACTAAACGTTGTGTGTGAGAATGGAGAGGCTAAAAGCTGCGATAGTGTTGATTTGGATAAGAAAGAGGAGGAACGTTGATGAAGAGAGGTTTGTTACCTTTTAATAAGATAAAGCTTTTGCTTGCCTCACCAGAGCAAATACTTAGTTGGAGTCATGGAGAGGTTAAGCGTCCTGAGACTTTAAATTACCGCACTCTGAAACCCGAAAAGGAAGGTCTTTTCTGTGCAAAAATATTTGGACCTTTGAAAGATTACGAATGTTTGTGTGGAAAATATAAAGGTAAGAGATTTGAAGGTACTATTTGTGATAGATGCGGTGTTGAAGTAACGAAAGCTTACGTTAGAAGAGAACGATTTGGCCATATAACCCTTGCTACTCCTTGTGCTCATATATGGTTTTTAAAATCTTCTCCGTCTAAGATAGGTGCATTGCTTGGTTTGTCCGCTAGAGATATAGAAAAGGTTATATATTTTGAGTCTTACTTAGTGGTAGAATATCCAACTCCTGACATGGAGGCTACTTTCTCAAATTCAGAAAATACTATCCCTGTTATAAAAGATGGTGTTACTCATCATGTAAAACTGCACGTTGTTACGGAAGAACAATATGAGAAGGAGTTTGCTTACAGTATAGACAACAGGTACGAAAGTGGGATGGGAGCCGAATTTGTAAGATATGTTTTATCTATTTTAGACTTAGAAACGTTTGCTTTTAAACTAAAGAAAATTTTGAAGCCTTACACCTTTGGATTTGAAGATTTGGGTCCAAAGATGGAGCTAGAGCATAAAAAGCTTTACGAAAAGATAATAATGTTTTTAGCAGACAGGGTAAAGCTTTACAGCGTAGGTATCGCTACATCGCTTAACGGTGTTCAGATGTCTATTGAAGACGTGATTCATGGTATTGTAAGTGAGTCAATATATTTAAACATCAAAACTGGTGAAATATCCAATCAGGATTTAGGGGACGATTGGTATACTTCAAAAGATGCTATAAGGTACAGATTTGAATATGTAAGAGGACAAAATCAAAATATCCCTGTTTTTGATAAGATACAAGAAGATGTTAGAAATATAGTTTTAAAGGACTTCTCGGATACAAGGGTTAAAAATTTAGTAAAAACCTTAAAACTTGTAGAAGGCTTTTTGAAATCTTCCAATAGACCAGAATGGATGATATTAACAGTTTTACCGGTAATACCTCCAGAGTTAAGACCACTGGTAGCTTTAGATGGGGGCAAGTTTGCTACATCTGATTTAAACGATCTTTACAGAAGGCTTATAAATAGAAACAATCGCTTGAAAAGGCTTATAGACTTGGATGCCCCAGATATCATAGTGAGAAATGAAAAGAGGATGCTCCAAGAATCAGTGGATGTTCTTATAGACAACGGCAAGAGAGGCAAGGTAGTAAGCCAACACAATAGACCGCTTAAAAGCTTATCAGATTATCTCAAAGGAAAGCAAGGCAGGTTTAGACAAAACCTTTTGGGTAAGAGGGTCGATTACTCTGGTCGTTCTGTCATAGTGGTAGGCCCTTCTTTAAAGATGCACCAGTGCGGTTTGCCAAAGATAATGGCTTTAGAGTTGTTCAAACCTTTTGTTTATAGAAGACTTGAGGAAAAAGGTTATGCCACTTCTATAAAAAATGCTAGGAAGATGGTAGATCAAAAACAGCCAGAAGTATGGGAATGTTTAGAGGAAGTTGTCAAGCAACATCCAGTATTGCTAAACAGAGCTCCTACACTTCACAGGATGTCTATTCAAGCCTTTGAGCCTGTTTTGGTGGAAGGCAAGGCAATTCAACTTCATCCGTTGGTATGCCCTCCATTTAACGCAGACTTTGATGGTGACCAAATGGCTGTGCATGTGCCTCTTGGTATAGAGGCTCAGCTAGAATCTTATATACTTATACTTTCAACCCAAAACATACTCTCACCTGCCAACGGAAGGCCAATTATGTTGCCCTCTCAAGATATGGTGTTGGGACTTTTCTACGCTTCAAATTATGTAAAAGGTGCTAAAGGCGAGGGTAAGGTATTCTTCTCTAAAGAAGATGCGTTTTTGGCTTTTGAAAACAAAAAGATAGATATTCACGCTGTTATAAAGGTGAAGATAGGGGATACTTTTGTAGAGACAAACATAGGTAGACTTCTTATAAATGAGGCATTGCCAAAGGGTTATAGATTTGTGAATGAAGTTCTTGATAAGAAAAGCATATCAAAGCTTATAGCCGATATTCACAAAATTTATGGTTCAGAAATCACTGCTCAAACTCTTGATAGACTCAAGGAATTTGGTTTTGAAATGGCTACAAGGGCTGGAATATCTATAGGTATTGAAGATATGAAGATACCAAAAGCCAAGAAACGTCTTGTAGATAAAGCTTTTCACCAAATGGACGAAGTGCTTGATCAATATAGAAAGGGTATAATAACAAACAAAGAAAGGTACAACAAAACTATAGATATTTGGTCACAAACCACAGAAGATGTTACAAAGGCTATGTTCTCTGAAATAGAAAAATCTGAACAAATAGAAAACGGTAAAAAACTGCCAGGTCTTTTCAACCCTATTTACATGATGGCAAACTCAGGTGCTCGTGGTAACAAAGACCAGTTAAGACAGTTAGCAGGTATGAGAGGTCTTATGGCAAAGCACTCCGGTGAGTTTATAGAAACGCCAATTACTTCAAACTTTAGAGAGGGATTATCTGTATTAGAATACTTCATATCTACTTACGGTGCTAGAAAAGGTCTTGCTGATACCGCTCTAAAGACATCTTTTGCTGGTTATCTAACTAGAAGGCTTGTAGATGTGGCTCAAGATATGGTTATTAGCGAATATGATTGTGGTACTAAAAAATATGAAGTTATAGAAGCAATAGTAGAAAGTGGTGAAGAAAAAATATCTTTGAAAGAAAGGTTGATAGGAAGAGTTTTAGCTGAGGACATATACGATCCAAACAGTAAAGAGCTTATAGCAAAAGCCAACGATGTTTTAGATGAAGAGCTTACAGCTAGAATACAGCAAGCTGGTGTAGTGCAGGTCAAGGCCAGATCAGTACTAAACTGCGAATCTGAAAACGGTATATGCTCTATGTGTTATGGATGGGATTTATCTCAAAGAAAACTTGTTTCTCCTGGAGAGGCTGTAGGTATTATAGCTGCTCAATCTATAGGTGAGCCCGGTACTCAGCTTACAATGAGAACATTCCACATAGGCGGTGCTGCTACAGCTCAAAAGGTCCAGAGTGAACTCATTATAGAAAGTAGTGGTATTATAAAATTCCAAGGTTTAAGGCTTTTAAAGAATAGAAATGGAGGACTTATAAACATATCTCAAGAAGGTGTAATATTTGTATTGGATCCAAACGGAAGGACCATAGAAAGGCATACAGTCCCTTATGCTGCAGAGATTTTGTTTAAAGATGGTTCAGAGGTAAAGCAAGGTGACATAGTGGCAAAATGGGATCCGTTTAACACTTACATAATAGCTGAATCAAGTGGAGAGCTTGTTTTAAAGGATATTATAGTGGATGTTACTGTAAGAGAAGAAAAAGATACTCTTACCGGTAAAACAGCCATAGTTGTATCTTTCCTAAGAGCTAAAGACGCTCAACTGCACTCACCGAGAATAGTTATAAAGTCTGAAGATGGTAATGAGTATTCTTATGATTTACCGGTAAACTCTATATTAAATATACCGTTTGAAAAGCTTAAAACTATATGGGATAAGTGTTTAGCTTGTTCTGAGGCTGAAAAGAATGATGTTCAGCACAATTACTATTATTTAGATAAATTTGTTGTACATCCAGGGGATATTATAGCGCGTATTCCCAAAGAAACTACAAAAGTTAGAGACATAGTAGGAGGTCTTCCAAGGGTTGAAGAGTTGTTTGAAGCTAGGAAGCCTAAAAACCCCGCTATTATATCTGAGATAGATGGTATAGTTAAGATATATGAAGATGCAGATGAGGTTATGGTAATATCGCCAAAAGGCACTAAGAAGTACGATATAAAAAATGAGTTTATTCTGATTAAGCATGGTCAAGAAGTGAAAGAGGGTACCAAAATTACAGATACTATAGTTAGTGATGTTAGTGGTAAAGCTATAGTAAGAGCAAAGGGTAGTAAGATAGTGGTTTACAATAAACAAACAGGCCAAGAAAAAGTTTATTCTGTGCCCAAAGGTAAATTTTTACAAGTAAAGGACGGTGATTATGTAAAAGTTGGTGACCAATTAACAGATGGAACTCCGCTTCTTGAAGAGATACTTAAGATAAAGGGTATAGATGAGCTTCAAAAGTTCTTGTTAAAAGAAGTTCAGATGGTGTATAAGCTTCAAGGTGTTGATATAAACGATAAACATATAGAGATAATAATTCGTCAAATGCTAAGGAAAAGAGTAATAGTAGATCCAGGAGATAGTAGGTTTGTGGCTAACGAAGAAGTTGATGTAATAGAGTTTAACAAAGAAGTGGAAAGAATTAGGAAAGAAGATGGTAAAATACCAAAAGCAGAGCCTATATTGGTGGGTATTACCAAGGCTGCCTTGTCTACTAAAAGCTGGATATCTGCTGCTTCTTTCCAAGAGACTACTAGAGTTTTGACAGAAGCTGCTAGCGAAGGAAAAGTTGATGACTTGTCAGGTATAAAGGAAAATGTTATAATTGGTAATCTTATACCTGCCGGTACTGGTCTTGAAGAGTACAAAAATGTAAAGATAGAGATTGCAGAGCATGTCACCCAGTTTAAGAAGCAAACTTAAAATGCTTGCTTTTTTTGAGCTTTTATGCTAAAATATTAGCTTATTGTTTAGGAGGAGAAAGTAAATGCCAACTGTGAATCAGCTTATAAAAGAAGGACGCGAGAAGATAAAGAAAAAGAGTAAGGCTCCTGCTTTGCAGGGCAATCCTCAGAAAAGAGGCGTTTGCGTACGTGTTTATACTGTAACGCCAAAAAAGCCAAACTCTGCTCTTAGAAAAGTTGCTAGGGTAAGATTGTCAAACGGCATAGAAGTTACTTGTTATATTCCAGGAGAAGGACATAACCTTCAAGAGCACTCTATAGTGCTTGTAAGAGGCGGTAGGGTAAAAGATTTACCAGGTGTTAGATATAAGATAATTCGTGGAGCTTTAGATACTGCCGGTGTTGCCAATAGAAGACAGTCTAGGTCAAAGTATGGTGCTAAGAGGCCTAAAGCTGGTGCCGCTCAAGCTACGAAAGGGGGTAAGAAGTAATGCCTAGGAAAGGAAGAGTTCCAAGAAGAGAGATATTGCCAGATGCTAAATACAACAGTATTATAGTTCACAAACTTATAAACAAAGTTATGAAAGACGGCAAGAAGAGTACAGCCGAATATATAGTCTATACTGCTTTAGAGAGAGTGGCTGAAAAGCTAAATTTATCGCCAGTGGAAGTGCTTGAAAAGGCTCTTGAAAATGTCAAGCCAGTTTGGGAAGTGCGTCCTCGTCGTGTTGGTGGTGCTACTTATCAAGTACCAGTGGAAGTAGAAGAACATAGAAGAGAGTCCTTGGGTATAAAATGGCTTGTGGATGCAGCCAGAGAAAGAGCAAGACACAGGGGTTCTTATACGATGGAAGAAAGGTTGGCAGCAGAAATTATGGACGCCATAGAAAATAAAGGTGCTGCTGTAAAGAAAAAAGAAGATACTCACAGAATGGCGGAAGCTAATAAAGTTTTTGCTCATTTTAAGTGGTAATAGGGAGATAGAATATGCCAAGGACAGTTCCTATTCAAGATTTGAGAAACATAGGTATAGTAGCCCACATAGACGCTGGTAAAACTACTACTACGGAGCGTATACTTTATTATACTGGTAAAACCTATAAAATAGGTGAGGTGCATGAAGGTGCTGCAACGATGGATTGGATGCCTCAAGAAAAAGAAAGAGGCATTACCATTACAGCAGCTACTACGGCTTGCTATTGGGCTGGTAAGCAAATAAACATAATAGATACTCCAGGGCACGTAGACTTCTCTGTAGAAGTTGTAAGGTCAATGCGTGTTTTGGACGGTATCATATTTATATTTTCAGCTGTTGAAGGTGTACAGCCCCAATCGGAAGCGAACTGGAGATGGGCAGATAAATTCAACGTTGCTCGTATAGCTTTTATAAATAAATTAGATAGATTAGGCGCAGATTTTTATAGAGTTTACGATGAGATAGTAAAAAAACTTACGATAAAACCAGTAGCCATTCAAATACCTATAGGTACAGAAGATAATTTTGTTGGTGTCGTAGATCTTATGAATATGAATGCCATTATATGGCTTGAAGAAACCTTGGGTGCGAAATACGAAATAAGGGATATTCCGGAAGAATATAAAGCTAAGGCTCAAGAATGGCGTGAAAAAATGGTGGAATCTATAGCTGAAACGGACGACACTTTAATGGAAAAATATTTGGAAGGTCAAGAGATCAGCACAGATGAGCTAAAGCAAGCTTTAAGAAAAGCTACTATAAATAAACAGTTAGTGCCTGTTTTATGTGGTTCTTCTTTTAAAAATAAGGGTGTTCAACCTCTATTGGATGCTGTTGTAGATTATCTTCCTTCTCCTTTGGATGTTCCTTCGGTGGTTGGAATAAATCCAAAAACAGTTCAAGAAGAAACAAGGCTTCCAGAAGATGATCAACCGTTTTGCGCTTATATTTTCAAAGTAGTATCTGATCCTTATGCAGGTCAGTTAAGCTATTTTAGAGTATTCTCTGGTAAAGTTCAGGCTGGTTCTTATGTGCTAAATTCTACTAAAGATAAAAAAGAGCGTGTTGGAAGACTACTTTTGATGCATGCCAATACAAGAGAAGATATTACAGAGGTTGCCGCCGGTGAGATTGCTGCAGCTGTAGGTGTGGATGCTGCTACTGGTGATACCATATGCGATGAGAAGAGCCCTATTATTTTGGAAAAACTCGAGTTTCCAGAACCTGTTATATCTATGGCTATAGAGCCAAAAACGAAGAAAGATCAAGAGAAACTTTCTCAAGTGTTAAATAAATTCATGAAAGAAGATCCGACGTTTAAAGCCTCTATGGACCCAGAAACTGGGCAAACGTTGATACACGGAATGGGTGAGCTTCATCTTGAAATAATGGTAGACAGGATGAAGAGGGAATACAACATAGAGGTAAACGTAGGTAAGCCTCAGGTGGCTTACAAAGAGGCTATAAAAGGTAAAGCTGTGGCTGAAGGTAAGTTTATAAGACAAACTGGTGGTAGAGGTCAATACGGCCACGTTGTTATAGAGGTAGAACCGTTAGAAAGAGGAAGCGGCTTTGTATTTGAAAATGCTATAGTAGGTGGTGTTATACCAAAAGAGTTTATTCCTCCTGTGGAAGAAGGTATAAAAGAAGCCATGGAGAATGGTGTATTGGCTGGTTATCCGGTGGTTGACGTTAAGGTTAAACTTTTTGATGGTTCTTACCATGAAGTGGACTCTTCTGAAATAGCCTTTAAGATAGCCGGTTCTATGGCTTTTAAAGAAGCTGCTAAGAAAGCTAGTGTAGTACTTTTAGAACCTATAATGGAAGTAGAAGTTGAAACTCCAGATGATTACGTAGGGGATGTTATAGGAGATTTAAACTCAAGACGTGGCAAAATTATGGGTATGGAAAACAAAGGTATTATCACTTCTATAAAAGCCCATGTACCACTCTCTGAAATGTTTGGTTACGCTACTAACCTTAGAAGTTTAACACAGGGGCGTGGTACATTTATTATGAAATTCTCCCATTACAGTGAAGCACCTCAAAGTATTACAGAGAAAGTAGTTGGAGAAAGAACTCATACTTAAAAAGGAGTAGCTTATGGCAAAGGAAAAGTTTGTTAGAGAGAAAGAGCACATCAACGTAGGTACCATAGGTCACGTTGACCATGGTAAATCTACCTTAACATCTGCTATCACCTGTGTGTTAGGTGCTGGTGTATTATCAGGCGGTAAGGCAAAATGCTACCGTTATGAAGAAATAGACAAAGCACCTGAAGAAAAAGAAAGAGGTATTACCATCAACATAACTCACGTTGAATACGAAACACCAAAAAGACACTACGCTCACGTTGACTGTCCCGGACACGCAGACTACATAAAGAACATGATTACAGGTGCCGCTCAAATGGACGGTGCAATACTTGTTGTATCAGCAGCAGATGGTCCAATGCCCCAAACCAGAGAACACGTTTTGCTAGCAAGACAAGTTAACGTCCCTTACATAGTGGTATTTATGAACAAATGCGATATGGTAGATGATCCAGAGCTATTAGATCTAGTAGAGTTAGAAGTAAGAGACCTACTAAACAAGTACGAATTTCCGGGTGATGATGTGCCAATTATAAGAGGTTCTGCTTTAGGAGCCCTTGAAGAACTAGACAAAGGCAAACCAGACAAATGGTGCAATGCAATAGTAGACCTTATGAAAGCCTTAGATGACTATATACCATCTCCTCAAAGAGAAACTGATAAGCCATTCCTAATGCCAATAGAAGATGTCTTTACCATATCTGGTAGAGGTACAGTTGTCACAGGTAGAGTAGAAAGAGGTGTGCTAAAACCAGGCGAAGAAGTGGAAATAGTAGGTCTAAAAGAAGAATCCCTAAAAACTACAGCCACATCTGTGGAAATGTTTAGAAAAATCCTTGACGAAGCATTACCCGGTGACAACGTAGGTGTGTTATTAAGAGGTGTAGGTAAAGACCAAGTAGAAAGAGGTCAAGTCTTAGCAAAGCCAGGTTCTATAACTCCACATAAAAAGTTCAAAGCTCAAGTTTACGTATTGTCAAAAGAAGAAGGTGGTAGACACACTCCATTCTTCCTAAACTACAGACCTCAGTTCTACATAAGAACCGCTGACGTAACAGGTACAGTGGTAAAGCTTCCAGAAGGTCAAGAGATGGTAATGCCTGGTGATAACGTAGAGTTTGAAGTAGAGCTAATACATCCAGTAGCTATGGAAGAAGGCCTTAGATTTGCCATAAGAGAAGGTGGTAGAACAGTTGGTGCTGGTGTTGTCACCAAGATTATAGAGTGAGGCAGAAAGTATGGAGCAGGATAAAATACGTATAAAGCTTAAATCTTACGATTATAAACTTTTGGATCAATCTGTCAAGCAAATAGTGGAAACAGTTAAACGAACGGGAAGCTCCGTAAAGGGGCCGATCCCTCTGCCCACTTCTAGAAGGCGCTGGGTGGTCTTACGTTCACCTCATAAGTTTGATCAATCTAGGGAGCATTTTGAAATCAGAGAGTTCAAGAGGATGTTAGATATAGTAAAGATTACACCACAAACTATAGAATCTCTTATGGAGATAAGTCTTCCAGCTGGTGTTGATATTGAAGTTAAGATGAGAGGTTGAAGATATGATAGGTCTTATAGGTAAGAAACTTGGAATGATGAGAGTTTTTTTAAATGATGGCACAGCTATTCCAGTAACGGCTATTAAAGTAGAACCTAACTATGTGGTTTATATTAAAAGCTCTGAAACAGACGGTTATAATGCCATACAGGTAGGTAGCATTCCTTTAAAGCAAAGTAGATTTAAAAAGCCAATGGTTGGTCATTTTAAGAAAGCCAATTTGACACCTTTAAAATATTTAAAAGAATTTAGAGTAGATGATGTTTCTAGTTTCGCGTTAGGTCAGGAACTAGGTGTTGATATATTTTCACCTGGTGAGTTGGTGGATATAGTGGGAAGGTCAAAGGGTAGAGGTTTTACAGGTACCATGAAAAGATGGGATTTTGGTGGTTTTCCAAAATCTCACGGTCATAGATATCATAGGGCTGTAGGTTCTGTGGGAAATCGTACTGATCCTGGTAGAGTTTGGAAGAGCAAAAGAATGGCTGGAAGACATGGTAACGAAACTATAAGAGTTCAAGCTCTTGTAGTTGTGGATGTTTTAAAGGATAAAGGAATTATTCTTGTGAATGGCTCTGTGCCTGGTCATAAAGATGGAATTGTATATATAGAAAAGAGTCATATTGCCTTTAGGAAGAAAGCTCAAAGGAAGCAGGATCGTTTGTCTTTTATACCATCAAATCTTTTAAGGCAGGAAGTGTGATATGTTGGTGAATGGTGTAGAACTAAGAGATGATGTTTTTAATGTAGAACCTAAAAAGCATATTTTGTGGGATGTGGTTAGATGGCAGCTTGCTAAAAGAAGGCAAGGTACTCATTCCACAAAGACTAGAGCTGAGGTAAATTGTAGCAAGAAGAAGATAATGCCTCAAAAAGGTACTGGTAACGCTAGACACGGTGCCAGATCTGCAAATATATTTGTTGGTGGCGGTGTTGTACATGGTCCTACACCTAGAGATTATGAATATAAGCTATCTAAAAAGTACAGAAAAATAGCTCTTGCTATGGCTCTTAGCACAAAAGCTAAGAACAACTCTGTTTATGTATTAGAATCTTTGTTATCTTCTTTAGGAAAGCCCAAAACTAAGGTGGCTTTTGAGCTTTTAAAAGAAAAAGGTATATCTGACAAGAAAGTTTTGGTAGTGACAAAAGATCAAAACGATATTGTTTCTAAAAGCTTTAAAAATATACCAAATACAAAAGTATTACCCGTTGTAGGTCTTAATGTTTACGATATTCTTTGGGCTGATGCTTTGTTGATAGAGCAAGGAGCCTTGGAAAAAATTTATGAGAGGGTAAATTTATGAGAGCACCTGAGGAAGTTATTATACGTCCTATAATCACTGAAAAGACAAATAGATTGATGGAAGATTTAAATAAGTATGTATTTGAAGTTCACAAAGATGCTAACAAACATGAAATAAAGCATGCTGTGGAAAAGCTGTTTGGAGTAAAAGTGAAAGCTGTTAACACTCTTTATGCAAGACCAAGGGTAAAAAGGACAATAACAAGAAGAGGCAGAGTTTACGGTGCCACAAGAGGTTATAAGAAGGCCATTATTACCCTTGATAAGAATTCAAAAATAGATTTTATGAGCTTGTGAGGTTATATATATGGGTGTAAGAAAGTTAAAACCTGTAACAAATGGACAAAGACACGCTATACTTTACGATTATTCTGAGCTTACCAGGAGAGAACCAGAAAAAAGCCTTACTTATTACTATAAAAGGGCTTTGGGTAGAAGTAGGCAACAGGGTAAAATTACTTCAAGATGGAAAGGCGCTGGTAACAAAATAAGATATCGTTTGATAGATTTTAAGAGAGACAAAAGTCTTATACCGGCAAAAGTTTATTCAATAGAGTATGACCCATTTAGAAGTGCTCGTATAGTTTTGCTTCATTATAAAGATGGTGAAAAAAAGTATATTTTGTGGCCTGATAAACTTAACGTAGGAGATACGGTGGTTTCTATAAGCTATGAAGACGCTATTAAAGGAAAGGAACTTCCTGATATAAAGCCCGGCAACGCTATGCCTTTGCGATTTATTCCTGTGGGTACTTTTATTCACAACATAGAGTTAAATCCCGGCAGAGGGGCAAAGCTTGTAAGAGCCGCCGGTTTATCAGCCCAAGTTATAGGTAAGATAGAAGGATATGCTCAAGTGCGTTTACCTTCTGGTGAGGTAAGGCTTATAAATGATAAATGTATGGCTACCATTGGTGTTGTAGGCCTAGCCGAACATGAGCTTGTTAAACTGGGAAAGGCTGGTAGATCTAGATGGCTAGGTATGAGACCAAATGTTCGTGGTACAGCTATGAACCCAGTGGATCACCCACATGGTGGTGGTGAAGGTAAAACAAAAGGTAAGCATCCAGAATCTCCTTGGGGTTGGAAAACTAAAGGCTATAAGACCAAGAGAGGAAAGAGATATTCCGATAGGTTCATAATATCTAAGAGGAATGCTGGAGGTAAGGTATAATGGGTTTTAGAGGTGCTTGGAATAAGAGAAATAGATTGATAGAGGATTTAGATACATTTTTGAAGCTTTATAAAAAAGCTCAAAAAGCTTATAAAAAGGTTAGAAAGGTTGAATTTTCTAACAACGATGAACTTATAGAAAATGCTAAAAAAAGATATCAGGAAATTTGGGATGAATTTAGAGCTTTTGTAAACAAAAAAGCTTGGGTAGATCCAAAGCTATGGGCGACGATAAGAAAAATGAATCAGACCGGTGATAGAAAAGTAGTTAAGACTTATTCTAGGGATAGCCAAGTAATATCCGATTTTGTTAACCATACTATAGCTGTTCATAACGGTAAGACTTTCGTACCCATATATATAACTCCTGAAATGGTAGGTCATAAGTTGGGGGAATTTGCTCCTACTAGGACTTTTAGATCTCACCCAGAAAAATCTGCTAAAGTAGTAAAGAAGAAGTGAGGTAAGATTATGAGTATAGAAGTAGTAAGTAAGGCTGTTCATAAAAACGCTAGGATCTCACCCCTTAAGGCTTCTCAAGTGTTGAGGCTTTTAAGAGGAAAACCCGTAGAATATGCTATGTACCAGCTTAGTTTTATGAACAAAAAAGCTGCTGTGATTATAAAAAATGTTTTAAAGAGTGCTGTAGCAAACGCTGAGCAAAAGGGTATTGATCCTACGAAGTTAGTGATATTGGAAGCGAAAGCTGATAAAGGTATTATGTTTAGAAAGTGGATGCCAAGAGCTCATGGTAGGGCCACTATGATGAGAAAAAATACATCTCATATCACTATAGCTTTAGGAGAGTTGCAAGAAGCTACTGAGGAGGCTAAGTAATGGGTCAAAAAACTCATCCAATAGGTTTTAGAATAGGGGTTACAAAAGATTGGTTAAGCAAATGGTGCACTTCTAAAAAAGAATATCCAAATACTTTACATGAAGATATTGTTATTAGGAAATATATTAAAGAAAGATATAAATCAGCCGGTATATCAAAGGTGACCATTGAAAGATCAGGAGAGAAGATAAGGGTAAGGATTTTATCTTCTAAACCAGGTATAATAATCGGTAGAAAAGGTGCTGAAGTTGATCAATTGAAGAACGATTTGGAAAGAATTGTTAAAAACAAAGATATAAGCTTAAGCGTAGATGAGGTTAGAGTACCACAGCTTGATGCCCAACTTGTGGCTGAGGATATAGCTCTTCAAATTGAAAGGCGCGTATCTCATAGAAGAGCTATGAAAAGAGCTATAGATAACGCTATTAAAAGCGGTGCAAAAGGTATAAAAGTTCAAGTAAAAGGCAGAATAGGTGGTGCTGATTTGGCTAGAGCTGAGTGGTTCTTGGTGGGTAGAATGCCTCTACAAACACTAAGAGCTGATATAGATTATGGTTATGCTACTGCTTATACGAAATACGGTATCTTGGGTATAAAGGTGTGGATTTATAAAGGCGATATACTAAAAGGTGGAAAAGAAGAGATAATGAAAAAGATAGAAGAAGATCTTGTAAGCCAAGCAAAGGAGGTATAAGGAAATGTCTTTTTTACAACCTAGTAGACAAAAATATAGAAAAACCCAGAGAGGTACTTTAAAAGGTAAATCTTTTAGAGGAAATCAGGTGGCTTTTGGAGAATACGGTATTCAAGCGTTGGAAAGCCATTGGATTACTCAGAGACAGATAGAAGCTTCTCGTATAGCTTTGGTGAGAAGTCTAAGAAAGGGTACAAAGGTATGGATTAGAATTTTTCCCGATAAGCCATATACCAAGAAACCTGCAGAGGTTAGAGGTGGTGGTGGTAAAGGTGATCCAGAAGGCTATGTAGCCGTTGTAAAACCTGGTAGAATAATGTTTGAATTCTCAGATGTACCTCAAGATATGGCCGAAGAAGCTTTTAGAAAAGTATCCGCTAAGCTGCCTATAAAGGTAAGACTTGTTAAGGCAGGAGGCATGAGCATATGAAAGCTAGAGATCTTCATCAGTTAAGCATACAAGAGCTTGAGGCTAAGCTTAAAGAGTTGAAAACAGAGTTGTTTAAACTCCGTATTACAAAAAAGATCGAAGGTCTTAAAGAGCCTTCTAAAATAAGGGATACAAAGCGAGATATAGCAAGGATTTTGACAGTAATAAACGAAAAGAGGAGAGGCCAAGCGGTATGAAAGAGAAAAAGTGGCATCAGAAGAGAAAAGAGTTTAAAGGTGTTGTTGTTAGCAACAAGATGGATAAATCTGTAGTTGTAAAAGTAAATAGAGAAATGCCAGATCCATTGTACGGTAAAAGAGTTATAAAATCTACTAAATTCCATGCTCATGATCCGGAGAATGCTTGCTCTGTCGGCGATGTTGTGCTTATCAGAGAGACTAGACCGATATCCAAAACAAAAAGATGGGTGGTAGTTAAAATTTTATCTAAAAATTCTTCTTTGCAGTCTTAGATAAATTATGCTATAATATTCGTTTTAGAATGCTTTATTCAGGAGAGAGCTTATGATACAGAGGCAGAGTTATTTGAATGTGGCTGATAATTCTGGAGCAAAAAAGGTGCAGATGATAGGTATACCTTATGCTCTAAGACAGTATGTTAGTGTTGGAGATGTTGTAACGGTGACCGTTAAAGAAGCAACCCCAAACGGCGCAGCTAAGAAAGGTAAAGTTTATAGAGCTGTAGTGGTAAGGGTTGCCAAAGAGCTAAAAAGAAGCGACGGTTCTTATATAAAATTTGATGATAATGCCGTCATACTATTGAATCAGTATGGTGAATCCCTCGGTACTCGTATATTGGGACCTATAGCAAGAGAAGTCAGAAATAGAGGTTTTACCAAGATTGCTTCTTTGGCTGCGGAGGTTGTATAATGGCTTTTAAGATAAAAAGAGGCGATAAAGTAAAAGTATTGGCTGGTAAAGATAGAGGCAAAATCAGTACTGTTGAATTTTTGGATAGCAAAAGCGGTAAAGCAATCGTTAAAAACATCAACATAGCTAAAAAGCACGTTAAGGCTATAGAAGGAAGAAGAGAAGGCGGTATATACGAAATAGAGCTTCCTATGCCTATATCTAAGGTTATGCTTGTATGTCCAAAATGCGAAAAACCTACAAGAGTAGGCTTTAGAATAGAAGAGAAAGATGGTGTAGTTAGAAAATATAGATATTGTAAAAAGTGTAATGAAAACATAGATCTTGTTTATGAGAAAAATAAGGTGAAGAGGTAAGACTTATGTCTACAGATGTGAAGCAAAAACAAAGATTGCAAGAGAGATTTGAAAAAGTTGTGGTACCTAGATTGATGGAAAAGTTTAATTATAAAAGCCCGATGGAAGTTCCAAGGATAATAAAGATAGTGGTAAATATGGGTGTAGGAGAAGCTATAAGCGATATAAAAAATCTAGATAGAGCTATGGAAGATTTAAAGCTTATAACTGGCCAATATCCTTCTGTTAGAAAAGCTAAAAAATCAGAGGCTTCTTTTAAGTTAAGAAAAGGACTTCCAATAGGCTTAAAGGTTACTTTAAGAAAGGATAGAATGTGGAACTTTTTAGATAAGTTAATATCTGTAGCGTTGCCTCGTGTGAAAGATTTTAAAGGTTTAAATCCTAGGTCTTTCGATGGTAGAGGAAATTATGCTTTTGGTTTATCAGAGCAAATAGTGTTTCCAGAGATAGATTATGAAAAAGTAGACGCCATAAGAGGTATGGATATTCTTATTAATACAAGCGCAAAAACTGATGAGGAAGCCTTGTATTTGTTAGCTTTGCTTGGATTGCCCATAAGAGCTTATTAAGGAGGATGTATGCCTAGAAAAGCGAAAGTTGTAAAGGATTTGAAGCATTTCCCTAAGTATGCCACTAGACAAAAAAATAGATGTCCTATATGCGGAAGACCTAGAGGGTTTTTAAGGAGATTCAACATGTGTAGGTTGTGTTTTAGAGAGATGGCTTTAAGCGGTGAGATTACCGGAGTAAGAAAATCCAGTTGGTGAGGTGGTAATGTATGGATGTTATTGCTGATATGTTTGCTAGAATTAGAAATGGTATTCAAAGAAAAAGAGATTTTGTGGATGTACCGCACTCTAAATTAAAACAACGTATTTTAGAGCTTTTAAAACAAGAAGGTTATATACAAAATTATGAAATTTTAGAAGATGATGCCCATAAAAAGGGTAATCAACCTACTATAAGGATTTATTTAAAGTATCTTGATCAAAGAAAAACACGTTCTGCAATAGAAAATATAGAAAAAGTATCTACTCCAGGTAGAAGAGTTTATACACCTATAAAGAAGATGCCTCATGTAAGAAGGGGTCTTGGGTTGGCCATAGTGTCTTGTGATAGTGGTATAATATCAGATGCTCAAGCCAGAAAACTTAAAAAGGGCGGCGAAATTATAGGATACGTTTATTAAAAGGAGAGTGCTATGTCTAGAATAGGTAAAAAACCAATAGCTATACCTAACAACGTTAAGGTTTCTTTAGATGGTAATGTGTTAACTATAGAAGGTCCCAAGGGCAAACTGTCAATGCCTGTTCATGAAATTGTGAATGTAAAGATAGACAACAATCAAATAACGGTATCAAAAAATCAAGAGTCTCCTTTTGCTCAGGCTATGCATGGTACCACTGCAGCTCTTATAAAAAACACGATAGAAGGTGTTTCTAAGGGATACTCAGTGACTTTAGAGGTGGTTGGTCTTGGCTATAAAGCGGCCATGAAAGGTCAAGAACTGGAGTTAAATTTAGGGTATTCACATCCAATATACTATAAACCGCCTGCTGGTATTAAGCTTGAGGTTAAAGAAAATAAGATTACAGTATCCGGTATAGATAAACAGTTAGTGGGTCAAGTGGCTGCTGAAATTATAAAGTTTAGGAAACCCGATCCTTACAAAGGAAAGGGTATAAGATACGAAGGTCAAGTGCTTAAACTAAAACCAGGGAAATCTGCAGGTAAAGGTAAGAAGTAAGGAGTTAAGGTATGAAGCTTACGAGAGAAGAAAAGCGTATTAAAAGGCATAGAAGGATAAGAAAAAAAATAAGCGGTACAGCTTCAAGACCAAGATTATGTATGTACAGAAGCTTGAACGCTTTTTACGCTTCTTTGGTGGATGATATTACTGGTAACGCTATTCTTACAGTATCATCTTTGGGCAAAGAATATGTGGATGCCACTGGTAAAAGAGGTGGCAAGTCTATAGAAGCTGTTCAGAAAGTAGCTGAAATTTTGGTCCAAAAAGCCAAAGAAAAAGGTATAGATAAAGCGGTTTTTGATAGATCTGGTTATCTTTATCATGGTAAAGTCAAGGCTTTTGCAGAAAAGTGCAGAGAGTTAGGGCTTATAAATTAGGAGGTTAACGTGGGCGCTAAGGATTTAAACCAAAGGATAGACGCTAAAAGGATAGAGCAAGGTATAACCACTCTTGATGATATTCAGTTTGAAGAGAGGCTTTTAGAAGCTGCCAGAACTACCCGTGTTACAAAAGGTGGGAAGCGTTTTTCTTTTAGCGCTTTGGTAGTGATAGGTGATAAAAGAGGTTATGTAGGGTTTGGACTTGGTAAAGCTAGAGAAGTTCCACTTTCTATAGCAAAAGCAATAGAAGATGCTAAAAAGAAAACCATAAGAGTTCCTATAGTAAATGGCACTATACCTCATGACGTTGTTGGAGAGTATGGTTCTGCTCGCATTATAGCTTTTCCAGCTAGAAGAGGCACCGGTGTTATAGCTGGCGGTGCTGCTAAGCCTATATTTGAATTGGCGGGCTATACGGATGTGCTTACAAAGGTAGTGGGAAGTTCAAATCATCATAACGTAGTAAGGGCTGTGTTTGATGCGCTTTTAAAATTAAGAGATATAGATGCAATAGCTAAAGTAAAAGGTGCAACTGTAGAGGATTTGAGAGAAAGATACAACATATACGCGAGGTGATTTATGAAGCTTAAGATAGTTTTGAGAAGAGGATTGGCTGGCAAAGATAAAGCAAAAAAAGAAGCTGTTAGGAGTTTAGGTCTAAAGAAAGTTGGTGAAACCGTTATATTAGAGAAAAATCCTATGGTATGTGGAAACCTTGAAAAGGTAAAACACCTTGTATGCGTGGAGGAGCTGTCATGAATTTGCATGAGTTAAAACCAAATGAAAGCGCTGTAAAAGATAAAAAGCGTATAGGTAGGGGTTTAGGTTCTGGTAAAGGTAAAACAGCAGGCAGAGGATATAAAGGTCAGAAGTCTAGGTCTGGTGACAACAGAGTGGCTCCTTACTTTGAAGGTGGTCAAACACCACTACATATGAGAGTACCAAAGGTAGGTTTTAGAAGTCCTTTTAAGAAGGAATATTCTGTAATAAATTTATCAATGCTAGAAAAACATTTTAACGATGGCGATGAGATTACCAAAGAAACTCTTCTTGCTAAAAGCTTGATAAAAAAGGGTAAACCTGTAAAAATTTTAGGTATGGGTGAAGTCACTAAAAAATTTAAGGTAAAAGTAGATGCTATATCTTCATCCGCCAAGCAGAAAATAGAAGCTGCTGGTGGTAGTGTGGAGATTTTAGAGGCAGCAGGTGAATAATTTTTTAAAAGAAATATTTGAACTAGAAACCTTAAGAAAAAGAGTAGTATTTACTTTAATAGTATTTGCTATATATAGACTTGGTAGCCATATACCGATTCCTGGTGTAGACCCTGTAGCTCTAGCGGACTTTATGAGCAACTTAAAAGGGTCTTTGTTTTCTTTGTACGATATATTTTCTGGTGGTAATCTTTCGCGGATGACATTGTTTGCTCTTGGTGTAATGCCTTATATATCAGCTTCTATCGTTATGCAGCTTTTATCAAGCGCAATACCGGAACTTCAAAAATTGGCAAAGGAAGAGGGTGATTACGGAAGGCAGAAAATAAACGAATACACAAAATATATAACAGTGTTTGTTGCAGGTTTCCAATCGCTGGGCATAGCTACTTGGTTGGAACATCAGACTTCTCCTCACGGATATCCTGTTGTTCCTCATGGTGGAATACTTTTTGTAGTTGTTGCGGTACTTGGAATGGTAGCCAGCACTATGATATTGGTATGGCTTGGTGATATGATAACGGAAAAAGGTATAGGCAACGGCATGTCTATGCTTATATTTGCCGGTATAGTTGCCAATTTTCCAGAGGCTACCATAAGATTTGTATCTATGCTTAGGCATGGAGATATTAGTCCTTTTGCTTTCGTAGGGGCTATACTTATAATTATTGCTGTAATAGCCGCTATTGTAATATTTCAAGAAGCAGAGAGAAGAATACCTATACAATATCCAAGAAGGCAAGTGGGAAGGCAAGAATTTGTTGGTGGTGCTACATATTTACCCATTAAGCTAAATCCAGCAGGTGTTATACCTATTATATTTGCTCAATCTCTTTTAATTGTTCCTTCTACAATACTAGGATTTATAAAGAATCCCATAGCTCAGTCTATACATGATGCTTTTAATCCTCTTTCTTTGCCTTACAATTTTGCTTACGTGGTGCTAATAATATTTTTCACATATTTTTATACAGCTGTTTTGATTAATCCTTACGATGTGGCTGAGAACTTGAAAAAAGCAAATGGTTTCATACCAGGTGTAAGGCCAGGTCAACAAACTGTAAAGTTTTTTGAAAGTGTTATAAATAGGTTAGTTATCATAGGAGCTGCTTTCTTATCCATAGTGGCTATTGTGCCTTTGTTTTTGACTGTTTGGTTAAAAGTACCTTTTTACTTTGGTGGTACCACCGCTCTTATAGTGGTTGGAGTAGCCTTAGATACTCTAAATCAAATAGATGCTCAAATAATAACTAAAAAGTATAAAGCTTATACGAGGAAAAAGTGATGATTTTGGTGTTGTTGGGTCCTCCTGGTTCTGGTAAAGGTACGCAAGGGGCTCTTTTGAAAAGTGAGCTTAGTTTTGAGCACATATCTACTGGTGATATGCTAAGAGCAGAAGTCTCTAAGAAATCTCCTCTTGGTCTAAAGGCTGAAGAGTATATGAAGCAGGGACTTTTGGTGCCGGATGATTTAATTATAGCTATGATAAAAAATATTTTAACTGAGGCTCCTCATAAAAATTATGTTTTTGATGGGTTTCCAAGAAATGTAAATCAGGCAGAAGCTTTTGAAACAATGCTTAATACTATGAGGCTACAAGTGGATAAGGTGTTTTACTTTGATTTAGAGGATGATGTTATTATAAAACGTCTTTCTGGTAGAAGAGTATGTCCAAAGTGCGGTGCCACTTACAATATTTATTATCAAAAGCCAAAGAATGATACTCTATGCGATAACGATGCCACACCTCTAATTCAAAGAGATGATGACAAGGAAGAGGTTATAGTAAATAGATTGAGAGTTTACAAAGAACAAACCTTCCCGCTCATAGAGTATTATAAATATAAAAACAAGCTTTTTGTAGTGTCTGCTGATGGTACTCAGGAAGAGGTCTTCGAAAAACTAAAAAGTATGTTATGATAGAGCTTTATTCAAAATCTGAGATAGAAAAGATAAAAAAAGCTTGTCAAATAGTTAGTGATGTGCTAAAATATATAGCTTCTATGGTAAAACCAGGAGTTATAACTTACGATTTGGAAATGGCAGCTAGAGAAAAGACTAAAGAGCTTGGTGGTATACCGGCTTTTTTGAATTATCAACCGCCATTTTCCAAAAAAAAATACCCGGCTGCTTTGTGTGTTTCTATAAACGATGAAGTAGTGCACGGTATTCCATCAAAAACAAAAAAGATAAAGGATGGTGACTTTGTAAGTCTTGATTTTGGCGCTATATACGATGGTTATGCAGGTGATGCGGCCATGACGATAGGGGTTGGTAATATTTCTTTAGAAAATCGGAAACTTATTGAGGCTACAAAAAAGGCGTTATATGAGGCTATCGCACAATGTAAACCGGGAAACTACCTTTATAATATATCTAAAAGCATAGAAACCGTAGCAAAAGAGTATGGTTTTGGTGTAGTGTGCGAATACGGTGGTCATGGAATAGGTAGAAACAGCCATGAGGAACCTTTTGTAGCCAATTGTACAGAGGTTATTACTTCTAAAATGAACGCACAGTTAAGGCCTGGTATGGTGATAGCTATAGAACCTATGTTTACCACTGGTAATGGCGCTGTTTATAAATCAAACGATGGTTGGACTGTAAAAGCAAAAGGTAAGTACGCTTGTCACTTCGAGCATACGGTAGCTATACTTGAAGACGGTCCTGTAGTGTTAACGGAGTGGTGATATGGCAAAGAAGAACAAGAATCAAGAACCGGAAAAAGAAAAGGGTATAGTGTTTGAAGGTGTTATAGAAGAGGCTCTTCCAAACGCTATGTTTAGAGTTAAATTGGACAATGGACATACTATAATAGCTCATGTGTCTGGTAAGATGAGGATCCATTTTATAAAGCTCTTACCAGGTGATAGAGTTAAGGTGGAAATGACACCTTACGATCTTACAAAAGGTAGAATTATTTATAGAGTTTAGGAGGCTTTTATGAAGGTAAGACCATCTGTAAAACCGATATGTCCAAAGTGTAAAATTATAAGAAGGAAAAAACGTGTTATGGTGATTTGTGAAAATCCTAAGCATAAGCAAAGGCAAGGTTAAGTTGGAGGTTTTATATGGCTAGAATAGCAGGTGTTGATTTACCAGATCATAAGAAATTGGAAGTGGCGTTGACATACATTTATGGCATAGGTTGGTCTAAGGCTAGAGAGGTTTGTGAACAAACTGGCATACCATCTATAAAGAAGCTTGGTGAACTTACACCAGAAGAGTTGAATCAATTGAGAAGGTATATAGAGCAAAATATAAAAGTTGAAGGTGATTTGAGAAGAGAAGTGCAGTTGAATATAAAAAGGTTGGTAGATATAGGTACCTATAGAGGTCTCAGACATGTTAGAGGGCTACCGGTAAGAGGTCAGCAAACAAAGACAAACGCTAGAACGAGAAAAGGAAGGAGAAAAGGTACCGTTGCCAACAAGAAGAAGGTATCAAAGTAAGGAGGTTTTACAATGGCTAAGAAAAGAACTAAAGAAGCAAAGAAAGAAAAACGTAATGTAAGCAGTGGAATAGTACATATTTACAGCACATTTAACAACACTATAATAACTGTAACTGACTCTCTTGGAAATACTCTAGCCTGGGAATCTGGTGGTACCACTGGTTTTAAAGGCACTAGAAAAGGTACTCCTTATGCTGCTCAAGTAGCTGCTCAGAAGGCTATAAAAAAAGCTGTAAACGAATACGGTTTACAGGAAGCAGAGGTTTGGGTAAAGGGCCCAGGTGCTGGTAGAGAATCTGCTATACGATCTATTCAGGCCGCCGGCGTTAAAATAAAAGCTATAAGGGACGTTACCCCTATACCTCATAACGGTTGTAGACCAACTTCTAGAAGGAGAGTGTGATATATGGGAAGAAAGATACAAGCTTGGTCTAAGGTAGACAGAAGATTCGGCGTCGTTGTTTCAGGGAAGTTAAGCGGCAACAAGATTTTAACCAGAAGAAATTTCCCACCAGGTCAACACGGTAGAACCAAAGGTCGTAGGGCTAAATCTACAGAGTTTGGGCTTAGGTTAAATGAAAAACAAAAACTTAAAATGTTGTACGGCGGTTTAAGAGAGTCTCAATTTAGAAAGTACTTTGATAAAGCTTCAAAGGCAAAAGGTAATACAGCTTCTGTAATGATAGAGCTTTTAGAAAGACGCTTAGATAACGTAGTTTATAGATTGGGTATAGCTTGTACCAGAAGGCAAGCTCGTCAGTTTGTAGTACATGGCCATATAATGGTAAACGGAAAGAAAGTTGACATACCATCCTATCAGGTAAACGTTGGAGATATAATAGAGGTGTACTCTAAAGATATACCTCAGATAAGGCAAAACCTTGAAAACCTTGATCCAAGAAGCGTACCTCACTGGCTTGAAATAGATAAAGATAATTTTAGAGGTAAGGTTGTGGATAAACCTAAGGATGTTGTTTTGGAAGTGCCTATAAACATGCAGTACATCATTGAGTATTATTCAAGGGTGTAAGGGGAAAGATATGAAAGAGTTTATTTTTCCGATGAAAATATATTGGGAAGAAAAAGATAAAAATTATGGTAGGTTTGTTGTGGAACCCTTAGAAAGGGGCTATGGCACTACAATAGGCAATGCTCTTAGAAGGGTTTTACTCTCTTCTATATACGGTAGTGCTATCACCGCTGTAAAGATAGAAGGTGTTCAACACGAGTTTTCTACTATTGAAGGTGTCCAAGAAGATGTTTTACAGATTATAGCAAATCTTAAAAATGTTAGATTTGACTTGAAAGATTCTGATTTAGAGATTTTGTATTTGGAAAAAAATGCGCCAGGTGTTGTTTTAGCTTCTGATATCAAAACTCCTCCAAATGTCACCATTATAAACAAAGATGCTTACATTGCTACGATAAACTCTGCTAATACAACTCTTAAAATGGAAATACGTATAGAAAGAGGCAAAGGTTATGTTATGTCTGATGAAATGGAGCAAATAGGAGAAGCCGGATGGGTAGTGCTTGATGCTGATTTTTCTCCTATAAAAGTTGCAGCTTTTAGAGTAGAGGCTACTAGAGTGGGTGACAGAACAGACTATGATAAACTTACTTTCGAGCTTACCACCAACGGTGTTGTATCTCCAGATACGGCTATTCAGCAAGCTGTAGAGCTTATAGTAAAACATATGAATATGCTTACAAATATATCTTATGAAGTACCAACCTTACCAGAGCCGATGCCTCCCGACGAGTTAATGGAAAAGCTTACATTTTCTATAGAAGAGCTTGATATTTCTCAAAGGGCTTTAAACTCGCTGAAAAGGATAGGGGTAACAACCATAGGAGAACTTGTACAGCTTACAGAGGATGAGCTTAAAAGCTCTAAAAATATAGGCAGAAAAGCTTTGACTGAAATAAAAGAAGCTCTTAAAAACATGGGTTTTTCTCTAGGCATGAACATAGGAGAACAAAGAAGTTCAGAGGTGTGATGTTATGAGACATAGAGTTAAGAAAAAACATTTTAGTAGGACTGCTGAACAAAGGGTTGCTTTGATGAGGTCTTTAGCTAGGTCTCTTATATTATTTGAAAAGATAGAAAGCTCTGAAGCCAAGTTAAAGGCTTTAAGACCGTTTGTGGAAAGGCTTATAACACTAGCTAAGAAAGGTGACTTGGCTTCTAGAAGAAGAGCTTTGTCGCTCCTTCCAGATAAAGAGGCAATTAGAAAGCTTTTTACAGAATTAGCTCCTAGGTTCGAAGGAAGGAACGGTGGTTATACAAGGATCGTTAAGCTACCAAACCGGAAGCCAGGAGATAGCACAGAGCTTGCCATAATAGAGTTTGTTGAATGATAGCAAGACTTGTAGACGCTTTTATTGAGGTTTATATAATTTTGATAATTATATATTCGCTTGGCTCTTGGTTTCCGCAATTTACAAACAATAGTTTTTTTGATTTTTTAGCAAGGATAATAGAGCCACCTCTTGATGTTATAAGAAGGATTGTGCCACCTGTAGCTGGGCTTGATTTATCTCCAGCGGTGCTTATATTTATACTGGTGGTATTGCAGCATATTTTGAGATAGTGTTATATTATGGTATAATATAGGCTATGCTGGAACTTTTAACGGAAAAGATTAGTGGAAGCTTAGAGAAGCTAAAAGGCGCTAAAAAGTTAAATGAAAAGTTAGTTAACGATACTCTTAGAGATATTAGAGCCGCTTTGTTGGAAGCTGATGTAGATTACGATGTAGCAAAAGATTTTATCAAAAGGTTAAGAGAGCGTATCTTTTCTGAAGAGATAAAAACCCACCTATCCCCCACAGATATGATTATAATGAGCGTTTACGATGAGCTTGTAAAAACGCTTGGTGGAAATGCTTCTCCTTTAGAAGAAGGGGTGGTAATGTTTGTTGGTCTTCAAGGTACTGGTAAAACTACAACAATAGGTAAGCTAGCAAATCTTATGAAGAAAAACGGTAGAAGTGTTATGACAGTATCTACAGACGTAAGAAGACCAGCAGCCATGCTTCAATTAAAGCGTGTATCTGAGTTAGCGGGTGTAGAATATTTAGAGTTTAGTCCAGACAAAAACCCTGTTGATATAGCCAAAGAGGCGTTTGAGGCTTTTAAAAGCAAAAAATACGATTATTTGTTTTTAGACACCGCTGGTAGGCTTCATATAGATAACGAACTAATGGAAGAGTTAAGAGCTATCAAAGAAGCCGTAAAACCATCTGAGGTTATATACGTAGCCGATAGCATGCAAGGACAAGAAGCTCTTTCTGTAGCTAAAACTTTTAACGAAGTTGTAGGGCTTACTGGAGCTATTCTTACCAAAATGGATGGTGATACCAGAGGTGGCGTAGCGCTTTCTATAAAAGATGCCATAGGTATCCCCATAAAGTATATAGGTGTGGGTGAAAAGTTAGAGGATATAGATCAATTTTATCCAGATAGAATCGCCCAAAGAATATTAGGTCTTGGTGATTTGCAAAGTCTTATAGAGAAAGCTGAACAGGTTATTAGTGAGGATGAGGCTCAAGCTATAACCTATAAAATGATGAGAGGTGAGTTTGATCTAAATGACTTGAAGAAAAATATAAGTTTTATGATGAACATGGGTCCTCTTGATAAAGTGCTTTCAATGTTACCAGGAGTTGGTTCCCAGTTGAAAAATATAAAGGTTGATCAAAAGATATTTAAACGTATTATAGCTATGGTAGATTCTATGACTCCTGAGGAAAGGGCAAATCCAAACGTTATAAACTTAAGTCGTAAACAAAGAATAGCGAAAGGTAGCGGTACCACTGTTTCTGATGTTAACAAGCTTTTAAAACAGTATCAAGATATGAAAAAGATGATTAGAAAACTAAAAAATCAGAAATCACCGTTTGGTGGTTTAGGGCTCCCGTTTTAACCTATGAAGAATATTTCAAATATAAATATCGCCGGAGTGGTAGGCGATTATAAATATCCACTCTATTTGGTTGTTAAAAGCCAAATAAAAGGGTACTGAGCTTTGGTAAAGATAAGAATGGCTAGATTTGGTAGAACCCATAATCCTATATATAGGATAGTGGCGATGGACTCGAAGTCTCCAAGAGAGGGGCATTATTTGGATATTTTAGGCACCTATGATCCAAAATCTGGCAATGTAATAAACTTAAACAAAGAAGCCATAGATCAGTGGATTAGAAAGGGTGCTCAGCTTTCCGATAGGGTGAAAGCTATCTTGAAACAAGCCAACGCTAACGTTAATGCAAATTCTTAATAGGAGGTAATGTATGAGCCAAGCTAAGGATCTTGTGGAAATCTTCGCAAAAAGCCTAGTAGAGGACTTATCAAAGGTAAACGTAGTTGAAGTCGAGGGAGAACAAACCGTTGTTATAGAGTTAAGGGTTGGCCCTCAAGATATAGGTAAGGTTATAGGTAAACAAGGGCGCATAGCCAAGGCTCTGAGAACACTTGTATCGGCTATGGGTAGAAAAAGCGGCAAAAAATATATGTTAGAGATTATAGAGTAATAATTTTATAAGACGATTCGCCCATTACTTGTGTGGGCGGTGTTTGTTGATAATAAAAATAAACGTTGCCTATTCTATAAAATTTACTATATTTATATTAAAAGATTTATAAGGAGAAACAAAATGTCATTATTCTCAAAACTTAGTTTAGAACTACAAAAAGCTTTGGAGGATGCTGGATACAAAGAACCAACACCCATTCAAAGGGATGCTATTCCTTTAGCGTTGGAAGGTTACGATATCTTGGGACAAGCCGCCACCGGGACAGGGAAGACAGGGGCCTTTGCTATACCAATAGTGGAAAAGCTTCAAAAGGGGAAACCAGATGTCAAAGCTCTTGTGCTGACACCTACCAGGGAGTTGGCTATACAGGTAAAAGAGCAAATATATATGCTTACCAAATATAAAAGGCTTTCTTCTTATGTATTTTACGGTGGGACTTCTGTAAAACAAAATTTGGATATTTTGCAAAATAAAAACGTGGATATCTTGATAGGAACTCCTGGACGTATAAAAGATCTCATCGATAGGAAGGCTTTAAATTTGTCAAAAGTAGAATATCTTGTTTTAGATGAATTTGATCAAATGCTTGATATGGGCTTTATAGAAGACATAGAATATATAATAAGCTTTTTGCCAAAAGAAAGGACCACTTATATGTTTTCTGCCACTGTACCAAGCCGTATTGAGCTTTTAGCAAAAAGATTTTTAAAGAGTGATTTCAAATTTGTGAAGGTACAGTCGGTAGAGTTAAAACCAAACATAGAAGAGAAGATGATAAAGCTATCTTCACCTGGAGAAAAAATACACGAACTTATGCATATAATAGACACCCATCCTATGGAAAAAATGTTAATTTTTGTAAAAACTAAAAAAGATGCAAAAGATTTATTTTTCTTGCTTACAAAAAAAGGCATAAGAGCTCAAGCTCTTCATGGAGATCTCACACAAAGACAGAGGGAAAAAGCTCTAAGTGCATTTAAATCTGGTGCCGTTAGTATATTGATAGCTACCGATGTAGCCGCCAGAGGTCTTGATATAAAAGATGTAGGAGTTGTAATAAACTACAACATACCAGAAGACCCAGAGCTTTACATACATAGAATAGGAAGAACTGGTAGAATAGGCAAAAGCGGTAAAGCGTTCTCTTTAATATGTCCAGAGGACTCCAAAGCGTTGTGGCGCATAAAGAAGCTTAGGTCAAAAATATCGGTGTAATTTTATTTTATTTTTATGTTTATGCTGTAAAATATATTCATGACTATTTTACTTTATGTGTTCGCTTTTGCGATTTTTGTAAGCGCTGTGTTGTTTGTGGCGTTTGTTTTGATAAAAGCTGAAAAATAAAAACTATGGGGTGCTTATGTTAAGTACGCCCCAGCTATCTTTGTCATTGTTTAGCATATATCCTTGTTTTATCGCTCTATCTACGTAATCTTTGGCTTTTATTATGGAAGCCTTTACGTCGTTTCCAATGGCTAAATAAGATGCTATAGAAGAAGCGTAGACGCATCCCGTGCCATGTGTAGTTCTTGTTTCTATAAAATCTTTTTTTATTTCAAAGCTTTCTTCCATACTTTTGTAAAAATCAACGCCTGGCTCATCTTCTCTATGTCCACCTTTTATGACTACATGCTTTACTCCCATATCAAGAAAGACGTTTGCCGCTTGTTCTATATCATTTTTAGTTTTTATATCAATACCTGTTATAAAAGAGGCTTCTTTTATGTTTGGTGTTATGATGGTGGCTTTTGATACTATTAAATCTTTATAAAGTTCTAAGCTTTTAAAAAGAGGTGTATCGTTTTTGGAAAAAAGAGGCGTATCCACTACCACGTGTTCTGGCTTTAATGTGTCTATAGCTTTTGATATAAGTCTTATGGCTTTGTCATCTCCTACTACACCTATTTTTACAACTTTAGGCTTTACATCTAGTATATCTATATGTTTTTTAATAATATCTGGTTCTAAAAATATTACTTCTTTTACCCCTTTGGTATTTTGAATCACAAAAGAGGTGGTTATGCAAACTGGATGCGCTCCTATACAAGTTATTGTCCTGGCATCTGCTATAACTCCTGCTCCAGAGGTTTGATCATATCCTGCAAATACAAGCACTATACTTTTCATAGCTCTATTTCATATCCTATGTATACTTCCCTTACTTTGTTGTTTTTTAACAAATCTTTTGGAGTCCCTTCTGCCAACACGCTCCCGTGGTTTATTATATAACCTCTATCTATCAATCTTAAAAGCTCAAAGACGTTGTGATCGGTAATGAGTATACCGATGTTTTTTTCTTTTAGATCTAAAAGCATTTTTTTTATATCTGAAATAGCCACTGGATCTACTCCAGCAAACGGTTCGTCAAGCATTATGTAAGATGGTTCTATCAAAAGACATCTTGCCACCTCTAATTTTCTTTTCATACCACCGGATAATTCACCTGCTTTTTTATCTTTGTGTTCTAAAAGCCCGAAACTTTGAAGGAGTTCTTCAGATATATTTTGTGCATCTTTTTTGTTTTTGTATATAAAATCTGCAAACATAAGCATGTTCTCCCAGGTTGTTATCTCTTCAAACAAAGAATGCTCTTGAGGCAAGAAAGAAAGACCAAATGTCGCTCTTTTGTAAGGTGGGTAATGGGTTACTTCTTGATCGTCTATTTTTATAGTTCCCTTATCAACTTTTATAAAGCCAGAAATAGCATTAAATATCGTGGTTTTACCAGCACCGTTTGGACCCATAAGCCCTATTATTTCACCTGGGTGTATTTGTAACGATACATTGGATATTATAGGGTTGTTTTTGATGCTTTTAGAAATATTTGATACTTCTATCATAAAATCTATGCCAGCAGTTTGTCAAAGGTCTTTATTTCTTGGACGTTGTTTAATGCTGCAAAATCTTTGGCAGATTCTAAGGATGAAAATGCATATATGTCGTCGTTTATGCTGACGTAAAAAGCTTTCTTACCATCTATCCACTGCTTTGTTTGGAAGTCTTTTGTATAAATAGATTTGATGTTTTTATCTTTTATGTTTAGCTTTCTGTAAGATATATAAAAATCCATATCTTTAATAAATTTTAACATATCCTTAAAG
Source organism: Hydrogenobaculum sp. Y04AAS1 (assembly GCF_000020785.1). NCBI lineage: Bacteria > Pseudomonadati > Aquificota > Aquificia > Aquificales > Aquificaceae > Hydrogenobaculum > Hydrogenobaculum sp. Y04AAS1. The sequence continues at coordinate 261,004 of NC_011126.1, forward strand.
GAGTCAAAATACATATATTTACCATCTAAGTAAATTTCTGTTATGGCGTTTGGGTGTGAATATACGAAAGCCCCACAAACGGGACATCTGTCTGATGTCCTTACTTCAGAAGGTTCTTTGTATGCGTTTTTTATATTGTAATATGTATAGATACCAAAAAAAGACATCAGTATCACTGGGCCTACAATAACCCAAGCCACTTCAAACCATCTTACGTTTAGCCTTGTAAGCGTGAGTCTATAAAAGCCATAAAGTATAAGTCCTATTTGTGCAAGCATTAGAAGCCATAATGGATTTACCTTTCTCATATCATATTAAATATAAAAATTTTTTGAATTTTTCAAGCTTTTACGATATATATGATATAATTGTTTTATGTTAGGTATATACAACTATCCAAAAGTTATCAATACGGTGGAGGATAAACCTTTAGAAATTTGCATGCCAAAAAACTACTCTTTTAGTAGAGATTTTACGATAGTACCGGTGGGCATGTCTGAGTTGGTTTATTTAGCGGCTCTTTATCCTATTGTATTCGCTCATCATGAAGGGGTTTTTGCAGCGTTTGCTGTTTTAGGAGGCGATACAAACCACTATCTCACAAAAGATGGCAAATGGAAGATAGACCATAAGCCAAAGGTGCTTGACTTTTATCCTTTTGGTGCTATAAGGGATAGGGCTACCAACAACATAGTGGTCTTTTACGATAAGATGCCAGAAGAGTCCACCGAATGTGAGGAGATGGAATTTATAAATGTGCTTGGCGAGGCTACAGAACATCTTCAAAGAATATCTCAAATGGCTGTTGGTTTTTATCAGGATTTTGAAATAGCGGCAAATCTTATAAAAGAAATGCATGATCTTAAAATCTTAAGACAGACGGATTTAGAGTTAAAGATAGACAATGATGAAAAGTTTATTATAGAAGGTGCAGTGATGCCAGACCCTGGTGTGCTTCTTGGCATTTCTCCAGAAAAGCTTTACGATCTTACCAGAAGGGGTGTGACGCCGGTAATATACAACGTTGCATCTTCTTTGATGAATGTAGAGTTTATAAGATATTTAAAGAGGATGGGTTGATATGGAGATAATAAGAGTAAAAAAGACTTTTAAGCATCCTTACGCCGGTGGTGCAGATTTTCACACATTCATGGAAAAAAGCAGGTATGTGATAGCAAGAGACCTAATGGCTCAGCTTCCAAGAGATAACTACGAACAAACCAAAGTTCCAGAACTACCAAAAGAATATTACGGTGAAGATTTAAATGGGAAAAGTTTGCTCGTTTTGAACTTGTTTGCTCTTGGTGACTCTTTAATGTTTACACCAATCTTAAAGCATCTTAAAACTAAGTATCCTAAAAGCTACATAATAATGGAAACAAGAAAAGGGTATAACCTATTAGAAGGTAATCCTTATGTGGACGAGTTTATATACACACCGGTCTCTTACACAAGATTTAAAGAAGTAGATTATTATACCGATTGCTATGAGTACGTTGGTTCTTATTTCTACAACTATATGAATTTGGTGGATTTTTGGGCTGCAAAGTTAAGACAGTTTGACATAAAAGATAAAGACCCTGTGGTAGTCCCGCAGCAAGAAGCTATAGATTACATGAAGTCTATTGTTCAAAAGATAAAAGATGAAAATCCTGGTAAAAAGATAATTATGGCACATATGGTGGCTTCATCTATACATAGAAGCTTGCCTCCTTATCTTGTATCAAAAATAATAGATAAAATGAAAGATGAGTATGTTTTTATTACCGCCCATCCAAAATGGGAAGCTCCAGCTGTAGATATATCAAAAGAGCTTTATATGATGGATGTGGAGAATTTATCCCCTTATATGGAAAAACCCCAGTACCTTGTAGCGGCAATTCAAGAAGTAGATGGAGTTATTTCAGCGGATACAGTTGTACCACACATAGCAGCGGCGTTAAAAAAACCATGTGTAGTAATATCTGGTGGTGTCGCCCCAGAGTCTCAGCATTTTCCTAAAATGAGTTATACTACGGCACAACCAGTTTACGCAAGATATATCGGTAATACATGTTCTGCTCCTTGTATAATGCATGCTGTAGCAGGTCCTTGCCAAGAGGCCCAAATAAAACAAAAATTTTACAGCCCTTGTTTTGACAACATAAATGTAGAAGAAGTGGTGGAAAAGTTTAAAACCCTCGTTTACTACATAGAAAACAAAGATAAAGACATACCAGATGAGTGTCCTATTTGTAAGGAAAAAAATGTATTTTTTGAAGAAGTGGAGATCTCCTGGGGATATAGACTTTGGGAATGTAGCGTTTGTGGTTCTATATTCTCTTTGCCAAGAAAAGCCAAAAAAACCCTGGATGATCTATTGAAAGAAGACTACCCAAATTCCCAACAGATTCAACCTTTTTACGATACAAAAGATACACAGCAGATTGATGAGCTTGATAACAAAGAAAAGCTTGGTATTTCAAATATATATACCATATACACCTACCCTACTATAAGAGCTTTGTTGGATATAGAACCTGCTCTAAAAGGCAAAAAAATGCTTGATATAGGTTTTAACAGCGGTAGGCTTTTGGCTGTAGCCCACGAACTTCTAAACTTAGATGTATATGGTGTAGAACGCTCAGAAAACCAAGTAGAAAAGGTTAAAAAAGCTCTTAAAGATATAAAAATAGATATTGCTAAAGTCCTGGATCATAAATATATTAAAAACCTAAAGCAAAAATGGGGAAGCTTTGGTATTGTGATTTTAGAAAATATAATAGGAAACTTGGAATATCCATACGAATTTTTTAAAGCTGTAAAAGATTTGATGGAAGAAGATGGAATTGTCATATTTACATTTCCTAACAAAGATAGACCTTATATAAAAGTTAGAAAAGGTTTAGACTGGTCTGTGGAAGACAATGATTATAACTATACTCTTAATAGAGTAAGCGTTAGAGGGTTAGAGATAGCCTTGAGAAAAGCGGGATGGAATTATACTTATGGCAATGCTACCCCGATTTTTCCGGGTGATATAGTACAAATCATGGGTCCACCCCCAGTTTTGACTTTAAATACTGGCAACAACCAACAAATGAACATAAACCCAGCTGGCATGGAGACATATATTTATAACTACATGAAACCTATATTTAACGCTTTTTCCCTACATGGTCAATTTGGTATAGTGCTAGCTTCTAAAAAGCCTATAAACAACTACTGGTTTAAAAGGCTTGATGTATTGTGGGAACTTATCCAAACAAACGTTATGAGAAGAGAGTATATAGTAAATACATATTTAGAGCGATGAAGATAAAGCTTAAGATAAAAAGACAGGATAGGTTTGAAACTTACGAAGTGCCCTACAAAGAGGGTATGACGCTTTTAGACGCTTTAAAGTATATAAAAGAGTATTTGGACCCTTCTTTGGCTTTTAGGCAGTTTTGCGGGGCTGGTATATGTGGTACTTGCGCTGTAAACGTTAACGGTTTTCCTAAGCTAATATGCAAAGAACAGGCGTTGTCCTATGCTTTAGATGAAAATCCAACGGTTTTGGAACCTTTAAACAACGCTGAAGTTGTAAAAGATTTGGTGGTAGATATCTCAAATATGTCTTATAGAATAAAAGCTTATAAAGCTTGGATAACCCCCATTGAAACCAATTTAAAGATAGATCAAGAGCTTAGTAAGAAAATAGAAGAGTCATCCGATTGCATACTTTGTTATGCTTGTCAGAGCTTTTGTCCAGAAGTAGCCGATAAAGATTATGCAGGACCGCTGTTTTTTGCTAAACTCTACAGACTCTTTATAGACCCAAGAGACCGTGAACATGGTATTAGGCTTTTAGAAGCAAAAGATACTTTAATATTGCACTGCCTTTCTTGCAACAAGTGTAACAACGCATGTCCTAAAGAGGTAAAACCTGCCACTTTGATAAGGGAGCTTTTGGATAGTTGAGTCAAGTTATATATCCAGGGACTTTCGATCCACCTCATTTAGGGCACCTTGATATAGTAAAAAGAGCCTCTTATATATTCGATGAGGTATTTATAGCGATAGCGAAAAATCCTCATAAGAACCCTATGTTTGAAGCCAATGTCAGGAAAAATCTTTTTGATAAAATACTAAAAGCAGAAAATTTAAAAAATGTCTATGTAGAGATTTTTGATATTACACTGGTTGAATATGCCAAATCAAAAGATATAAAGCTTGTGATAAGAGGTGTGAGGCTTTTTACGGATTTTGAGTACGAGCTTCAAATATCGATGAGTAATTATATATTGGGTGGTCTTGAAACGCTTTTTATGATGCCAAGCCAAGAGTACATACATATAAGCTCCACTATAGTTAGGGATCTGATAAAGTATAAAGCCTCTTTAAAAGGTTTTGTGCACCCTATTATAGAAAAAGATGTCCTTTTATCTTAAAATATAAAATTTTTATAAAAATGTTGTTTTATCGTTATCTTTAAACAAACATATTGACTTTTCTTCTATTTGGTGTCATTATATTATTATAGTTTTATTTAGTTAGTATTAACTTGGAGGTTCACTATGAACATTACAAGGCGTGGATTTTTAAAAGGAATGGCTGCAACTGGTGCTGCTACACTGGTTGGTAAAAAGTTACTGACGCCAGAACAGGCAAAGGCAATCCAAACAAAAAACATCCAATACGCTTATAAACCAAACATATGTAACTTTTGCGCAAATGCCTGTGGTATACAAGTAAGGGTCGCTTCTATCTCCGGTAAACCAAATAGACTTATGAAGATAGAGGGTAATATACATCATCCTTACAATAGAGGTGTTGCCTGCGCTAGGGGTCAAAGTGGTATATCTTACATATATGATAAAGACCGCATTAAAAAACCCCTTATAAGAATTGAAGGCTCTAAAAAAGGCGAGTGGAAATTTAAAGAAGCTTCTTGGCAAGAAGCTTTTAATTATATGATGAACAAGTTAAAAAATATAAAACCTTATGAAATGGCTCTTATGGGAGGATGGCAAGGATGTGCTTTTTATGGTACTTATTTGCTTCCTTTTGTGGTAGCTGCTCAAATCCCAACGCTTTATGGCTCTCCGATACAGCATTGTGTTGGTTCTGAGCATTTAGGTCTTCATACTGTGTTTGGCAATTATAACACCCACGATGAGGTGGTGTGCGATTACGATAGAGCAAGATATATATTGGCAGTAAGAAGCAACGGTTCTTTGGCCGGTATTTCCACTGGAAGAGCTCATAGGTTTGGAGCAGGCATTAAAAACGGTGCTAAAGTGGTGGTATTAGACCCAAGAGCATCGGAGCTTGCTGCCAAAGCAGATGAATGGATTCCCATAAGACCAGGCACCGACAACGCCTTTGCTTTGGCTATGCTTCATGTGATCTTAAGAGAGCAAAAAGATGGAAAAGTACTTTACGATGAAGAAACCCTTAGATTTTTTACAAACGCTCCTTTTTTGGCTTATAAGGATGAAAAAGGAAATCTGCAACTATTGTCTGATGTAGATAAAGACGGGGCTGTGGAGGCTTGGTACGTTTACGATGAACTCTCAAACTCTGTCCAGAAAGTATTTGGCTTTTATAATACAAATAAAATATCTAAAGACAACAAAGTGTTAAAACCAGCTCTATTTACAAAAAATCTCAACGTAAACGGCAAAAATGTAAAAACTGTATTTGAGTATCTTATGGATTATACGCAAAACTTTACACCAGAATGGGCTTCTAAGATAACCGATGTACCAGCATCCACTATAAAAAGGGTTGCCGTGGAGTTTGCCACTATGAAACCAGCCATTGTAGAGCCAGGGATTTACGACTCTAGATATGAAAACACTATCCAGCTAAGGAAAACCTTGGCTATCATACAGGCTATAACAAGTGGATACGATAAACCGGGTACTTGGGTTACAGGCGGAAGTTATAAGATGCTTATAAAAGACTTTTTTGAGTTTACCAAGAAAAATGGAAATAAGATCACCATTCCCGTAAAAGGATATCCAGATGTAGACATACCTGGCATGCTTAGGGTATTGGACGTTGGCTTTAAATATTTTTTTAATCCAAAAGCTTGGGCACACGAATATCCATCCGTACAATGGGCTTATTTGCAAACCGAGCTTTCCAAAGGCAAAGAAGCAACGGTATTTCCTTTTATTACAGATAACGGTTTTTACGAATCTACCAAAAAAGAGGTGTTTTGGAAAGGCCAGCCTTATCAGCTAAAAGCAGCTTTCGTATACGCCCTTAACTTAGTAAGAGGTGACGTAGAAACTCAAAGATGGAAAGAATTTTTAACAAATCTTGATTTGGTGGTGGGTTTTGATACGATGCCTTCAGATACCATGCTCTATGCAGATGTAATATTCCCAGATATTCCTTATATACTAAAAAAAGATGTTATTTTTGATTTAAACACATCTCACGATTATAGTTTTGGCACAAGAGAAGCTGCTATGCCAAAAGACGGCGATGAAATGCACGCTTTAGATTTTATGTACATGCTATCAAAAGCCATGAATGTACCTTGGCTTGATACGATGGCAGAGCTTTATCAGTACTGGAAGTGGGATAAAAAAGAGCTCAATCAAAAATGCGAAGAATCTTGGAACAAATACGGCACCATAGTACCAGCTATAAGAGAGCTTCAGCTTAAAAACAAAGTAGCTCCTGAGTTAAAAGAATATAAAGGTATATCAAAAACAGTACAAGAGTTGGAAGAAGAGATATCTAAAAAAGGTGTGATAACGGCGATGTATAGAGAAGAGCTTATGGCTAAATACTCTGTGCCATGGCATCAACCAGTGCCTACTCCAAGTGGACGCATGGAAATCTATTCAAATGTATTTGCTACACTTCAGAACATGTTTGGTTATAAGCCAAATTACGATCCTTTGATAGCATATATACCACCAAAATGGAAAGGTGATATAGCCCCAGAAGATGTGAAACTTGAAGAAAACGAATTTTTTATAACACATGGTAAAGTACCAATACAATCTCATACTTGTGCTGCTACGGTAGACAACCCTATACTAGTAAGCATAGGAAAGTGGAGAGAAGGTGTTTATTATGGTATATGGATTAACGATAAAAAGGCTAAGTCTCTTGGTATAAAAGAAGGCGATGATATTTTGGTGACAAACGTTATGTATCCAAATTTAAAAGTAAAAGGTAAAGCGCATCTTACAAAACTAATAAGACCAGATACGATATTTATACCGGGGGCTTTTGGAGCTTCTTCTAAAAAACTAACATACGGCGATGGTTTGGGAACTCCGTTAAATGATCTGATACCCTATAGACCAGAACCGGTTATAGGTGGATATAGAGCAAACGAATTTACTGTAAAAGTTGTGAAGGCTTAAATGTTTTAGGAGGCTTTTATGGAAAAGGTTATACCAAAATGGGTGTTCGTGGTGGATTTAAACTCTTGTGTAGGATGCAATGCTTGTATGGCAGCTTGCGCCCAAGAAAATCAAACGCCTTATTGGTCAGAAAAGTGGAGAACAAAAGTAGAGCAAATAGAAATAGGCGAGTTTCCGGAGACAAAACGTGTATTTTTCCCACATCTTTGTATGCAGTGCCAAAACACTCCTTGCTATTACGCTTGTCCTACTGGTGCCACTTACAAAACCGAAGAGGGTATTGTGCTTGTAAACCACGAAAGATGTATAGGCTGTGAGGCTTGTGTAATAGCTTGTCCTTATGGAGCAAGATATCCTTATGAATCTGATGATGTAGACGAATGTGAAAAGTTGTACGGTGAAGAGGCAAGGCATACCACACCTCACATAGACAAATGCACATGGTGTTATCATAGGCTAAAAGAAGGTTTAGAACCAGCTTGTGTAGAAACATGTCCTACCAACTGCCGTATGTTTGGAGATTTAAACGTAGATTCTTACGTATCTAGGCTTGTATTAGAAGGTAAGGCTATACCGTTAAGCCCTCAGCTTGGTACAGAGCCAAAAGTGTTTTATGTAACCTCAAAAGAAACACCAATAGGCGTTGCCTCTCATCACCTTGATGAACCACCATACAAACAAACTATTTAAAGGAGGTAAAACATGGACGGACTTACTATGTATTTTGGTAACTATCAGCACTTTGTGCATCAAACAGCTTGGGGATGGATGATAGCTGTTTATCTTTTCTTAGGTGGCCTTGGTGGTGCCATGGGTGCTTTGTCTTCTTATTTTTACCTTATAAAAAAAGAAAATAACCCGGTGCTATTTGGGCTTTCTACACTTCTTGGTATAGGTCTTGTAAACTTTGGTGGTATATTTTTGCTTATACATATGCTCAAACCTTGGTTTGCGTTTTTTGTATGGACTCATCCTACCAGCTGGATATTTTGGGGTGCATCCTTTATTATGATATACACTATCACAGGTGCCATTTGGGGACTTTCGCTTATATCAGCTCATATTAACTTTCCTTTTTCTCAAAAGCTTAAAAACCTAAACACTTCTTTAGTGGATAAACTTGGGTATATAAGCGGTGTTATGGGACTTTTAACGGCTGTTTATACTGGGCTTTTGCTTTCTACTGCACCAGCCATAACGCTTTGGTCAAATCCTGGCTTACCGGTACTTTTTATGGTATCTGCTCTTTCTACTGCTACAGCTTATTTTATGCTGGTATCTCCTTCTCATATAGCTCATGAAAATGAAAAACTTGATATAGCTTTACTTGCATTAGAGATTATCATAATATCCGCTTTCTTTAACTACCTATTTATATCAAGTGCCGCTGGTAAATTTATAATCTCCAAAATGCTTTCTTCTATTGGTTTCATGGGGTTTTTTGTAACACTTGGTCTTTTGGTGCCGTTTTTGCTTGAAATTTATGCCATCAAAAAGCACTCAAAATCTTTAGTAATATTGGCTTCTTTACTCGTTTTGATGGGCGGGTTTTTGCTTAGATTTTACATTCTAAAATTTGGATATTACACATACCCATGGTAAATGTTTTTGGGCTTTTAGAACTAAAATTTCCTATTGTTTTTGACGAAAAAAAGTGTATCAATGTGATAAAATCAAAAAAAGAGTGTGATGCTTGTGAGAAGATATGTCCAACAAACGCTATTGATTTACAAAATGCTTCCGTAGAAGCCTCTTCATGCACCCTTTGCGGTGCATGTTCTTTAGTATGCCCTACTGAGGCTATAAGCGTTGAAATAGATTATGCAGGGGCTATAAAGGATTTTGAAGCTAAAGAAATATGTATAGGGTGTGTAAGATCAGATAAAGCCGAGGTTATATTGCCATGTATAGCAAATCTTAACGAAAAAGATATTTTAAATATATCTACAAAGAAAAAGGTTTATTTTGATATAAGCCCTTGTGAGAGCTGTGTTTATGGCTTTTCAGAAGATATTAAAAATTTGGTATCAAAAGCCATATACCTATCAAAAGTATTTAGAATAGGCAATATACCTTCTTTTGCGGAAGAAGATTATAAGCCAAAGTTTAGACATACTTCTTTTAAAAACAAACAAAAAGAAGAATTTTCAGTATTAAACAAAGAAGAACTATGTTCTAATAAAATACCTTTTGAAGGGAAGTTTGGCCACATAGAAATATCTGAAGGTTGCGATCTTTGCGGAGCTTGCGAGGCCATATGCCCCCAAAAAGCTATAAAGATAGAAAACGCTTTTATAAACTTTTCTCATGGACTTTGTATAGCATGTGGCTTGTGTGAATACGCTTGCGGTTTAAGCCATTCTTCAAGACCTCTAACTTTAAGAAAAGCTGTTATACCATCAAAATATACAAAAGATTATGAACCGATATCCATATCTCACAAACATACATGTGAAAACTGTGGCAAAGTATTTTATACAAAGGAAGATGATCAAAGCTTATGTATAATCTGTCAAAAAGAGAAAAACCTTCAAAATATGATACTTGATTTATTGAAATAAATTGTCATTGACAATAATCAAATCATTGACAATAATCAAATTTTTAGTGTAAAATTATCTCTATGAAATTTAAGACGAAAGTAAACATAAGGATAGTCTTGGCGCTTCTTTTCTTATGGATAGCTAGCACGGTGGCTTCACTTTACAGCACTAGAGTATTATCTATAAAAGCTGCAAAACAAACTGCCAACATAGCTGCAAACACTGTAAGGATAGGTTTAAACTCTGAAATGCTAAACGGAACTATGGCAAATAGAGAGTTTATATTAAAAGAGACAAAATATATAAAGGGTATAAAAGATGTTTATGTAATAAGAGGAGAAGCTGTAGACAAGCAGTTTGGACCCGGCTTTAAAAACGAGAATCCAAGAGATAGAATAGATGATGAAGTGCTTAAAGCGGGAAAGCCAATGTATGTTTTTGACGAAAATCTAAAAAACGCATCTTTTAGAATCACAATACCTTATATAGCAAGACCTTATAAAGGTATAAACTGTTTGCAGTGCCATCAGGTCAAAGAAGGCACGGTGTTGGGAGCTATAACTTTAAAATTGGATATGAACAAATTTAGAAACGTAGGTCTTTTTCTGGGTGCCATTATTTCATCGCTCTATTTAATTGTAATAGTTTTGGTATTTTTTATAATGAGTAGGTTCTTTTCAAAATATATTTATGTTTTTTCTAAAATGGACACTTCTATAACACATTTGTCTAATGGCGATTTTTCTGATTCTTCAGGGGCTCTTGAAGCCTTGAAAAATGTTAACTTTAAAGATGAAATAGGCAACATTATATCTTCATATAGAAATTTGGCTAACGTGCTAAAAACTATTTTTGGTGAACTTTTTGATTTAGCTAAACATCTGTCTCAAGGTGATCTAAGATATAGAATATCGTCAAACTTCTCTGGTGAATTTGAAAATATCAAAAACAATCTAAACAGTGCCATAGATGAACTTTCTAAAAGCTTAAAGAAAGCTGTTGATAGTTTTAATGAAATAGCTTCACATGTAGAGTCTTTTGAAGGGGATATAAAAGATATAACAGAAAACATATCTTTACAAAACCAAGAGATTAACGCTATATCCTCTATGATAGAGGAGTTTTCCGCTACTTTAAAGGATATATCAAATAACACAGAAAAACTTGATAATTCTACAAAATCTATGAATGATTCTATAGCTTCTAGCAAAGAAAAGATGGAAACCTTAAGTCAAGCTTCTTCAAAGATTATGTATTCTGGTAAAAGGATATCCGAATTTATAGAAAAAATAATAGATATCTCAGAGCAAACAAATCTTTTAGCCTTAAACGCTGCAATAGAGGCTGCCCGTGCTGGTGAACAAGGAAGAGGGTTTGCGGTAGTAGCCGATGAGGTGAGAAAACTAGCAAACAACACTCAAGAAGCTGCTTCTGAAATAAGCTCTATGGTAAACGAAGTTATAAAAGCTATCGAAGATACGGTAAAAGCTACACAAGAATCTACAGAAGAGTTTAAAACTATAATAACTGGTTTTGAAAGTATGTCTATTCTCATAAGCCAGATAGCGAAAGCTATAGAGCAGCAAAACGTGGCTTTAAATGCAATAGTAAATGCTGTATTTAACATAAAGGAATCTTCGGAAAGAAACACCGCAAAGATTTTAAATATAAAAACCAAATCAGAGTTTGTAAAAAACATTGTAGATAGCTCAAAGCAATTTATTAACAGATTTAAGCTATGATTGATGCTTTTAACTCTTCTTGGGACAGCGATAAAATAAACGAAAACCAATGGGAAGAGACAGCGCAAGGTATAGATGAATATATAGAGACCTCTCATTGGACTCTTATAGAGGTTAAAGATTTTGATATTTCCGATGACATAGCTTTTCTTGATGGTATAGTAAGACTTGATAGTGAAATTTTTTATAAAGAAAACAAGGCTAGGTGTAGGTTGTTTAGTTTGGCAAGTGGTATATGTGAGATGAAGCCCAATTTTTATAACGATTTTGAGGCTTTTAAAAGCATAAAAACAAAGAAAATAGCAATACCAGACAAAGAAATACCAAAAAACCAAATCATTGTAAAAAACGCAAGATACGATTTGGTATCTAAAGACCAGGACCATCTTATTTTGTTAAAACAATTAGAATACGAAACTTTAATAGATTATATAAAGCATTCACATACAAGATTTATAATATGGGATGGCTCGTTACCTATTACATTTTCAGGCTTGGGCAATGAGCTGGTGTTTGGGTTTATTAAATCTCACAGAAAATATTTTGTAAATCCTCAAAACTTGGAGCTTTTGTATGAAATAAAGGCTTTTCAAAGAACACCTATTATACACTACACAAGTCAAGACCAAAAAAACTTTTACTACACTTGGTATACCACATTAAACAACGATATAACTGGGCTTGTTAGAATTGAGACGCTGGCAAGTATGGATATAAAAGAAGCCTCTTATTTGGCTAACGCAATTTGTGTTATTTTAAGAAAGTTTGCATCAAGTCCATTGTATGAACAAAGAGCTCCTCAAAATTTAGCCCCCATAAGCGCTTTGGAACGCTATCTTAGAGCTTATCTTGGATATTACTTTTTCGATGCTCCGGTGTTTTCTTGATTTTTATAAACTTCCCATAAACATATAGCTCCAGCTGCACTTACATTAAGAGATGTTACTTTGCCTTTCATGGGTATGGAGACTCTAACATCCGAATGCTCTAATACATTTTTTGATACGCCTTCACCTTCAGAACCTAGCACTATACACATAGGATATGCAAAATCTACTTTCGTTATATCTTTTCCGCCTTTTTCAAGAGCGTAAACCCATCCGCCCATCTCTTTAAAGGTTTTTATAGCTTTGCTGATACTTGGGGTTTTTGAGATTTTAAGATGAAATATAGCACCAGATGAAGACTTTACAACAACGGCATTTATAGGAGCACTTCTATCTTTTGGTATTAAAAGCCCTATACCTCCAAACACTTCAACAGTCCTTGCTATAGAACCTACGTTTTGTGGGTCTGTTATATGATCAAGCACTACAAAAAAGCCTTTTTCTTCTATCGTTTTTCTAAAAAGCTCTTCTTCTGGCACATAGGTGATAGGGCTTAGTATGGCTACAACTCCCTGAGTTTTTTTGGTGTTTGCAAGCTCCTCTAGTTTTTGCCTTGGTGCAATCTGGACTTTTATACCTCTTTCTTTGGCAAGGTCTAAAAGCTCTTTTGGTGCTTTTGAATCATGCGCTATAAGTATTTTTTCCATAGATTGACCAGCTACAAGGGCTTCTATGACTGGATTTCTTCCCCATATTACATAACTTTGCATAGTGTGCTTTAGCATTTTTCAACCTCCTTCCGAAACACGTTGAAACACTCTAACATCTCCTTTACAATATTTATGTCTTCTTCTACATCTATCCCGTGGTAAAAGTTTTTTGTATAAATCATTTTTATGGGTATATTGTTTTCTAAGAGTCTAAGCTGTTCCAAGCCCTCTATTTGTTCCAACGTGCTTTGGGGTAATTTTACAAACATTTCTAATATGTTCTTTCTAAAAGCATAGATACCTATATGTTTGAGTGGATAAATAGATGTTATATCGTTTCTTTTGTAAGGTATCAAAGCCCTTGAAAAATAAAGGGCGTTTGAGTCTTTATCAAGCACAAGCTTTACATTGGCTGGTGAGTCTATATCAAGCTTTGTGTATAAGCTTGAAACAGGAGCGTTTTGTAGGCTTTTAAGAAGAGCTTCTATATCCTCTTTGTATGAAAATATCTCATCCCCTTGATGATTGATAATAAAATCCACATCAAAATCTTTTGAAGCCTCATAAACCCTATCGCTTCCAGAGGGTAAATCTTCTTTTGTTTTTACAAAGTTTATATCCAAATCTTTTACTGCGTTGTAAACCTCTTCACTGTCTGATGTAAGAAGTATATCAAATCCTGTTTTTTTGAGATGCTCAATCACCCATCTTATAAGGGGTTTACCACATATATTCAAAAGGGGTTTATCTTTAAGTCTTGTGGATTTTATACGAGCCGGTACTACTATAAGCGTTTTCATGATTTTAAAGAAAAGACTATAAAGATGGCTATTAAGATAAGTACCGCGATAAAAAACCCAATGTTTAAGATAGTAAGCCCTTTCTTCTCTTCTTCCAAAGATTTTATATATTGGTCTTTTGATTTTATAAGAGCTTTTACATCTTCTACTATCTTTAGTATGTTGTCGAGCTCTTGTTTTGTCTCTTTGTATCTTTTTTCTAAAAGCTCATATTCAGTCTTGCACTTTACAAGCTCTCTATTCAACGTTTCTATGGTTTTGTCTTTTCCTTCTATGATTTTCTTTTGTTCTTCTATTGTTTGTGTTAATTTCGCCAATTCTGCATTTATCTTTGGTGTATTATCCATAGTTTTTCTCCAAATATTTAAATACTACCAAAAAACAAATAGCCCTTGCTACGGTTTCAACACTCATAAACACCCAAGGTACGAATGGATTAAAGATATATTTTAACATAACAACTATAGGTATTATTCTAAAAACCCAAAACGATACTATATTGACAATCATAGGTATGTAAGTTTTGCCTAAGCCTTTTATAGCCCCAGATAAAACAAAGCTATAAGACAAAAACACCTGTGTTAAACCTACCATAATAAGATATATTTCGGCATAGTGTATTATGTTTTTATCGCTTGTAAATATCATAGCCATATATTTTGATAAAATAATCACCATAAGACCAACTATACCCATTGCCAAAGCACTAAAATTTGCAATTACCTTAGCTCCTCTAAAAGCTCCTTTTATGTTGCCAGCGCCAAAATTTTGTCCAGTCAATACACTTGCCGATATACTTAAAGCATAACCTATCATAAAAGATATGCTTTCTAATCTAAGGCCTATTTGATAGGCTGCCAAAATGGTATTGCCAAATCTTGCTACAAACCCTACAAAAAGATTGAAGGACAAACTTGTAAGACCCCTATCTACTGTAACAGGTATCCCAAGTTTTAACATCTCTAAAATAGTTTTTAGGCTTTTAAAAGAAAGTTTACCAAAAGGTTTATTAACAAAGAGCACATAAGCGTAAATAAAAAATCCAACCACTTCAGATATCACAATACCAAAAGCAGCACCTTCTATGCCAAAAGCCTTAAAACCAAGCTTGCCGTTTATAAGGACATAAGAGCTTGCTATATTGGTTATATTCATAATTACAGATACTTTAAAGGGAAATTTTGTTTGACCCATACCGCTGTATGTAGCGTAAAACACCTCTGTGGCAAACTGTATAAAAGCCGCTAAAAATATGGGTTTTAAGTATATCGTGGCTATGTTTGCTATGTCTTTTTTAGCCCCAAACAAAAGCATAAGCTCTGGTATAAACTTTGTGCCAAAAAGAGCAATTGGTATTGATAATAAAAGCGATAAAACCATACCGCTTAAAAATACATCAAAAAACGGCTTACCAGCTCCTACTCTGTGGGACACCATAATAGATGTACCGTTGTAAGTTAGAGCCATCAAAGAATAAACAAACCACATCATGGATATCGAATAACCAACACCGGCTATAGCGCTTTTACCAAGATGAGACACCAAAAGAAGCGATACAAGCGTTTCAACGGTGTAAAGTAAATTTGAGATAATTACCGGTGTGGCGACATTAAGCACCGCCTTTAATATATCTCTTGATTTTTTAGACTCATCAACAATAAGGTTTGCTTCCAAGATTTTAATAGTATAGCATAGCAACGTTTTTAGTATATTGGAATTTAGCTTTTTCTAAAAGCTTATAAACCTAAGGGAAATTTTTTAAATCTTGATTTATAAAACTTATAGCGCTGTTTTCAAAATATCCGTTTGATGTCAAGACAAGTTTACCTTTTGAATTCATGCTAACTGCATAATACTTTGGTACAAACTCTATCATCGTCTTATTGTTGCCGGGTGTTATAAACATATCCATAGTGAGTGTCCAAGCTGCCAAACCACCCAAAGAAGGCGCATTTAAGACAAACTTCGATACCTCTTTTGGTGTTTGATTTTCATAAAACTGCGCTGTGTTTGTAGTGATATCACACTTTATAAGACCCTCTTTATAGCTTTGTTTTAGTATATGATAGTTGTTTAAAGAGCAAAACTTTATTAGCTCTTGAAATACCCTTTGATAAGGTGCATTTATAATAGCTATTTCTCTTTTTAAATGAACCGGTGTTTGTTTGTTGTTTGTGGAGGCTGTTTTTGTGTTGTTTATAGCGTTTGGGTTTATGGATGTGGGTTTTGTCGTTGAAGCCATTTTGGTTTGATTGGGGCTATAAGCTTTTGCTGGAGCTCCCATGATATATTTAGATTGTGAATGAGGATACAAAAATCCACTTGATTCTAAACTTTGCACATCCGTGCTGGCACAAGAGCTTATCAAAGACCCTAAAACTACGATAGATGATAAGGCTAATATTTTTTTCATAATAAACCTCCTTCACATATTATAAATCTTAATTTACTAAATTATAAATGATACATGACATACTAATTATAGTGTGATATGTAAATATTCACATATGCGTTTTCTAAAATCTTCATCATTTTTTCATGATTTTGGTATAAAATAATTTATATATCCAGTAAAGGAGGTAGATGTTATGAAAAATCTTTTAAGACCCAAGATGGGTTTGCTGGCTTTGGCCGGAGTAGTATTAACTCAGGTAAGCGCAATGGCTACAAGTCTGCCACGGTCTATAAGCCCACAAGCTCTGGCTCAGGAAAAGGGATGTTTTGCCTGTCATGCCATTGACCACAAAGTAGTAGGACCCGCTTGGAAAGATGTGGCAGCCAAATATCACCACAACCTAAAATACGTCCCAGACCTTGCAAAAAAGATTAAAAATGGAAATGCTGGCATATGGGGTCCAGTGCCTATGCCACCTCAAAACGTTACCCAAGCCCAAGCTGAAGAGCTTGCAAGATTTATCTTATCTCTTCATTAATCACCAAGAGCCCCCTTTTTGGGGGTTTATAATAATATTAATATATATCAATAACGTTGTATAAAAGCTGCAAAAGCCCCCTATGGGACAGGGCTTTTACAAGGAGGATAAAGCTATGAAAAGACAAAAGGCTCTCTTTTGAGAGCCCTAACAACGTTAAAATAGATACTCTACTTTTACAGCTGTTACATCAAAATCAGATGCAGATGGCGCACTTCCATTAGATGGCACATTTCCATTGTTATACTGTGGATTTGCTTGTCCTGGATGGTATTTAGACCACATCATACGTTCAACTTTGACACTTACATTTTGCCATGGATACCAAGACACACCTACTATATATCCTGAATAATCTACGTCTTGAACTTGGCTTGAATTAGCATACATATACTTTACATATACACCGTATGTTCTTTTGTAGTAATAATCAGCTTTTAACGCTATACCAGTTCTATTTACAGAAGTGCCGTCTGTAGAATATAATTGGCCAGTCCAATAATCCTCACCATAAAATTCGCTATCGTGTTGTTTTTGCACTTCACCAAAAAACTCCACAAGGTTTTTACCACCTATATACTGAGCCTGAGCTTCCAAGCCATAATCATTTACGTTATCGCTATATTCATAAGGATTTGTGCCTCCTTCCATCTTTTCCTGACCAAAGTATCCAAAAGCACCTACCATAGAATATATGTTTTTAAACCCTGGTAGCCAATACTCTGCATTTACATAAGCATCAACATGTTTTGCTCCGGCCCAGCTGTAGCTAGTGCTTGCAGGAAGACTACCTGCGGTTGCAACTGGGTTTGTTCCCTCATCATTTCCAGTTGATGGAGCATACAATCCTATGTTGCCATATATACCACCGTTTGTAAAATCTCCAAGCATAGCGTAAGCTTCGACACCTTCTATGGGCGTACCATTAAATGGATCAAAAAGTGTACCGTGTGTGGATAAAGGATTCATGAGCGGTACGCCCCAGTTTCCGGGTCCAGCTTGGCCTACATCATCAAATCCTACTACGTTTTCAAAGCTTAGTCCGTAAGTAAAATTTTTGTTATCAACGGTATGATCACCACCATTCAATATTGCGTCATATCCTGCCAATGATGCAGCATCCCCGTGATCGTTCCATCCACCTATTTCCACCCATGCACCAAGATGAGGTGTTATTTCACCGGCTATATACAAAGAGTCATCTTTTACAAGATTAAATGTATCATTTGTTGGATATCCAGCTGGTTGTGAAAACGCACCTTGTCCATCAGTTATTCTACCGTGAGGAACCACAGAACCACCATCTTGGTTTGCCCACATACCAGCTATTCTAACAGCTATCATAGGTATCTTGTTTATTACTAGGTTTGGCATACCACCCTCTTCTGCAGCTCTTTTTTTGGCAGCTTGTCTTACCATTTTGATAAGATCTGAGTAATCGTAGGTGAAGCCGTGGAGTTTAAATTCTCTACCAAATGGGGTAAGGTGTGGGAATACTGTATGGCATACATCGCAAGCAAGCCCTGTCTGTCTTGCAAAAGATGGTATCGCAAAGCTTGATTTTGGCGCAAATACCGCCAGCGAGAGAAGGCCCAAGGCCCCGTAAACCATCCGTTTTTTCAACTTTTTGCCATCCATAACTACCTCCTTTGAAGTTCACTATAACTTCATTTTACTCTTAAATTATAAAAAAAGTATAAAATTTATATATTTCATGTAAATGTATATTTACTTTTATTGTAATTTCTAACAGATATTAATTAATAACAATTATTACTTATGTTTCTCATTTTAAAAAAGTTTATATTTACTAACTAAAAATCTATGCTTGATGGATTTAATCTTTAAAACCTATGAAATCTGCATATTTTGGTTTAAAATATTTTATTTATCAGATTGATTTATTGTGGCTTTAGGTATATTATAATATTTGAAATTGGAGGTTTAATGTGGATGTTTAATATACCAGAGATTACACCTGAAGAAGCTAAGAAGATATTGGAATCAGATCCAAACGCTGTACTTTTGGATGTAAGGACGCCTCAAGAGTATAGACAGATAAGGGTACCGGGTAGTGTGCTAATACCGGTGGATGATCTTAGGTTTAAGTTTAAAGAGCTTGATAAGAACAAGAAGTATATTGTAATGTGTAGAAGTGGAAACAGAAGCGCTTTTGCCACTTACGCTTTGAGACAGCTTGGTTTTGATGCTTTTAATATGATAGGTGGTATATTAAATTGGCCTTACGAAACAGAAAGAGGCTAATATGAAATATATAATAGAAGCCCAAAACATAAAAGATACATACAAAACTATATTAAATAGGGCTAAAGAGTTTAAGGAAAAAAGGATATATCCCACTTACAAAGCATCTTGTGCTCTTTTTTTTGAAGAACCATCCACAAGAACAAGGCTTTCTTTTGAAAAAGCCGCCAAGAATTTGGGTTGTGAGACTTATTATATACAAGGTAATTTTTCATCGGCTGTAAAGGGTGAAAGTTTTTTTGATACGCTTTTATCTTTTAAAAAGATTGACATAGATATCGTTGTTTTTCGTACATCTGATATCGTATTTGATTATGAGCCACTTCTAAATATAGATATAGGCCTTATAAATGCTGGAGATGGTACGCACGAGCATCCGTCTCAGGGTCTTCTTGATGTTTTTACGCTTTTAGAAAAAGTAAATAGTTTGGAAAATCAAAATATACTATACGTAGGAGATGTTTACCACAGTAGAGTGTTTAGGTCAGGAGCTTACTTTTTCAAGTTAGAAGGGGCAAATATAGGTGTTTGTGGATATCCAAGCTTTATACCAAAAGATTATCCTTTTATGGACAAAGCTTTTACAAATTTGGATGAGGCGATTGATTGGGCTCATCATGTGATAGCTCTACGCATTCAAAAAGAAAGACACAAAGAAGCTTACAATTTAGAAAGTTATTTTGACATGTATGGTATAACAAAAGAAAGGTATAATAAGATAAGAGGATTTTTGATGCATCCTGGCCCTGTAAATAGGGATGTTGATATAGATGGTGATTTGTTGTATAAAGATAAATCTTTGATAGCAAATCAGATAGAAAACGGCGTGTTTGTCCGTATGGCTATGATAGAATATGTTTTAGGATAGGAGATGGTTTATGTATACATATATAAGATATATGGACACAAACAAGATAGGCCTTTTGGAAGGTGCAAATGAAGTTTTACCAAAAGACTCTTACGTAATCATAAACAAAGATGACTCTACGGATATTGCCAAGGTGGTGGGAGCATCTAACAAGCTTTACGACGTAAAACCTTCTTTTTTTATAAGAAAAGCCACAAAACAAGATATATCTAAAATGCATCACTTTGATAGAGTTTCTCAAAGCTATATAAAAATAGCTAAAGAACTTTCCAAACAGCATAATCTATCTCTCAAATTTATAAAAGCTTACACTCCGATAGACGGCTTAAAATCTTACTTCTTTTATACCGCTGAAACAAGAATTGATTTTAGGCAATTTGTAAAAGATTTGGCTAAAGCCATTAAAAAAAGAATTGAGATGAGACAAATAGGCACCAGAGATGCGGTCCAGATGCTTGGTGCCGTTGGAATGTGCGGATGTAAGACGTGTTGTTCAAACTTTATAGATGTGTTTGAATCTGTAAACTTAAAAGATATACAAATGCAAAACCTACCCATGTCTCCTTCAAAGTTTACAGGTCCATGTGGTAAACTTGTTTGCTGCATGTCTTTTGAGAAGATAAACTATGTAATAAAGTATATACTTCCCCCAGAAGGCACAAATATTTGTTTTGACGGTAAAGAATACACCATCTCTTACATAGATCCACTTACAAACCTTATAACATTAAGCTCTCAAGAGGAAAAGATAAATGTAAATATTTTGGATATTGTGCCAGAAGGCTATGAAGTAGCTGTTAAAAAGTGTGCTTCTTGCGGTGGATGTTGTGCTTCTAACATGGATCAACAAAGCGTTGTTTTTGAAGAAGCTTTAGCTTAATGCTTTTTTATGGTGAGTTTGAAGATTTTAAGATAGGTATAACAAAAAACCCACAAGAGGTATTTTTACCAAAACAAATCCATTCAAACGTTGTAGTTTATATAAAGGGTTTTACTGAAAACGTAGAAGCCGATGGTGTTATAACAGATAAGATAAACTTTAAGGTAGGTATAAAAACGGCCGATTGCGTACCTATAATTTTAAAATCCAAAAACTTTGTAGGAGCTATACATGCTGGCTGGAGAGGACTTTACAACGGCATACTAAAAAATGCTTTTTTACTGTTTGAAAGCTTTTCAGAAAAACCTTATTTTGCTTTTATAGGTCCATCTGCTAAAGAATGCTGTTATGAGGTAGGACCAGAATTTAAAGACTATTTTAAAAGCTTAAAAGTTGTTGATAACAAACTATTTTTTGATACACAAAAAGAAGCTATAAATCAATTAAAAGCTCTTAACAAAGATATTAAGCTTTTGATATATGAGACATGTAGTATATGCAACAAAGAAATTCCAAGCTATAGAAGAGATAAGACAAAAGATAGGATAACAGTTTTTGTAGAAAAGGTGTAAGTCTCTTTTATGTATATAAAACATAAACGGTGTGGTAAAATATTTGGATATGGGATATTGGAAAGGACTAATACACGCATATAGAGAATATTTGCCGGTTTCTGAAAAGACACCTATTATAACCCTTTACGAAGGCAACACGCCTCTTATAAAAGCTCAAAGAATACCAGACATGCTAAAAGTAGGGGTGGAGCTTTATTTTAAGTTTGAAGGCCTAAACCCCACAGGTTCTTTTAAGGATAGAGGCATGACAATGGCTATATCAAAAGCCGCCGAATCTGGTAAAAGAGCCGTTATATGTGCATCCACTGGCAATACCTCAGCTTCGGCTGCTGCTTACGCTGCAAGAGCTGGTATGAAAGCTTTTGTGGTACTTCCAAAAGGTGCTGTAGCTCTTGGTAAACTATCCCAAGCTATCATATACGGTGCCAAGGTAATAGCGCTTCTTGGAAATTTTGATGATGCTTTGTTTATAGTAAGAAAAATAGGTGAGATATTACCAGTAGAAGTGGTAAATTCTGTAAACCCTTATCGTATAGAAGGTCAAAAAACCGCTGCCTTTGAAATAGTAGATGCTTTAGGGGATGCTCCCACTTATCATTTTATACCTGTTGGAAACGCTGGTAACATAACAGCCTATTGGAAAGGTTATAAAGAGTATCATGCTATAGGAAAATCAAAAAAACTTCCCATTATGATGGGTTATCAGGCAGAAGGATCGGCTCCTATAGTAAAAGGTTATCCTATAAAAAACCCTCAAACCATAGCCACCGCTATAAAAATAGGCAATCCTTACAGCTGGAGAAATGCCATCCAAGCCGCCAAAGAATCAAACGGTAAAATTGATGCGGTTACCGATGATGAGATACTTTACGCTTACAACCTTGTGGCTTCTTGTGAAGGGGTTTTTTGTGAACCAGCTTCCGCTGCATCTGTGGCAGGCTTTATTAAAAGCGCCAAAGAAGGTATTTTTAAAGAAGGCGATGTGGTAGTCTGCACATTGACGGGTTCTGGCTTAAAAGACCCAGATACCGCTATGAAATCCGCCCAAAGCCCTATAGAAGTACCTCCAGATTTAAACCAGGTTTTGAAGCTTATAGAGATTTAAAGCTTTTCTATTATAATGTCTCCGTAGTGTTCTTTTTGATATATATCTGCATGTTTGTCGTATTGGATAAACATAAGGGCTGTAAATTGGACTGAGGCTTTGTCTTTCTCTACTATCTCAGAAAAGTATAGCGTTGGTTTTTGATTTATGGTAGCTTTTAGATGCTCTATCACATCTTTTAATATGGATCTATGAAGAGGAATTTTGCGTTTTTTCATAATAGAGCGATGTCTTTCTTTTGTGAGAGTATACTTTTTTCTTTCTTTTGGTATTTTTGGTGTGTTTTGTTGTTCTTTAGGTTCATCTATGGGTTCTGTTTGAGATTCATCATACATTTGTACAAGCTCTTTTAACGTGAGTCTTTGACGGTGTATTTTTGGTTTTGGAAATAGTATCTCAAGCTTTTTTTTAAATAAAAATGTGGCAGCAGAAAGGGCATTTGCTGGTATGCGCATATCAAGAAGTTCCATGTTTCTTATTTGTTCTATGTAAAGTTGTGCTAAATTTGCTATATCTATGCTCCAGGGGTCAATTTTACCCTCTTCTACAAGCGGTATCAAAAGGCTAAACGGATGGTCTTCTGGAAGTTTAAAATCCACTGACATAAGTTTCTACAAACTTTTTAAGCGCTTCTTTATCGCCGTTATATTCATAAACTATATTTTCTAAAGGTTCTTTTATATCACCTACTTTTACTTTAGGAAAAGCCATATACTTAAAACCTTCTAATATTATCAAATCGTAATCTTTAAAAAAATTTATAGCTTCTTCTATGGTTTTTGGCTTTTGGTATAAAACAAACGTGTCTTTTGATAAAATAGCACTTTGATGGTTTATATTAAATATTCTTGAAGTATCGGAGTTTTCTTTATCAAAAACAGCATGGCCTTTGGGGTCGTGTTTTATGTAGGCTATTTTGTATTTGTCTTGGAAGCTTTTGATAATATACTCTATCAAGGTGGTTTTTCCGCTGTTGTGATATCCTACAAAAGATAGGACTTTCATAGGGATATTTCAGTGCCTATACCTTCTTTTGTAAATACTTCTATGAGTATGGAGTGTTTTATTTTACCGTTTATTATATGCACTTTTCTAACGCCTCTTAAAATAGCATCTATGGCAGAGTTTATCTTGGGTATCATACCTTTTGTAATAGTACCATCTTCTATAAGCTCTTTGTATTGGTTTTTATGTATAGAAGATATAGTTTTACCGCTTTTATCTAAAATACCATCTGTATCTGTTAAAAATATAAGTTTTTCAGCTCCAAGCTCACAGGCGATTTCTGTAGCTGCCATATCGGCATTTACATTGTACATTTGATTTGATTCTGGGTCTATGCCTATTGGTGCTATAACAGGGGTATAGTCCATCTGTATAAGCTCCCTTATAAGTTTTGTATTTACAGTTTTTACTTTTCCCACATATCCTATATCTTCGCCGTCTTGATAGTATTTTGTACATATCAAAAGATTTGCATCTATACCAGAGAGTCCTATAGCCCCGTGCATGTTTGACATTTCTTTATTTAGCATTGATACTATATCTTTGTTTAGTTTTCCTATGAGTACCATCCTTGCCACGTCAAGAGACTCTTTATCGGTTTTTCTTATGCCGTTTATAAATTCTGTTTGTATGTTTAGCTTGTTTAACATGTTTGTAATGTCTTTACCACCCCCATGCACAAGCACTACCTTTATACCTACGTACCTAAGAAGGGCTATATCCTTTGCAAAAGAATGTTTTAGTTCCTCCTCTTCCATGGCAGCCCCGCCGTATTTTACTACAAAAACTTTGCCGTAAAAATCTCTTATAAAAGGTAGTGCCTCTTGAAGTATAAGGGCTTTTTCTAAAAGCTGTTCCATCTTAAAAGCCTCATAAAAGTTTTTTCTGAGAAGACGTAACAACAGTTTCAGATAAAGAAGGATGAGTATACATGCATCTTGACAAAAACTCTACGTCTTTTCCAGCTTTTACTATGTGTACCACTTGATGAATTAGCTCTCCAGCCTGAGGTCCCAGTATTTCTGCTCCTAAAATCTCTTTTGTGTTGGCATCGTATATTACCTTTGCGTATCCTTCGGCTTCATCGTCTATAATAGCTTTTGGGTTTTTAGCAAAGGTGGCAGTACCAACTTCATAATCTAGTTCCATATCTTCTGCTTGATCTATATTTATACCAAAAGATGCAATTTCATAAGCTGAGTATATAATCTTTGGCACAAGCTTATAATCTAATTTTTCTGCATCGTTGTTTATATGGGCTACAGCGGTTCTTCCTTCGTACATAGATTTATGAGCAAGCATCAAAGGCGATGTCACATCACCGCAGGCGTATATATGGTTTACAGATGTTTTGGCGTATTCATCTATTTTTACATATCCTTTTTCTGTAAGAGCTATGTCTGTATTTTCTATACCTATGTCTTTTGTGTTTGGGGCCCTTCCAACAGCTTCCAATATAATATCGTATTCTATGATAGTGCCGTCTTTTAAAATAGCTTTTCTTTTACCATCTTCTTCTATAAGATTTTCTATGGTATTTGAAGTAAATATCTTTACACCTAAGCTTTTAAGCTTTTTACTAAGATAAGAAGCGCTATCTTCTGATTCTGAAGGTATTATTCTTTTTGAAATATCTACCAAATATACATCTATATCATACATTCTAAATATATATGCAAATTCCACACCCACTACACCAGCCCCTACTATGAGAACTGATTTTGGTTTTTCTGTGATACCCCAGATGGTATCCGTGTTGTATATTTTAAACTTTGTTTTGTCGTAGTGAAGTATGCTAACCACAGAAGAACCAGTAGAAAGAAGTATATATTTGCCTTTTATTACATCTTCTTTTGTGGTTTCTATAGTGTTGTTGTCTTTAAATCTACCTTTTCCATAGTATATATCTATTTTTAAGCTTTTAGCATAAGCTTTGAAACTTTCCCTTATGTCGCTGACGGCGTTGTCCCTATGCTCTTTAAAAGCAAGCCAGTCTATATCTTGGCTGTTTATCTTGATACCGTATTTTATACCCCTTGAAAGATGCTCTCTTAGTTTAGCACCAAATCTCATATATTTGGATGGTATACAGCCTCTATTTAGGCAATTGCCACCTATGGTTTTTTCTGATATATCTATCATAGCAACGTGCATGCCGTATCTTTTGGCATGGAGCATAGCTTCATAACCACCAGACCCGGCTCCAAATATAACTATGTCATATTCTTTCATCTTCCTTACTCCTATCCTTTTTGGTATCTTTAATTTTATTCTTTCTTCGTTCTTTGTAAACCTCTTGTCTTATGTCTTTTATCAATTTTTTGTATTTGTAAAAAACGCCTGGAATCTTTATAGGAAGATGATAATATTTTTCAAGCATAAGCATAATATCTTCTGTGGTAAGATATTTTTTGTTGGTAATAAGTGTTTTTATATATTTGTATATCCTTGAGTCTTTTTTCACTATTTAACCACTACGCATTTGTGATGATTTATATATGTTTTATAAACATGCTCTATGTCTTCTTTGGAGACTTTGTTTACAAGATTTTCGTAATCAAAAACTGCATCTTTACCAAGCCCTATAAGCTCATAATATCCCATAGTGTAAGATTTGCTAAACCTCGTTTGATGCTCCAAAGAAAAATTACCTATTAGCTTTTGTTTGGCAAGTGTTATATCCTCTTCATCGATTTCAAGGTTTTTGATGATGTCGTTAAGGTCTTCTAAAGCGCTTTGAGATTTTTCTACAGATGTTCCTATATAAGCTATCATCTTAGAGCAATAAATATTTGTAGAAATAGAGCTATTTACCGCATACGCATAACCTTTTTCTTCTCTTAAAATCTTAAAAAGTACAGAGCTCATACCGTTTCCAAGGATTGCATTTAGTACTTTAAAAGCAAAATACTCATTTTTATCTATTGGCAAAGGAGCATCGTATCCACACATAACGCTAGCTTGGGTTCCGCCTCTTTCTATATCAAGTACATCGGAGTTATCTACTTTAGGACATACATTTATAGGCTTTGTTTCTTGGCTTTTAGAAAAAACATCAGATATGCGTTTTATAGTTTCAATATCTTCATTTTCTAAGTTATCTCCTACTACGCTTATTATAGGTTCTTGGGTTAATATATCGGCGTATCTTTTTTTAACATCTTCAAGGGATATACTTTTTACACTATCTTCAGTGCCTAAGCTTGATATCTCATAGGGTGTATTTTTGTAAAGTATTTTTCTTAAATTATCAAAAGCAAAATCAAAAGGTCTTTCTCTTCTTGATTTTATAGTAGATAGTGCGTGTTGTTTTTCTATTTCTAACGCATCTTCTTCAAATATGCTATCTGTTAGTACTTCTTTAAGGGTTTTTGTAGCTTCTTTTAGCACATGTTTTTTTGTGGCTATCGATATATTTATAAAATCTCCGTAGGTTTTAAATCTCAAAAACCCGCCTACAGATTCAAAAATCTCGTTTATCTCTTGTGATGTTTTAGAAGTGGTTTTTTTACCCATTAGTGATGTGGTGATGTTTGTAAGGCCTTTTATAGGCTCATCCATAGCACCATCTTTTAAAAAGATGTTTATAGCTACTATATCAAAATCAGATTTTGGATCATGGTATGTAAAGTTTTCCATATTTAACTCCAAGAATCATCTTGATTTGTATCTATATCTCCATCAGAACCCCAATCGTTTCCGCCATTAAAATCTACGTTGTTGTCTGTATCTTGGTTTGTTATGTCTTGTGTGTTATCTATGGGCGGTTCGTTGTAATAGTTGGAACCCATGCCAAAGCCTCCTCCAAAACCACCGCTAAATATAGAGCCCATCAAAGAGCCCATCGCCATCATGCCAAGCAAGTCCATAAAAGACATCCCACCACCCATCATGCCAGGTCCTATAGGTTGCTGGTTTTGATAGTTTTGCTGGGTATTTGTATTTTGAAGGTTTTTCAGATCATCATGGTTTTCATAGGTGTTTTTAACACCTGTAGCCACTTCTTTTAGCTTGTCTTTTAGATTTTCAAAATATATATAGGAGCCTTCTATGTCTTGAATTTCGTTGTTTTTAAGCTTTTGAAGTAAATCTATCATATTTTGTTTTATTTCGCTTAGTTCGTTTAATCTGTCTGATAAATCTTTTTTGGCTGGATCATCGTCTTTTAAAGACACCAAATCTATAGATAGTTTTGTTTTCACCTTTTCAACATTCTCAAGATACAACGTAAGCTCTTGCATAAGCTTTGTCTTTATATCTTGATTGCTTTTGTTTGTAAGTTTGTTTGACATGTACAAAAATACAGCCCCCACTATCAGTAAACCACCTATTAAGAAAAATATCATAGCACCTCCAAAAGTACCCTTTTTGACTTTGACAGATTTTTCTAAATCCCTTTCGTAATTTTTTAAATAACCTTTATGGGCAAATGACTCTGAAGGGTCAAGTTTTTTTGCTATGCTTAACTCATTTAGAGCTTTGTTGTATTTTCCTTCAATGTAGTAAACTTGAGAGAGCATATAATGGGCTTTTGCGGAGTTTGGGTCTTTTTGCAAGACTTCTTTTAAAAGATCTTCTGCTTTTTGATAGTGCCCAGCTTGAACTTCTTTGGCTATATCAGAGGGTTTTGGCAATACCTGCGAAAAACCTAAACTAAATATCACCAGCAATAAAAGTATATATTTTTTCATGTATGAAGCCTTTTTCTTCCTATACTAAAAGCCAAAAACACCGCAAACAAAAATGCCCCAAACATGAGAAGGTTCATTAACTTCCATACAATGATACCTATTGCCAATACGATAACAAGTATAACGATTTGTCCTATCATTTTAGTCCCATTTCTTTTTTAAGAGCTTCTAAGCTATCGTCTACTGTGGTTTTTTTGTCAAGGTTTTCAAATTCTTTTTCTATATCCGTTCCAGTTTGTTCATCTTCTATGTTTTTCACAGCTTTTGCCTTTGCCTCTTCTTTTAGGACTTTTTCTTCAACAGAGTCAAGCTTTTCTTTAGCGTGAGAATCACCTATGCCAGTGGTGATCTCGGAAGCCTTTTCTTGGGCTTTTGCCACTTCGTACCTTGTGCTTAGCATATCTGCTTTTGACTCTAATTCTTGTTTTTTGTTTTTTAGTTCTTGTATTTTGGCTTTTAGCTCGTTTATAGATGGTTCCAAAGCATCAATTTGTTTTTGATAAACTTCAGATTGCTTTTTGGCCTCTTGCTCTTGCTCTAAAGCTTTTTTTGCCAAATCTTCTCTGTTTGCTTGAAGTGCTTTTTTGGCTTTTTCGTGCCAGTCGTTTGCCTCTTCGTCATATTGAGCTTTTTTCTGTTTTAAGAGCTCGTACTCAGCCATAACGTTTACCATACTGGCGTTGGCTTTTTCTATCTGCTCTTCCAAATCCCTTATGACTTGTCTTGCAGTTCTTCCTGGTTCTGAAGCTTTATCCAAAGCATCGTTCAAAGCTCCTTTAACTTGAGTCATTAAATTTTCTAAAAAGCTCATAAAAAACCTCCTTTTAATTATAATCTATTATTTAAAATAAAATATGTGTGAGTTATTAAAAAACTTTCAGTTTTTCTTTTATAAACTCTTTTGGTATAATACCGCTTATATTACCATTTATATTGAAAGTCCTACAAGAGTATGATATCTGGTCTGGTGTTTTGTCTGTATATATATCTATGCCGTTTACATATATAGACGGTGATCCCATAAACCTAACTTTTTGAGCGATTTCTAAATCTTTCACATCTATACTCTTTACGGGTATATTTATGTTTAGCTCTTTCAAAGCCTCCATTAGATTTTTATATGTGGGTTCAGAGTTTGGGCATCCTTGGAAAAACAAAAACTCTATTTTTTCTATACTCATATTAGGCTCCTTATCTTTAAATATTCCGTTTTCTATTTATGCTTAAAAGCCAAAGAAACATCATCTTTTAATTATAGTATATTCAAAAAAATATTTGTAAGTTTTTGATAGGTTTTCCAGGAAGCTTCTATAGGGACTTTAGTTACTTTATACAGTTCCAAGTACTTCCAATGAGTGTTTCCTCTTTGTAATCGTATAGCTTTTGTATTTTAAGACCAGATGTTTCTTTATCCAATATCTTTTTTGTTAGGTTTGCCATGATTTTATAGAAAGCTATAGTTCCATTTTGGTTTACCAACATACAAAACAGCTCATACCATCTTCCGACATGATCTTTTAGG
Organism: Hydrogenobaculum sp. Y04AAS1; assembly: GCF_000020785.1. Classification (NCBI taxonomy): domain Bacteria; kingdom Pseudomonadati; phylum Aquificota; class Aquificia; order Aquificales; family Aquificaceae; genus Hydrogenobaculum; species Hydrogenobaculum sp. Y04AAS1. Next base: position 290,825 of record NC_011126.1, read on the forward strand.
AAATCCTTATAAGCCTTATCACATATTTGCTTATTTTCCATATCATCTGTTAAAATCTTCTTTTGCAACAAAATAGATAAAAACTCCAATTCTGTGGGTAAGCTATCTGGTTCTATTCCAGTTTGAGCTTCTGTCCCAAAAGCTTTATAAAATCCACAAATATCAGCCATTTCATAAGCTCTTCGAGAAGTTTTATCAAGCTCATAAGCCGTTTCTGATATTGGGGCTTTTAAAGCCAACAAAAACATATTCTCATAGTCATATTGCAAATCGCTTACATTTGAACTTTTCACGACACGCTCAATCTCGATAACATCAAAATCTACATTTATCACTTTTAAACACGCTTTAAGATCATCTACAGCCTCTATTAGCGTATTTATAAGATCTTCTGTAGGATAAGTAAAAGCCCTTGAGATATAGCTCAAAACGAAAGCTTTGCTCATTTCTAATATAACATCGTTCTCCATATCACTTACCCTCTATTATAAGTGGAATCCACGCATAACTTATAGCCTTCCTGGAATCTCTTTCTTTTGCATAGCCTTGCCAAACTGCAAAATCTATAAACGTTTTAGAGTTCGGTCCCCACTCTGGATTCAAAGCACCCTTTATGTTAAAAGGTCTTATTATTTCTACATACCATTTGCCATTTTTATATACACCTACACCTTTAGCCTCTTGGTGCTTTCTCCAAGTAGTTGTGGTATAACCGTCCGCTATAAATTCTATTACGCTTGTATCTCTCGTATTCTTCCAATAAGGTACTTTACCACCAACATAATCCTGTGCATACTTGTTGTTCCAATCTTTTGGATAGGCATAAGGTGGTTTAGCCTGTGGGTAGATGTATCCAGTGTAATAGTAGGGTTCTATTTTAGGAATATCGGCAAAGCCTTTGGTGATATTGTATTGTCTATAGGCTGCCCATTGAAGTATCACAACTTCTTTGCCGTTGCCTCCCATCGTAATAGGTGTAGTGTTATCAGGTTTTAATGGAACTTCTAAAGCTACAGCATCGGAAAACTTATCATTTACCCTAAACGTACTGGGGTGAGGATCGCTCCAGGATAGTAAGAATGCTATATATTTACTGTTATGTATGCTTTTAACTGTAATAGATTTAGTAGCTGGGTTTAGATCCATTGGAGCCACAATGGCCTGGCCAGATAGCTGAATTGTTGTAGATGGTGCTTTGTTCCATATATCTGCCATGGGATTTAAAGGTATTTCACCTTCAACGGATTTTGAAATTAGCTCTTGGCCAAAAGATAAGCTCATTGAAGTAAAAATCAATAAACTAAACAAAAGATAGCGATTCATATTACACCTCCTCATGATATATCTTGCCTTGTAACACCAAGCTTTGGATCGTAAGCAGGTCTTTCTATTATTGGTTCTGTAAGAGGTACTCTTACAAGTTCCTTACCGTTTTCATCAAATGCCGATACAAATCCATCTTCTACTTTAAACTTATGGGGTATATATTCTGTGGCACCAAACAGCAGTAGTAAAGCCTGTAGTTCTGGTTCTTTGCCTTCTCGCATTCTCTTATAAGTTTCCACAGCGTGGTCAGCACCTGGACCAAACATTTGTCTAAGGTATTTAAGCGGTACCGTAATAGGCGGGATATAATATACATTTGGTTGCATACCCGTTTGTGGATAGAGTGGTAGCGCTACCTTTTTAACGTGCACTAAAAAATCTATTGGATTATCCTCTACTATATGATCTGGTTCATTTATAAAACCCATTATCCTTACGTGTCCTATGCATGTGGTGACACATTGAGTCATCAGTCCTTGCTCTACTTTTGGGAAACACCCTATGCATTTTTGTGAGATTCCGACTACCTGATTGAACATAGATTTTTTGTAAGGGCAGGCTCTCACGCATTCTTGATACCCTTCGCATCTTTCTGGGTCTATGAGGACTATCCCATCTTCTTGTCTTTTGTATATAGCTTTTCTTGGACATGCTGCTAAACAAGCGGGATAAGAACAATGATTGCATATCCTAGGTAAATAAAACATCCATATAGGGCTTGGGAATTTTTCTACAATTGTACCTATGTCTACAGGCTCCGTAGTTTCATCTTCACCGATGTTTGGGTTTGCCCAATCAAGATCTTCAGGCAACCATCCAAGCGTTCTTTCTCCGGAAGGAGCAGCCTCTATTATCGTTTTCCCTTTATATGTCCCATTTTCCCATTCTTGTTTAACACCGGCCTTATCAAGCTCCTCCATAAGATGAACATCCCATCCCAGTGGATAAAAACCGTGCGGTTTTGTTTCTACATTGTTCCACAGCATATATTCTTGGCCCCTCCCCACACTCCAAGTAGTTTTACAAGCCATAGTACATGTCTGGCATCCAATACATTTGTTGATATTCATTATCATGGCAAACTGCCTTTTTGGTTTTGCTTCATCATACAGATACTCTACTTCTCTATTAAGTTGCCAATTGTAAACTTTAGGCATAGCTCAAACCTCCTTTAGACTCATACAAAGATTACATAACCTGCTTCAAGATACTTCTTGAAATATTTGTTTGGATTTTGCGGTCTAAAGCCTATGGATAAAGGTCTCCACAAACCTACATTACCTATTCCGCCGTTTTCAGCTTTTGTTATCTTTGCAAACCCCTCCCTTGGAGCCCCTGTTGGACAATAAACATCAAGCATAAACCCTTTATTTAAGGTCTGCCCAAACAGATCTTTTCTCACCAACGTATCTCCCATCAGTGTAGGGTTTAACCATCCTCTTGTAACGCTTTGCTGAGACCCTCTTCTGTAAAAAGATTGATATCCGGTAACCGGATTTTCGGCTAAGCCGTTTTTATTTACCTTGGTTCCTTTTACACTACCATGAGAAGATCCATACATGTTAAACCAGATTTTTGCCAAGCCCGGCGGTGTGCTAAAGCTTCCTCTAACTCTTAGCAATAGTCTTGCCACCTCATATTCTTCTGGTTTATTTTGCCATCCTATAAACGGTCTATCTTGAGGATCGGCATCCACCCATACGTAATCTCCATCATTTATACCAAGTTTTTGCAAATCGTGTGTGTTTATTTCTATAAACGCATCTACTACATAAGGAGTTCTTTTATCGTGTCTATACATATCACCGTATGGGCCAAACAGTAAAGCAACTATATCCACGTCTCCGGTAGCGGAATGTGTAGTATGCCTAAATTTAGGCGTATGAACGATGTGAGTAGCTCCAAAACTTACCCTTAAAGGATGTTTTGTATCCTTTAGCTTAGCTGGACTTATAAATACAGCTCTTGCTTGTCTTAGCTCTGTATCCTTTAGCATCTCTTCAGAGGACAATCCGTAGCTCTTAGGATCTAACGGTCTTAAAAGAGGGTGTTTTTTGGCTATTACTATTGTATTGGGTTCATAGGGTGTTGAATCTATAGCTTCTCTATGAACTATAAGATTTTCCCCTACGTTGATAAATGTATCTTCTTCTCTATAAAATTCCAGTCTTCCGGTTTTTGTATACCAAGGCTTACCATCCACAGTCTGATCGTAGCCTATAAATTTTGGATAAAACCTTGTCATCACAAGAGACGGTATACCTTGTTCTGCTTTAGCAGCCACTTCTTCTATCTTATAACCTTTTAGGTTAGAGGAAGCATTTATAATGCGCTGGATATATACCTCTGGTTTTTCTTCAAATACAAAATGCCAGTATTCCTTAAATCTCTTATCGCCGGTAAGCTCACTGAGCCTTTTGGCAACAAGAGCATACGTTTCTATATCGTTCTTGGTATCAAACAGACGTTTTTGTTTTGTGCGAGGCCACACGAGGAAAAATGGATTTGTGCAGGATCCAGATATATCCCAAAATCTATTTTCGTCCCATGCGTCTACACCAAGGATTATATCTGAATATTCACAGGATAATGACCACCACCAATCATTTGTAACTACGCATTCTACGTTAGGTAAGACGTTAAACATTACATTGTATGCCCATTTTTGATTACCGAGGCCTGAGTTGTTGTCTGCCATCCACATAAACTTTGTCGGTACTGGCATGTGGGTTTTACCAGTCAGCATTTTATCTCCAACTTTTAGAGGTCTATCACCGTCTGCAAAATAGTGCTGAGATTCCCCTTTCCAGTAAAATTTAACCTTTGCAAGCTTTGATGGGTCAAGCTCTATATTGAATGGATCCTCGGCATTCCATTGGCCAACTCCATTAAATACCGCTAATCTATAATTACCAGCGTAAGATCCTATATTACCACTTTCTCTACCTACATTACCAGTAAGGGCTGCCACTAAGAATATAGCCCTTACTATAAGATCTCCGTGAAAATATTGGTTTACGCCCATGCCTGTGGTTATTTTTGTAGTGCCTTTGTGATTCGCAATCTCTAATGCCAATTCTCTTATCACATTCGCTGGAACACCTGTGATCTCTTCTACTGTTTCTGGCGTATAATTTTCTTCTAAAAGCTCAATATAAGCTTGGAAATTAGGTTTTACTTTCACCTTCTCACCATTTACAAGCTCAACTTCGTATTCACCAGTCAGAGCTGGATCTAAACTACTCATATCAAAATATTTTCCTACTTCATCCCGTGTAACTACCTTCGGAGAGTTGGTTTTTACATCCCATACCACAAAATCGTTTATATCTTGATCTCTTAATTGGATTGGGATATATTGTTTTTCCTGCTTCATCGGTGGAGGTGGCATTTGTTTAGAAGGGTTATAAACCACCGCTTGGTTTAAGGCTTTTGGTATATAGTTTGGTATAATATCGGAGGCTCGTAAGAGTTTAGCGTTGTCCATTCTTACCAAGAGAGGTAGATCTGTAAAACTTTTGACAAAGTTTTCATCGTATAATTTTTCTTTCATTATCACATAAGCCATTGAAAGGGCTAACGCCCCATCGGTAGCTGTTCTTGTAATCACCACTTTGTCAGCCGTTCTCGCGGTAGCCATAAAATCGTTTGATATTACAATTACTTTTATACCCTTTATCTGGGCCTCTGTTAACCAATGGGAATCAGGCATTTTTGTTCCATAAGGATTCATACCCCATAGCACTATAAGTTTTGCATGTTCCCATGTAACCAAATCAAAATCCACCGTTTGTTGTCCTGTCACCAACGTATGAGCAGGAGGGAGATCTGTATGCTCTGAGTAATTATCCCATCCAACGCCTCCCAAGGCTTTATCTGGCTCAACTTTTCTTATATTTGAGTCTAACAATGCCATCATATTTGACATTCTGTACTGTCCAACATATCTCAACACTGCAAGCCAAGGCATAGAGCCTCTAAATTTAAGTGTCCTCGTGCCAGCACCAGCCATCGTATCTATCATCTCTTCTGGATAACCTTGGGCCTTTAGATAAGCTTTTCCTTTTTCGCCAGAATAGGTCTTGGCTATGTTTATTAAGCTTTTAGCAATGATATCTGATACTTCTTCCCAGGATACTTTTAGCCATTCATCTTTACCACGGTTGATAAAGTATTTGGAAGGGGGTTTTCCATTTTCGTCCCTTGGAAAATCGGCTTTATACCATTCATAATATCCTTTTCTTACAAAGGGCCCTCTAATCCTTCTGTCCCCATAAAATCTTCTTACCAAGGCAAGACCTTTGTTGCAACATCTTGGCTCCCATCTATGAGAAGCTTTTATACCATATATATCTGTTGCATCCCCATATTTATAAGTTGGTTCTAATCTCGTTATTATACCGTTTTTCACATAAGCGTTTAGATAACATCCGTGCGTATCGTTGGGATTACAAAGAATCACTGTGGTTTCATCCGGTTTGTATATATCTCTATATATCTTTTCCCATCCTCTATTTGGATATGATGCCAATGGATTACCCACTATCACCAGAGGTTCAAAAAGCTTCTTCCCAAATCCCGGCGTAGAAAGCGCTGCCAAAAACACGCTTCCATTCTTGAGGAAATCGCGCCTTGATATCATAAAAACCTCCTTCAATCTAATGATATGTCTATTATCAGAGATTTATTAGCGATATTCATTGATTTAAATCAATTGATATTAAAAGCCGAAAACATTGATGGAAAATGTATAAGATAAATCATATATACATTTATTCACTTATTTCTATTGATTTGTATCAATGATATATATAAAATTAGCTCCTATCATATTGTTATAAAAATCGGAGGTTAATTTTATGGTAAAGAAGTTTCTCCTCTTAGGTACCGTTTTCGGGGCTTTCATGTTCGTTGGTAAGGAGGCTGTATCACAAGATTCGGTTCCAAATTCCGCAAAGCAGGATACACAGCCTCTTACGAAGCAAGAGTACGAGATGGCAAAACAAATCTATTTCAATAGGTGTGCCGGTTGCCACGGTGAACTTAGAACTGGTGCAATAGGACCCGCTCTTACACCAGACAAAATGAAACAGCTTGGTATTCAAAACATAGAAACATTTATTACGTATGGGTCTCCAAAAGGCATGCCAGACTGGGGAAAATCTGGTGTTCTTACACCGGAACAAATAAGTGTAATGGCGAGGTTTTTACAGCTTCCTCCACCAAGTCCCCCAGAATTTGATCTTCCAGATATAGAAAAAACATGGCAACTCATAGTGCCAGTAAACCAAAGACCAAAAACTCCGTTAACCAATAAAGATATATCAAATTATATGGGTGTCGTGCTCCGTTCGGCGAATGAAGCCGCTATAATTGATGATGCCACCAAAAAACCAGTAGCCATATTAAAAACCGGACATGCTTTACACATACTAAGGGCTGATGCTTCTGGAGAATACTTTTACTCTATAGGAAGAGATGGCAAGGTCAGTCTAATAGACCTTTACTATAAACACCCAAAGATAGTAGCTCAGATAAAAGCCTGCTACGATGCCAGATCTGTAGAGGTTAGTCTTTACCATGGTAAAGAGGGTGATTATAGGGATAAATATGCTATAGTAGGATGCTATTGGCCACCTCAATTTGTCATCCTTGATGGATCTACTTTGAAACCGCTCAAGGTTGTATCTACCGTAGGCTATCAAGTAGGTACAGGAAAGTTTATAAGGGATCCAAGGGTTGCAGCTATAGTAGCTTCTTACTTTCATCCTGAATGGATAGTAAACGTAAAAGAAACTGGCCAGATATGGATAGTGAATTATAAAGATCTCAAAAATCTCAAGATTACTATGGTTGATGCCGCACCGTTCTTACACGATGGGGGATGGAACTCAACAAAACGATACTTCTTAGCCGCCGCCAACGCCAGCAATAAAATAGCTGTGCTTGATGCTAAAAAAGATAAATTAGCTAAATTGATAGATACTCCAAAACTTCCTCATCCTGGTAGAGGTGCCAACATATACAATCCTAAGTACGGTCCTCTTTATTGTTCTTCTTTTATCGGACAAGGCGTAGTAGCATGTATAGGCACCGATCCAAAGCATCACCCTCAGTATGCATGGAAAGTAGTAAAGATAATAAAACTACCTGGAGAAGGTGGTGGTTCTTTGTTTATCAAGACGAACCCACACGTGCATTATATGTTTGTGGATAGAACTCTAAATCCAGATCAAAAACTTCAAAGACAATTTTACGCTATAGATACAAGAACCCTTAAGGTCGTCCATACGTTCAACATGCCTAAGGATCTCAAAGGAAGATTTGTGGATTTTGATTTTAACAAACAAGGCACCGAATTGTGGGTTTCTGACTGGGATAAAGAAGGGGCTATACTGATATACAATCCAAACACATTCAAATTAGAAGATGTGATAAAAGGCAAATGGGTAATATCCCCCACAGGTAAGTTCAACGTTTATAACACCGTACACGACATCTACTAATATGAGAATTAGGTTAATTTTTCTTAGCTTGCTTCTTTGCTGTCCATTGCTATCCTCCTTCTCCTCTCCAGCAAGTCTGGGGGGAGATTTATACAAAGACAAGTGCGCTAAGTGTCACGGTATTAATAGAATGGGATTATCCGGGCCACCATTAATTCCTGAATTCCTAAAATCAAAATCTGACAACACACTTTTTAAGATTATAAAAAACGGTATACCTCCTACGCTTATGCCGTCCTTTAAAGATTTAACAGACAAACAAATAGAAAGTCTCATTGCTTTTGTTAAGACGCCCGTTACTGTGAACACCTGGAGTTTATCTGATATAAGGAAGACATGGTATAAGTTAAGTGCTCAAAACCCAAAGCCATGGCATAGAACAATAGTAAATTTTATGGCTTTGGTGGAAGCTGGTAAGAACAGGGTGTGGTTTCTAAATAAAGCCCATGTAATAAACAAAATAAATTTTGGAGACATCCATGGGGGGCTAAAGTTTTCTAACGATGGGAAGTTTATCTACATTCCTTCAAGGACAGGATATATAGGTAGATACAACATAAGAAAAGGATACTTGGATTATAAAGTAAGGGCATGCTTATACCAAAGAAATGTAAGCTTATTTTCCAACGGGGTAATATCAGCATGTTGGTTACCTTCTCAAATAGTAATCCTTAACAAAAAATTAGAACCAAAAGCCGTAATTCCAATAGATGGCAAAATTAGTGCTATCTATGGGTTATACAATTCTCCTTACGCCGTGTTTGGTTTAATGCATAAAAGTGTATTGGGTTTTCTCAACACAAGCTCTTTAAACCTAAAATACTACGATGTTCCTACTGCTTTTGAAGACTTTTTCATAGATCCGTTGGAGCATTTCGTAGTGGGAACTTCATTTAATCACAACGTACTATCAGTATTTGATATAAAATCCAAAAAAATTGTATATCAAACCTCCTTTGGAGGGATGCCTCATCTTGCTTCTGCAGCCTTTTGGTATAAAGATAAAAATTTTTACTTTGCCACCCCAGATTTAAAGAAACCAGTAATCACCATATGGAGAGCCTACAAATGGAAAAAGATAAAAGAGATTCCTTCAAAAGGTGTTGGATTTTTTGTTAAAACCAATCCAAACACACCTTATCTATGGGCTGATGAACATGCAAACACGTTACTTCTAATAAAGAAGACCGATTTTAAACCCATCCATGTAAAACTAGTTAAGAAAGGTTGGATAATCCACACCCAGTTTTCGGGAGATGGTAAATATGCCTATGTAAGCGATTATGCAAAAAATGGTAACGTTTTTATACTTGATTCAACGACTCTTAAACTTATAAAATCTTTTCCAGCATCCTATCCCATTGGAAAATACAACTACGTTACGTACTCAAACAGAAGAGAAGCAGCCCTTTTAGGTGAAGAGGTGTATTTACAATATTGCTGGGGATGTCATCACCCCACTAGAACCGCCTTTGCCCCTTCTTTTAAATATATAGCAAAGCATATACCCATATCTTTAATAAAAGCTCAGATACTAAGCCCAGATCAAACATATAAGCTGTTGGGATTTAAGCAAAATGTTATGCCAAAGTTCCACCTGTCAAAATACGAGATAGACGCCTTGCTGATGTTTATTGAATATTCTAAAAATAGAAACTTTTGGGATAGCCACTGATGTTGCGGATTAGTGAATACATAAAGACATCCTTAGAGAAGAAGGTGAAAAAACCTTTCAGCGGCAGGATAGTAATATGGAATATCATAAACTCGTGCAACCTGTCTTGTATATTTTGTTATTCCTCTGCCAAGAAGGCAAAACAACCATCTTATTTTGATAAAAACAATATAAAAGATATCGTAAAAAAACTATCTGATTTAAATACAAAATTTGTAGTGCTATCTGGTGGCGAACCGCTGTTATACGATGATATATACTATGTTTCAGAGCTTTTAAGAGAACATGGTATAAACGTATCTTTGTCTACAAATGGTCTTTTGATAGATAATGACAATATAGAACTTATAAAAACACACTTTGATTATGTTGGTATAAGCATAGACGGCAAAGAAAAAACACACGATACGCTTAGAGGCTTAAATGGCGCTTATAAAAAATCAATAGGTAGCATAAAGCTCCTTTTAGAAAACAACGTAAAAGTGGGTATCAGATTTACATTAACAAACAGAAACTTTTCAGAGCTTTTACATATATTTGAACTGGCATCGTCTTTAGGCGTTAGGAAGCTATACATATCCCATTTGGTTAATAGCGGTAGAGCAAACAACGACCTTTATGTAGATAAAAAAGAACATAAGAAGATAAGTGAAGCTATTATCTTAAAAGCTATGGAAACAGACCTTGAAATAGTAACTGGAAACAATGAACAAGATGCTATAATCCTTACCGAGATATTCAAAAAACATTTCCCCAACCATATTGATTATCTTATGGAAAATCTTAAAAATTGGGGAGGCAATCAATCTGGGGTTAGACTTCTTAATTTAGATTACAAAGGTTATATAAAGCCAGATCCGTTTTTTGATTATAAACTTGCACATATATCTGATAACGATTTGGAAAATAAACTAAAAGAAAATCCCGTTTATAAGTTTCTCAATGCTTATCCAAGGAAGATAACAGGCAAATGTCAACAATGTCAATTTATAAACATATGCAACGGTGGGTCTAGGGCAAGAGCTTTCAATGTTTACAACGATTATTCCATGGAGGATCCGTCATGTTTTATCTGATATTTTTCGTTTCATTGCTGATTGGCTTTGTCAGTTCTTTTGGTAGCCAATATTACGTAGTAGAAAGATCAAGAGGATCTCTTGGTGTTATAGAAAACAGAGAATATGTTGGAGAGATAAAGCATCTTGGTGATATGAACCATGCCATAGTAAAATATGGAAAATGCTATGCTTACGTGATTAGTAGAGACGGAGTACTATCAAAGATAGATCCAAGAAATAATCATATTGTGGCTCAAACCAAAGCGGGCAATAGCTCTATTGATTTTTACATAACAAAGCATCTAATAGTGGTGGCAAATTACGATCCAGATACAGTAGCTATCTTCAATCACAATTTAAAGTTGATAAAATCCATAAAAACAGGCTCTAGAAATGTGGGTATCAAAGTATACAAACATCTTATTTTCGTGCTTTTGATGGATAAAAATGCCATTCTTGTCTTAGATGATAAAAACTTCTCAAAAAAGAAAGTCATAAAAAATGTAGGGGTTATGCCGTTTGATGCTATTTTAGACGGCGATAGATACATTGTGTCTTTTTTTGTGAACGATGATATTGGTATATTGGATACCGAAAATATGAAATACAGGATTATACACTACGGAACAGTTTCAAAACCGATATTAAAAATACCTCATTACGGACTATTTTCCATGTGGCATGGGCTTGTATTTATGCCCCTTGTGGGAGAAAGGGCCATTGGCGTTGTAAATATAGATAAAGGGACTCTTGAGCATAAGATCCCATTGCTTGGATATCCTGTTTTTGTAATAGTCTCGCCGAAAGATAATCTTATAGCTGTAAATTACAGCGGAGATAACGATGATTACATGAGCTTTATTGATCCTTTCAAGATGAAACTCATCAAAAATATGAAGGTTGCTAGAAGGATAATGCATATGAGGTTCTCAAAAGATGGTAGGTTTTTGTATATATCTGACTATTTCGACAACAGGGTAAAAATCCTTGATACTTCAGATTTTAAAATAATAAAAGAGATAACCGTACCTCAACCCTCAGGTATCTTCAGATTACCAGAAAGACTGGAGGAGTGTCATGGGTAAAGTATATTTAGTGGGTGCTGGTCCCGGTGATCCTGAGCTACTTACTCTAAAAGCAATAAAAGCCCTTGAGCGATCTGATGTTGTGTTGTATGACAAGCTTGTAAACAAAGATATACTATCTTATGCGAAAAAAGAGGCAATAAAAATATGCGTTGGAAAAGAAAGAGGATTTCATTCTATAGAACAAGATAATATAAACGATCTTATCTTGGAATACGCACATTTAGGATACGATGTAACAAGGCTTAAAAGCGGCGATCCTTTTGTATTTGGAAGAGGTGGAGAGGAGGCTTTGTTTCTTAAAAATCATGGTGTAGAGTTTGAGGTGATACCTGGAGTCACATCTGCCGTTGGTTTACCTACTCATGCGTATATCCCTATTACCTACAGAGGGATATCATCTTCCTTCGCTGTTATAACGGGACATAAAGAAAATGGTAGTCTAAAGCATATAAATTGGGATAAGATAGTTGGCGTAGATACGCTTGTTTTTTTAATGGCTGTCTCTTCAAGACAGGAGATAGCAAAGCACCTTATAGATGCAGGAAGAGATCCGAATGAGCCAGTTGCGTTTGTAGAAAATGGTTTTAGTCAAAACGAAAAAATAATAATAACCAATTTAAAAGACTTACTACACAACAATATAGAAGTAAATACCCCTGCTGTGATGATAGTAGGTCAGGTGGTAAACATGAGAGATAAATTAAGATCCATGGAGGTGGCTTTATGCAAGTGTTAAAACAAAAATTAATTGATGTAATCCAGCAAGATATACCCATACAAGAAAACCCTTTTCAGTGGATAGCCGAACAGCTTAATACGGATTTAGACAATGTTTTTGAGCTTTTAAAAGCATTAAAACAAGAAGGTATTCTAAGGCAGATAGCTCCCATATACGACACAAAATCCCTTGGATATCAGAGTGGACTTGCGGCTGTTGCTGTAGAAGACAACGATATAGAAAAGGCGGTATATATTCTCAACGAACATCCCGGAGTAAGTCACAATTATCTTAGAAACGATACATTTAACATATGGTTTACGATAGCTATACCTCCAGACTCACGCATAGGATTAGAGGAAACAATTAGAATACTAATTAAAGAGATTGGTACAAATATCAAATATGTAATATTGAACACCAAAAGAGTGTTTAAAATAAATACAAGATTTATGCAAGATGCTAAGGAAATGATGAAAAGAGAAGACTTTGTAGACCCGAAAATATTTAGTGGCAGATTGGATGAGATAGATAAATATATAATAAGAGAGACACAGTATGACTTACCTATTGTAGATAAGCCCTTTCACGATATAGCAAATAGGCTTGATTTAGGAGTAGATATCCTGATTGAAAAACTCTTTAAATATAAGGAACAAGGGATTATGAGGAGGTTTTCCGGGCTTATAAATCATAGGAAAGCGGGATTTAACGCAAATGGTATGTCCGTATGGATAGTGCCAGAAGACAAGATAGAGGAATACGGAAAAATAATGGCTTCTTTTAAAGGGGTTACCCACTGCTATGAAAGAACCACCAACGAATTTTGGCGTTACAACCTATTTTGTATGATACATGGTAAGGACGAGAAAGAGGTTTACGATACGGTATACGCTATACAGCAAACTTTGGGAGATAAAATACCGTTTAAAGTATTATTCTCTTCCAAAGAGTTTAAGAAAACAAGGTTAAGATATTTTGAGGATGATTATTATAGGTGGGAAGATAGATATATCTAACCCTCTTCAAGAAGTTTCTTTGTTATATCGTTTATACCGGAAGAAGAAAGGTTCTTTTGTCTTCTAAGCTTTGATACAGTGCTTAAAACTTTCTCAATGTTTTCTGGTATTATTTTTTCTATCTTTGTTCTCATATATTTTGATATAGAAGGAGCTTCTCCTGACGTACTGATGGCTATAACAAGATGACTACGTTTTATAATTGATGGAAATAGAAACGTGCAAAAATTCTTTTCATCCACACTATTGCAATGTATATTGTATTTCACACAATAACTATGTATACGTTTCTGTAGAAAAATATCATCGGCTGCTACTATCACCATAAATTTCCCCCTTAAATCAGATTTCTTAAATTTTCTCTTTCTAAAATCTATAATACCCTCTTTATGCAACGTTAATATCTCTGGTATAGCCTTTGGTGCTACTACGGTTATATTAGGTTTAAACTCTATTAGCTTTTCTATTTTTCTAAAAGCTACAATACCTGCACCTACTACCAAAACATCTTTATCCTTTAGATTTACAAACAATGGAAAGAACATACTATTTAATATTTTAAATTATTTAATCTTTGCGTTGATTACAATCAATGCTTTTTAGAGCAAAAATTAGATCTTAATCCTTACCTTAAATTTAAGGAGGTTATTATGAAAGAAAGAGTAGAAGTACCAAATACCACAGTGCCGGTTTACAAATACGAAGAGAGTGAATATACGGTGTATGAATTTGATACATCCATGAAGGGTCCACCAGAACCAATGGTGAATGCGCTCTCAGTTTTAGAGCTTTTGAACTCATCAAATGTAAAAGTTGTTATGATAAATCACAGAAAACCTATGGGATTGTTTGATAGGTTAGAAGATAAATACAACGTTAGCATGGAAGAGCTACCCGACGGAAAATATAAAATAGTTTTTACATTAAAAGCATGAACCAAAGTGCTTTTTTAGCTAAAAACCTATCTACCCCTTTTAGCATAGTATTAAGATATTTCTTGAGTGCTTTTTTATTCTATGCTACATTTTTCGTTCTTATATTTCAGTTTTTCGAGTCTTTGAAAGGATATTTCTTGTCTTTTCAAATAGCCTTTTTGGCTCATATATTTTTTCTTGGATTTGTGCTAAATACCATTTTTGGGGCAATGTTTCAGCTTTTACCTGTAGCTTTAGAAAGTCCTATATTTTCTGTGCTTCTGGCCAAATTACAATTTTACATATATGAGTCCGGTATAATACTTATGCTATACGGGTTTTATAACGTTAATTTGGATATTCTGGCGCTGGGAGCCTTATTTACGTTCATTAGCATAGCAATTTACTTGTTTAACTTTTTTGCGAGTATTATAGGTTCTTCTCTTAACAAAATAGAAGTGAAATTTTTAACAGTTTCTCATACACTACTTGGTGCTGGCGCTGCCATTGGCTTAGTAATGACGCTTAACATGAGGTTTAATTTTTTATCTATAGATTATGTAGATTACGCTTTTATGCATATAACATTTATGATTTTTGGATTTATTTTTATGAGCATAATGGGATTAAGCAAAGTTCTATTGCCCATGTTTTCACTGGCTCACAAATACAGCGATAGACCCTTAAAGGCTGCTTTCTATACTATGTTATTTGGTATCATTAGTTTTGCAATGTCTGTAAAATTACTATGGATAAAAGAGGTATTTTTTGGTATTGTGTTGACTGGAATAGGCATTTACCTAATTCAAGTTTTAGAAATATATAGACATAAGCCAAAAAAGAGGGCTGATATTTACATAAACGGTATGTTTTATTCACATATATTCATTATACTAGGGGTACCGATGTTGCTATATTCTCCTCTATTCTTTGGAATACTAATGTTTATAGGATTTTTGCAAATGTTTATATTATCAAACCTATACAAAATAGTGCCGTTTTTAGTATGGTTTCATAGGTTTTCTCGTCTCGTGGGTAAAAAGAAAGTTCCTATGCTATCGGATATGCTTAAGAAACCATTGTCCATGTTAAATTATACTTTTTCCTCAACTGGAGTGATTTTGATTACTATTTCTTTAATCTTTAACATCGGAGCTTTGTATATAGTAGCTTGTGGTTTTCTACTTGCAGGAGCAGCTTCTTTTTTGACTAACATCTTGTATGTATTGACTTTAAAATAGGAGGCTCTTATGGAGAAAGAGATCTATGAAGCATTAAGGCAGGTTATAGATCCAGAAGTGGGATTTGATGTTGTTAGCCTTGGACTAATTAGAAATATTAAAGTAGAGAATGGTAAAGTCCATATTGTTATGACACTTTCTTCGCCTCAGTGCCCCATATCTGATGTCATATTAGGGTGGGTAAAGGAATCGGTGATGAATGTAAATGGTGTGCAAGATGTAGATATAGAGCTTACTTTTAATCCACCTTGGAGTATAGAGATGGCCAGCGAGGATATCAAGAAAGCTCTTGGAATATAACGCAATTAAAAGTTATAAATAACATCTTTAAGCTTAGCAATATCCTTTACCACAATGCGATGTTTTTCATCTACATGTATTGCTCCATTTTGTTTAAACTTTGAGATGATTCTGGATAACGTTTCTGGAGCTATATTTAGTAAAGAAGCTATTTGTGAATGTTTTAGCGATGTAAAAATCTCCGGAGATTCCATTATTATCTTTGCCACTCTTTCCTCTGCGCTCATTACCATATTTGTAGTTATGAATAAATCTAAAGTTCTTATCTTCATCAACAAGGATTTTATTATAGATAACAATATTTCAGGAGATGTCATAAATTCTCTTTTAAAGGCTTCAAAATCTATTTGCAATACCTGACCTTCTGTTATGAATTCAGCAGTAGCTGGATATGATATATTTTCAAAGTTTGCCATTTCACCAATGATGCTTACTGGTTTAAACTGCGTTATTACGACTTCTGTGCCTTTGTTTGTAAGCTTATACACTTTCACTAAGCCATCTAGCAATATATATATGTTTTCAGGCTTGTCTCCCTCGTGAAATACGATCTCGCCCTTCTTGAAATTTCTTATATTTGATATGCTTTTTAGTTTTTTAAGATTTTCGTCGCTTACTTTACTAAATAAGTAAACATTTCTTAGCAAATCTATATCAACATTCATACACTATATTATAATATGCTTCACAACTTTTCCATATGTTCTTTATCTTTTTTTTCAATGTTGAATGCATTGATATCAGTCAATGCAAATAATGAATAACTTATCTATAGTTTAATCATGATGATGGGACTTATTTGGAAAAGTTTTTTGGCAATGCATCTTTTGGCTAACGGAAGTGTGTTTGGATTGTCGTTATCTTATATGCTTGGATTGAAAGATTGTTCCCTGAAATTCATAGATCGCTCTAAAAAATTTGTAGGGATAGCGTTAGGATTGTCGGGCATAAGTGGTATAGTTTTGCTTTCTATACTCAGCCACAACGGTATGGGTGACCTTTTTCAGAATTCTATAGGTATAAGTGTATTTTTTATGCTTATTGGATATCTGCTTGCAATATTTGTTATAAGTTTTGCTTTTCTTTATAAAGGAGGTGATACAAAAATATATAGGAATCTTTTTGCATTGGTGTTTGTGATTTACCTGTTGGTATATGTAACAAGAGCCTTTTTGGTAGGCTAAATTTATTAAGGAGGTCAATGCTATGGCTACAAGCTTGGAAGATGTAGAATTAAAGGAGCGTAAAAGATGGTGGCTCCTTGTATGGGGAACTGCTATAACGGTGGTTCTTATTTTTCTGGCTTTTACCGTCTACCAGATAAAATCAGTTCCCCCAATACCGCAACAAGTTCAAGTTCAAGGCACAAACAACACCCTTTACACAAAGGATGATCTAATAAAGGGTAAGGACTATTTTCAAGAATTTGTTCTCATGGACAATGGTACGATACTTGGGAATGGTGCCTACACGGGGCCAGATTATACGGCATGGATGCTTCATCTTCTTGTGCAGTCTTTAGAGAATATATACGCTAATGAGAAGTATCATGCTCCTTACGCGGCTCTTCTAAAAGAGCAAAAGGTTGATGTGGATTATTTAGTAAAACGCGATCTAAGAGAAATGTCTACACTAAAATCTCCGGTTACCACCGTAACACCAGAATACGCTAAAGCTTTTGAACAAGCTAAAGATACCATAGTAAACTTTATTGTAAATGGCAATCCGCGTTATGCATGGTTGGGTCACGTCGTCCCCAAGGATAAGGCTGAAAAAATAGTAGATTTTGTGAATTGGACAACGTTGTCTGCCACTACCGATAGACCAGACAGCAATATCACTTATACAAACAACTGGCCACCAGAACCAAAAATAGGATTAGGTTTGACATTTGACGATATATGGACTTCTTTGATAGCATTCATGGGAACATGGGTTGCGTCTATCGTTGTAATATTTCTTTTCTACGAATATTTTGAAAAGCTTGAAAACGCTGCCAAACCAGTAGCAGCTTTAGACATAGCCCCACTTACAAATATGCAAAAAAAAGTTTTAAAGTATGTGCCTATAGTACCTGTTTTTTTCTTTTTACAATGTGTGTTTGGCGGTTATCTTGCACACTTATACGCCGATCCTACACACAGCTGGTTGATACCGCAAAGCTTACTTCCTTTCAACGTAGCAAGACAGTTTCACATAAACTTAGCTGTGCTGTGGATAGCAATAGGATGGCTTACCGGAGGATTGTTTATAGCTCCGTTGGCTTCCGGTAGAAAAGACTTTAAACTCCCAATTCTCGTAGATATTTTATGGTTAGCTCTCGTTGTTGTAGGAGTGGGAGGTCTAATAGGCATATATCTTGGCACAGAAGGATATTTACAGAACGATAAGCTATGGTTCTGGCTTGGCTCTCAAGGCCGTGAATATTTGGAACTCGGTAGGATATGGGCTACTGGCGTATTGATAGGTCTCGTGATATGGTTTGTCATAGTACTTTTTACCATAAGACAAGCCAAAAAAATCACCCCATCTTTGAATGTGATGATGTGGTCTGCTTTTGCCATCGCTGGACTCTATATAGCAGCTTTACTACCATTTACCCACACTATACATAACTATACGATAGATGACTATTTTAGATGGTGGGTAGTGCATCTTTGGGTGGAAAACACATTTGAGTTGTTTGCCGCTGGGACATTGGCTTTTATAACTGTAGAGCTCGGCCTTGTAAATCAAAGATTTGCCAATGCAGTTATGTTCTTTGAAATGTTTCTAATAATAGGTGCCGGTACTATAGGCACTGGACATCATTACTATTGGATGGGAGAAGATAACTTCTGGATTATGTGGGGAAGTATACTATCTTCACTTGAACCAGTGCCTTTGGTGATGTTAATGGTGGAAGCTTACAGAGAGTATCATCACATACAAAACAAAGACAAGTTTCATTTTAACATGACATTTTACTGGCTTGGTATGTCTGCCTTTTTAAACTGGTTTGGTGCAGGTTTTTATGGTATGTTTATTAACGAGCCTGCAGTTAATTACTTTACACACGGTACATATTTTGTAATGGCACACTCTCACGTTGCCCTTCTTGGAGCATTTGGCTATATAGCTATAGCATTTATATATTTTATCCTTGAATATAGAGCAGCTGCCGAAGGATTCGTATGGGATATGAAACTCTCAAAATTGGCATTTTGGCTTATTACCATAGGTATATGCCTATACACTATACCAACAATGGTAGTAGGATTTCATCAATTCAAAGAGTCCTTTGACGTAGGATACTGGTATGCACGTACCAGAAGCGTATTGGAGCCCGTTCATTTCTGGATGTGGATAAGGATACTTCCAGATTCCATGGTGTTAGGCGGAGCCTTTTTGCTGATGGTTGACATCCTGTACAAACTATTCATGCCTATAAAAAAGATAGAAAAAGCAGCTTAGTTTAAAACCTCTTTGCTTTGGAAGGCCATCTGGCCTCCTTTTTTATTTTTCTTGATCTATATCAATGATTATTAATACCAAATTGTATCAAAATATTGTCATCAACTTAATGAAGGAGGTTTTTATGAGAAAGAAGCTGTTGTTAGCACTCTCGGTTTTTGGTATGGCTATGTTGCCATTTTATAGTGCTGATGCCATCTTGCTAAAAGCAAATGACAACGAGTTTGCAAACGTAGGTCTGAAGCTTGCTATTTGGGCTCAAAACAACGGTGCCATTACTACCAACGACCACAACAGTACAAACTTCAGCATAGAAAACGCAAGAATCTACTTTGCAGGCCAGATAAACCCTATAGTTCAATTTGGCGCAAACCTTGATTTTGCAGATAATAACGCTTTAGCTCCAGATGGTTCTGCAAGAGCTCATACTGGTGGTATAGGTCCAAAAACGGGGGCTTTTTCTGGTATAAGAGACGCTTTTATAAACTTTAAATTTATGCCGCAAGCCCAGCTTATGGCGGGCTTGTTTGTAGACCCATGGTCAAGGGTATCGCTTGGCGATTTGTATTCTTTCATAGTACCCCTTGAAAACTACAACCCCGGCATAGGCGAGATAGACGTTGATGGTTCAAAGTTATTGGGAAAATCCGTAGGCTTCATGAATCCAACAATCCCATTTACGCTTGGTTCTGATGTGGGTAACGCTTACCGGGATGCCGGTATAACCTTGTGGGGTGATATAGGTAAGGATGCCATGATAAAGTACTATCTCATGGCTGGTAATGGTAAATACGATTATGAAGCAGGTCAAAACGGTAATAGCAATCTAAAATATGGTTTTAGGATAGAATTTACACCTACAATGCTTGGATACAAAGGTACGCCAAGTTTTGTAGATGAAGATACGTTCCTTGGCAAACAAAACACATTGACATTTGCTTTTGCCTATCAACAACAAAAGATAGATTGCTCAGGTATATCGTCAAGCAGTATATGTAATAACCAGACCTCTTCCACCACAGCAAAAGCATATACATTTGACGTATTGTGGGAACAAAAGTTTGGGGATTTTGTGCCAAACTTCCAAGCTGCATGGCTTGACCAAAAGGATTTAGGGTATGCACAAGCTGGAACATCAGGACCAGTAGCTCAACCAGAAGCCGAAGGGTATTACCTACAAACACAGCTTTTATACGATCAAGTTGTAGGTTTAGGAAAACCAGCACTCGTGCTAAGATATGAAGAAGATGAAAACAAAAATTACTATACCTACAATGGCAATTTTGTAACTGGTAAAGTATCTATGACAGATATATTCTTTAACTACTATATAGATGGTGAAAATGCAAACATATCTTTAGGTGCTCAAATAGTATCTCCAAACTCTGATTTGAAAAACGCCACCGCAAATAATGGCAATCAACTCAAATCCTTCACAGACTGGACACTTGCTTTAAGAACCGTATTTTAATTTATTTTTCCCGCCTTTGGCGGGATGTTGTCTTTATACATTTTTGCATAGCTTTGTCTTAGACTGGGCGGATTCAAAGCCCAGTCTTTTTTAACTTAAATCCTCTTTTGATGTTTTTCTAAATATGCTAAGGAGGAGCCTATAAGCTTTTTCTTGTATATCTTCTTCTATGTCGTCTATAAAACCCATCTCATAGAATAAGAATATACGCTCCAACGTGCCTATGAAAAGCGCTGTGGCATATTCTGGTTGTATGCCTATCTCTTCATGGCTTTTAAAAAATTCGTATATAACATCTTTTGGCATTTT